>LNEO01000255.1 GCA_001465015.1 Deltaproteobacteria bacterium Ga0077539 | reverse complement strand
CTCTGGCCGTGAGGCGAGCGTGTTGCCGCTTGGGTGTTGACGCCGCTACTGATTTTCCTGCGGATGTGCATTTTTGAACCGAAATCCGGTTCCCTGCTTCGAGCGGAGCCTAAGGTTGGAAGAAGACACGCCACGAGCTCACTCGGGCGCGTGTCGCCAACCGAAGGCGGAGCCGTTATCGCGGGAGACCCTTCGACATCGCGACGCCCTGTCGGAAGGGTTACCCGCGCTGCGAACCGCGCGGGTCATCGCCGGCGCGACCGAGCTCCGGGCGGCGTGGGGACGGTCCTCAATAACTCAACTATTCTCCCGAAGACAGCGCCGGGACCAAGGCGGCACGGCGACGGTCCTCGAGCGGGACGGCACGGGAACGGTCCTCGATAACTCAATGATTCATCCGAATCGTTGAGTTATCGAGGACCGTCCCCGCGCCCTCCGCTCACCGCCCCGCGCGCTTCGACCTCGTCGCTGCCATCACCGTCGTCACTCGCCTCACCGTCGTCGCTGGCGTCACCCTCGCTCTCGCTCAAGAGCAACGCGATGTCCTCTTCGGTCAGCCCTCGCAGCGCGCCGGGAGTCTCTTGCACGACGGCTTCGGCGATCGCGCGCTTGTGCTGCTTCAACCGCTGGATCTTCTCTTCGACCGTCCCCTCGGCGATCAATCGGTACACCGTCACCTTGCGCTGCTGGCCCATGCGGTAGGCGCGGTCCGTCGCTTGCTCTTCGACAGCGGGGTTCCACCACGGGTCGATGTGAATCACGGTGTCGGCGGCGGTGAGGTTGAGCCCGGTCCCTCCTGCCTTCAGCGAAATCAAGAACAGCGTCGCGTCCCCTTCTTGAAAGCGCGTCACGCGCTCGGCGCGATCCGTGGTGCTCCCGTCGAGGTACTCGTAGCGAATCCGCTCTCGATCGAGGTCCTTGCGCCACAGCGTCAACAGCGAAACAAACTGCGAAAACACCAGCGCTCGTCGCCCCTCGTCGCGCAGCCCCCGCACCAACTCCAGAAACGCCTCGCGCTTGCCTGACTCCTTCGCGCTCACCCGATCGCTGAGCAGACGGGGGTCGCACGAGAGCTGCCGCAGTCGCAGAAGCGCCGTCAGCACGTTGAGCGCCGATCGCTCGATGCCACGCTCGGCGACCGCTTGTCGGACTTCTTCTCGGACGACCGCCGCGAGCTTGTCGTAGAGCGCTCGCTGCTTCTTCGTCATCGCGACGACGCGGTCGATCTCCTGCTTCGCAGGCAGCTCGGTGAGGACCTCGCGCTTCGTTCGGCGCAGCATGAACGGACGGATGACCCCCCGCAGTCGCTCGACGTTGTTCACGCTCGCGACAGCCTTCTCCGAGTCGTCGACGTCCGTGCGATACCGCTGCTCGAACGACCGCTGCGTCCCGAGCATCCCCGGAAGCACCAGGTCCACGATCGACCAAAGCTCGCCGAGGTGATTCTCGACAGGCGTTCCCGTAAGCGCGAGGCGCGTGTCCGCCGTGAGCAATCGCGCGCACTCGGCGCTGGTCGTGTCCGCGTTCTTCACGAACTGCGCTTCATCGAAGATCGCGGCGCGCCAACGGATCGATCGCAGCGCGTCGATGTCTCGTCGCAAAAGTCCGTAGCTCGTCACTGCTACATCGACGGTCGAGCGCTTCTTGGTGAGCTCTTCGATCGTCTGCCAGCGGCTCACGCCGTGAAGCACCGACACTTCGAGCGAAGGCGTGAACCGACTGGCTTCTCGCTGCCAGTTGACCAACACCGACGCTGGCGCGATCACCAATGAGGGGCTCGGGCCAGCGCGCTCTTTCATCGCCGCGAGCCACGCGAGCGTCACGAGGGTCTTTCCCAAGCCCATGTCGTCGGCGAGGACTCCCCCGCACCGCAGCTTCTCCAAGAACTCGAGCCACGCGACCGCCGTCAATTGATAGGGGCGAAGCTGCGCCCGAAGGTCTTTGGGCAGTCGAGGCGACGGGCTCACCGTCACCGCTCGAAAGGTCTCTCGAAGCTTCTGCGCCGCGACGTCGAGCAGCACTCCCTCTCGATCCGCCAGACGCTCGATCGCGCCCAATCCGTAGCGCGCCACGGTGCCGCGCCCCTCCCGCGCGCCCTGCGCGCCGAGCACCTCGAGCAGCTCTTCGACGTCGTTGGCCACTGCGTCGGTGATCCGAGCGAGCGTTCCGTCCCGCAGCGCGACGAAGCGCCGTCGTCCGAGCACCGCCTCGCGCAGCTTGTCGAACTCGACGTCCATCGCGTCGTCCACCGAGAACTTCGACGTCACATCGAACCAGTCCTTCTCGTACGTCACTCGGATCCGCGAAAACACCCGTCGATCCACGCGCGCCTTCGTCAGCGCCGCCGGAACCTCGATCGCCAGCGCCGGCATCGCCTTCTCGATCGCCGGCAAGAGCTCGAGCCAGAAGCGCGCGGCCTCGTCGTGCGCGAGCGTCCACCCCAGCCCGTCCGCGGCCGACGGCAACCCCAATCCGACGAGCTGCTCTCGCGCCGACAACTCTGCGTCCACGTCTCGGTGAGTGTCCGCCGCGTCGAGCGGCGTGACGACGCCAGGCGGCGCGACGGTAACCGTGTCGACCGAGTACTTCGCGCGGAGCGCGATGCGAAGATCCAGCGTCGTGCCGTCGATCGCCAACGCAAACGTGGGCGTCTCGCGCGGAGGAAGCCCCATGGACTCCACCGATGGCAGCGCGGCCCCGCGCGGCGCCACCAGCGCGCGCAGCCCGCGAAGTAGCGCCGCTTTGTTTGCGGTGGGCCCGAGCACGAGCGGACGACCTTCGCTCGCGCGAGACATCATCGCGTCGTCCGTCCGCGGGTCGACGCGATGGATGCGACCGGTCGTCGTGTCGAGCAACACCGGCGCGACGCCGTCGAACAACACCGACCGCGCGGGCGCGGGAGCATCCCCGATCATCCAGCGCGCCGCGAGCACGGGATGGGTGATCGACACCCCAGTGCGACGCATCAACGCGCCATCCTCCGCGTCGTGGTAGCCCAACGCGACGTGCGCTTCGGTCGCGCTCACCGTGAGGGCCGGCCCGTTGCTCAGCCTCGCGCCGAGTGTAGCGAGCTCTTCGACGACCGTTCCGCTCGCGACGCGTGGCAAAAGAAACGCCTTTCGTCCCTGCCAATCGGGCTCGCACGCGCGGAGCACCGCGCGCAGCCGTCGATCGACCGGGCTCGACGGGAGCTCGTGCGCGGCGAGCATGCGTCGATTCGGCGGCGGGCTTCGAACCACGAGTCGCAGCGCCGCGGTCATCGACGGCGACGCAGCGATAAACGACAGGGGCTCGACCTCGATATCGAAGCCGCTCGCGCTCGACGGCGCGCGGCCGAGCCACTGTTCGATCGCGCGGTGCTCCTGGCCGATCGATCGCCATCGATCGCGCGCCGCGCGGAGGGTCGCTGTCCACTGGAGCGGGAGCGTTCCGTCGAGCTCTCCTCGAAACTCCGCGCACGCCGCGAGGTCGACCGCGAGCGTCTCGCCGTGAACGCACACGCCAGCAGCGGGACACGAGCAGCGAAACGTCAGGCGCTTCTTCTCGAACACCGCCGCGACGCTGTCGTCGCGCGTGGGGCTGCGGCAAAACTCCGCGGTCACGCGCAGGGGAGGATCGTCCTCGAGCCGCGGGCCTCGCACGTACGCGGGCGGCGCAGAGAGCTCGGCGCGGAGCCGCTCGATGCGCGGACTGACATCGGTCACCCACGAGCGGACCAGCGTGATGATCGCCCCCAGAAGCGGACCGTGCTCTTCATCGGGTTGCATCGAAGTGCGCGAAGCTCTCGCAACGCGGCCAGGGAATCAATCGTCGGCGTCCGAGACGACCGGCGCAGGGGTCGCGGCGGCGCGCGGGGACGGTGCTCAAATACTCAAGTATTTCGTCGAATACTCGAGTTATTGAGCACCGTCCCCGGTCGCCCGGCCCGATTGCCCGATTGCTCCCGTATTGCGCGCTCGCTTCACGCCCCGCCTGCCACGATCACCAGCTCGACGTCGCGCGCGACCACCGTCACCGGCGCGCGACCGTCGGTGAACACGCGCTGCAACGCCCCGCTGTCCACGACGAAGAGCGAAGCGTTGGACTCCCAGCGCGCCCAGCACTCGCTCGTGCAACGATAGATCGCGCGAGCCCGAGCGCTGCCGTCGAACGGCGCCACCCACACCGCGCGCTGCCCCCCGTCTTGCGCGTGCCACAAGACCTGCGAACCATCGACGGACAGCTCGGGTCCTGCGTTGAGAACATCGCCCGTCGACAGCGATCGCAGCGCGGGCGCTCGCTCATCGAGCCGCACCGCCGTGATCGTCTCCGCCCCGCGCGCCGCGCTCGACGGACGGTGCACGAACACGAGAGCGTTGCCGCGCACGTGCCACTGGCTGATCCCCCAGAACCCGCCGCGCAGCGCGTACACCGTGCGCGCAGCGTTGTTTCCGTGGGTCACCCGGCGGAGCTCGTCGTGGTACTGCGCGACGTGGTGAACGTAGAGAAACGTGTCGGCTTCATCGCTCGCCCAATACGTGGGCGTCGACTGCTCGGGGAGCGTCAGCCGTCGCACATCCGCGCGCACCGAAGCTCGCGCGGGCCTGCCGGCGGCCGCGTTGTTCGCGAGCGACACAGCAGCGGCGTACACCCCTTCGGGCGCAGGCATCCGCGGGCGCACGGGCGTATCGAGCCCGTCTCGCGTTCCGAGCGTGTAGACCACAGAGTCCTCGCGTGGTGACCACCCGGAATAGCTCACCACGCCGTCGCCCATGCGCCCGGTCACGAGCGCGGTCTCCGCGCCCGTCTCGAGCTGGCGCACCATGGGACGGCCGCCGCGCAAGAACGCGAGAAACGCTCCGTCCTTCGACAGCGCCGCGCTGGTCGGGACCATCGCGTACTCGTGGCGGACAGCGTCGAACGCGAAGCGCATGGCCACCGGCGGCTGCCCCGCAGGCCCGATCGGCGCGATCTGCTGCGGCCTACGCGGCCCTGCGCGCAGCACGACGAGCGCACGGCGCGGCATCAGGTGTCGAGGCACCGCGCGAGGGCCAGCGGCGATCGGCGCAGCGGTACCCGCGTCCGGGGAGCGTTGCGCGAAGGCGCGAAGGCCCGCGTGGGTCGTCAACGACGCAATGACGACACACGAAATCATGGCAGCGCGTCGCTGCCGGCGCGCGATCGACCGAGGAGACATCGCGCCGTTGTACACCGGGCAGAGAAGGAGGGGACGGTCCTCGACAACTCAACCATTCGTCTCGAACAGCTGAGTGATTGAGGACCATCCCCGATCGCCGCCTCATCAGCGCGCTTCGTTGAGCGACCAGTCGTAGGCGACGTGCTCGACGCGACAGCGCGAGAGATCCACGCCGCACGCGGCTTCGATCGACGCGCGCAGCGCTGGCGCCGCGTAGCTCTGCACGAAGCGCATGGGCCCCTGCGCCCCGCCGCTGACCGCGGGGCGTCCCGCCGGGACCCTCGTGAAGTCCGCAGAAAACCATTGAAACAGCGACGACACCCGCAAGACTCGCGCGCTCGCGTCGAGCGTGACAGCCCCGCCGTTGATCCACGCGGTCGCCAGTCGATCGAGCTGCGCCTGCACCGTCCGCGCACGAAACGCCTGCGAAGACAAGGGCGGGCACGATTGCGCACCACAATTCAACGCGGCGTGCACGCGCGCATCTTGAAAGCGCTCGCGCACCTCGCGGTTCTCGATGGCGTCGAGCGTGATCGAGCGCCCGTCGACGCGGTGCGTTCGGGCCCTGAAGAACCCGCTGTTCGGCGCGGCCTGCATCACGTTGCGCATCGTCGGCGGCGACTCGGCGATCGCGCGCAACACCGTGGCGTTGTACGCGTTGAGCCAGTACGCGAGGCGACTGGGCGCAGAGTTGAACGCCGCGGGCGTGGCCGTGGGCCCGTTCGCCGCGAGCCACTCGCAAAACGCGCGCAGCTCGCCGATCCGCGCTCGCAGCGCGGTGTAGTCGACGCCTCGGCCGCGCACGACCGCGCGCAACAGCGCCTCGTAGCCTCGGTAGGGATCGGCGCTCGGAGCAAGCGGGGGCGGCGCGCGCATCCCCGACGCGCTCTGAGCGAACGCTGACGGAGCGTCGGCCAGGTGCGCTGCGAACACCAGCGAGAGAGTCGTCAGCGAAGCGCGAACGCGAGTGATCACGAACACGATTACGTCGGACGGCGGGATATGGTCACAGATTCAGCGGACGATTTCGCGCTCGGGCGATCGGCCGTACCCGTTTTCGAGCGGCTGACGTACACACAGGACCCGTGCGTGACGAGCGAGCGGCAGATCTCCCTGTGGACCTGATCATCCCTGCGCGGGACGAGGCCGAGACGATCGGGGCTGTCCTCGACGAGCTGCCGCGCCAGCGTCTTCGCAGGGTGATCGTCGTCGACAACGGCAGCAGCGACGGCACCGGCGAGATCGCCCGCGCGTACGGGGCGGAGGTCTTGCGCTGCGACGCGCCGGGCTACGGCAACGCGTCGCTCGCCGCGCTCGCGACGATCCCAATCGCGCCGAGCGTGGTGCTCTGGATGGTGGCGGACGGAAGCGACGACCCGGCGGATCTCGCCCTGGTCACTGGCCCCGTCGCGCGAGGCGAGGTCGACCTCTGCATCGGAACGCGCACGCGCATCGAACCGGGCGCGATGACCGCGACGCAGCAGTACGGCAGCGCGTTCGCAGCCTGGGCGCTGAGCGCGCGGTTCGGGCTGCGCACGACGGACCTCGGGCCGTTTCGCGCGGTCCGTCGGGAGGCGCTCGAGGCGCTCTCGATGCGCGACCAGACCTGGGGTTGGACCATCGAAATGCAGGTCAAAGCGCTGCGCGAGGGGTTGGCGATCCGAGAGGTTCCCGTGGCGTGGCGGTCGCGACGCGGCGGACAACCCAAGGTCTCTGGCACGCTCCGCGGAACGATCGGCGCCTCGCGCAAGATCCTCGCGTGGATGGCGGGCGCGGCGCTCGGTCCGCGCTTCGACCCCACGCCATGAAGCTCTTGCCCTGGGCCATCGCGGCGTCGAGCGCGCTCGTGTACGCGATCGCGCTTCGCCCCGCGGGCGGTCGCGCCGGGCCCTACATCGCGCTGCACCTCGCGCTCGCGGCGATGCAGCTCGCCCTGTTCGTGCTGCTCGCGCGGGCGCCAGACGACGGGCGAGAGGCGCTGCGCACACGAATTCGAAACACCCTCTACGCCGCGGTGGCCGCGCGGGTGCTCTTGATTCTATGCGCGCCGTTCACGACCACGGACGTGAGCCGCTACCTCTGGGACGGAGCGGTCGTGCTCGAGGGCCGAGACCCCTTCGCGCTCGCGCCCAACGCGCCCGCGCTCGCGGCGCTGCGGTCGCGATGGCCTCTGCCGCTCGATCATCACGACGTCGTGGGCTGTTATCCGCCCCTCGCCGAAGCGCTCTTCGCGTTTTGTGCGCTCTTCGGCCCGAGCGCCGCGCAGTGGGCGTGGAAGGCCCTCGTCGCGCTGGTCACCGCGGCTTCGGCTCGCTCGCTCGCCCGCGCGTGCACGAGCAACGCGCAGCTCGCCGCCGCCACCCTGTGGCTGCTTCACCCGCTGGCGCTCTTCGAGGGCGGCGTCGGAGCGCACCTCGACGCGATCACCGGCGCGATGGTCCTCTGGGCGATCCTCGCGGCCGAGCGCGATCAGTGGAGGCGCGCGGCGCTGTGGCTCGGGGCGGCCACGGCGATCAAGCTCACGCCCGTGCTCGTGTGCGTGGCCCTGTGGCCGAGGGCGCGCCCGCGCTGGTCGTGGCCATTTTTGTGTGCCGCTATTCCCGCGGTCACGATCGGCGTCCCGTGGGCGCTCGGCGCGGCGTTTCCCGGCTCGCTGCCGCTCGTCGCTCAGCATTGGAACTTCGGCTCCCCGCTCTGGACCGCCCTCTACGCGCGCTTTTCGACGAGCGACGCGTTGATCCGCCCCGCGTTGACCGCGCTCGGGCTCGCGCTCGTGCTCGCGCAGTGGCTGCGCCCGAAGGCCTCGCACGGGACCGTCGCGCGCGACGCGCTCGTCGGGTACGCGATCACCAATCCCACCCTGTACCCCTGGTATCTCTTGCCTTCGCTCGCGTGCGGAGCCCGCGCGCCCAGCGCGTTTTTGTGGGCCCTCTGCGCGGTCACGCCGCTCACGTACGAAGTGATCGACCGCTACGGCGCGACGGGCGTGTGGAGCCCCGCGCGATGGCCGCTCTGGGTCACCGCGGTGGCGCCGCCGCTCGTAGCGCTCGGGGCGTGGCTCTGGCTCAGGCGCGAACGCGCGCGATCGCAGCCTTGACGTCGTCGTTTTCGACGGAGGCGTTGACGCTCTTCAGGTGCTTGGACGCGACGCCGAAGGCCTGGCCGTCGTTCTTGGCGGCGCGGATGCCGTCCTTGACCGGCTCGAGCGCGGCGACGATGGCGTCGACGTCGAGCGTCGCCGGGAGAAATCCCTGAAGAATCTCGATCTCTTTCTGAAGCGTCTCCTTCTGAGAGGCGTCCGTCGACAGGCCGATGGTCTCGCGGTTCGAGCTGACGAGCTTCTTCAACACCGAGACGACGGCCGCGTCGTCCGCGTCCTTGCCCGTCTTCGTGAGCTCGCCGATGGCGGTCCGGAGGACCTCCTTTTCGACCACGTTTCCCGCCTTCATGGCGGCCATCATGCGCTTCTTGATTTCATCCAACAGCATTGTGAGCTCCGTCGACGCCCCCGCAGACGAGCGGTGTTGCTACGCACGGACCCGCCGTTGGTCAACCACAGACGCGATTCGCCAGCAGAGTGCTACCCTCTGCGCCGCACCCATGGGACTTCGCCGCTCGTCGCGCTCCTTGCTTCGTCTGGCTGCGATCTTCGCCGCGACCAGCTTCAGCGCGTGCAAGCCCAGCGCTCCGAGCGAGCCGCAGCCGGCAGCGCGTCCGACGGTCAGCCCGCGCGTACAACGGGCTAGCGCGTACCGACCTCCGCTCGAAGAGAGCGTCCGTCGCATCGCCGAGGCGTACGCGAGGCAGCGCGCAGAAGACGACGCCGCAGCGCCCGGAGCCCCCGCAGATCCGCGAAGGCTCGACGTCGGCGGCATCGCGTCGGTCGACATCGTCGCCGTGCGGTTCGACTCGAAGTGGGTCGTGGCCGCGGTCGAGCGCGACCGCGTGACCCTCGGACTGGCGGGCGCAGAGCGCATTCACCAGCTACGCGAAGACGAGCAGCGCGCGCTCAACGCCGTCGAGATGGCCCGCGTGATCGGCGCGCTCTTGTACTTTCCGTACCCCGTGTGGGACGGAGCGCTCTGGTCCGAGACGGGGTTGACCACAGGGATCATCGGTCGAACGACGGGCGCCACTCCAATGCTCACTCCGAAGCCGCAAGGCGGTCGCGACCTGACGTTTTCGTTCTTCATCCCCGAAGGAAGCTCGGGCGCCGGCGACCACCTCGCCCACATTCGCGTCACCGACTCGCGGATGCTCATCGACATGGCGCCCAACCCCGAGCGGCGCTGATCGCCTCGCGACGGGTCGACCGACCGATGCCTCGACCGCCCTCCGAGCCGCCTCAGCGATCGCTGTTTTCGCCAGAGCTCACGCTGTCCGTGGACGAGCAGCGCGAGCGCGACGCGATCGAGCGTCGTCGCGAACAGTGGCGCCCCGTCGCCGCGAAGATCACCAACAACACCCGCTTCGGAACCAGCTCGTGGAGCTTTCCCGGCTGGAGAGGCATCGTCTACCCGCACAAGCGAAGCGCCCACGACCTCGCCTACGACGGCCTTCGCGAGTACAGCAAGCACCCGCTCTTGCGCACCGTGGGAATCGACCGCGGGTACTACGCGCCCATCCCTCGCCCAGACCTCGCGCGGTACGCCGAGCAGACGCCGGACGACTTCTTGTTCTGCACCAAGGCGCCCGAGGTGATCGTCTCGCCGATCATCACCGCGCACAGAGACAAGCGACGGGCCGGAGAGCGAAACGAAGACTTTCTCTCGGTCCCACGCTTCGCTGACGAGATGCTCTCGCCGCTGCTCGACGAGCTCGGTCACAAGACAGGGCCCGTGCTGCTGGAGTTTCCTCCGTTGCCGCCCGAGGCGCGCCTTCGCCCCGCGGAGTTCGCCGAGGCGCTCGACGACTTTCTCGCCGAACTCCCGAGGGAGATGCCCTTCGCCGTCGAGCTCAGAGACCGCGCGCTGTTCACAGAAGAGTACCGCGCGGTGCTCTCGAGCCGCGGCGTCGCGCACGTCTACAACTACTGGTCCTTCGTCCCGTCGCCCGGCCACCAGCGCGCGCTCGTCCCGCTCGAGGAGCAACCCTTCATCGTGACGCGACTGCTCTTGAAACCAGGCACACGATATAAAGCGCAGCGCGAGGCCTTCGCGCCGTTCGACCGGATCGTCGAAGAAGACCGAGGGATGCGCCTCGAGGTCGTCGACATCCTGCGCGAGGCCGAGGCGCGCGGCGTCCCCGCGTTCGTCCTGGTCAACAACAAGGCAGAGGGCTGCTCGCCAGCCACGATCGAGGCGATCGCCAGCGAGCTGACGCGATAGCGTCCCTCTCGAGTCCCCCGCGCTCAGCCCCCGCGCGACGCGCTCAGTTCACGCGAGCAGCGCGGCGAACCTTGTCGACCTGCTGCGCCGCCCTGCGGACGCTCTGCTCGGTCACCCGCGCAGAGTCGTCGATCTTCTGCGCGATGTTGAGCACCGAGTCTCCCGCGCGAACCTGCGTCCTGTGCGAGTCGTTGAGCTGGCTGACGGCGCCTGCGATCGACTCGATCGCCTGCGAAATCTGCCGTCCGCCGCGCGACTGCTCCTGCGCGCTGCGCTCGACGTGCTCGGTGATCATCCGCATCTGCTCGGCGCTCTTCATGATCTGCTCGGAGCCGCGCGCCTGCTGCGCCGTCGCCGCCGCGATCTGCTGCACCGTCTCGGCGATGCGCCCCATCGCGTCGGTCACCTGCTTGCTTCCCTTGGCCTGCTCGACCGTCGCCCGAGCGATCGCGCGCACCATGTTGGTGCTCTTGCGCGAGGACTCGAGGATCTTCTTGAGCGCGCGCTCGGCTTCGTTGGACACCTCGACGCCGCGATCCACCATCGTCGCAGAGCGCTCGACGGCGGAGATCGCGTTCTTCGACTCGGCTTGAATCGTCTTGATGAGGTCCGTGATCTCTTTCGTGCTCTGCGCGGCGCGCTCGGCGAGGTCCTTGATCTCGTCGGCGACCACCGCGAAGGACTTTCCGTGCTCGCCCGCTTGGGCCGCGATGATCGCGGCGTTGAGCGCGAGGAGGTTGGTCTGCTCGGCCACGTCGTCGATCACGTTGACGATCTGTCCGATCGCCTCGATGCGAGAGCCCAGCGACGAGATCACCGAGACGCCCTGCTGCGAGGTCTCCTTGATGCGGTTGATCTCGCCGATCGTCTTCAAGATCGCCTCGGCGCCGCGCTCGGCGTCCTGCGACACCTCTTCGGACAACCGCGCCGTCTCGTTCGCGTTGGACTGCACCTGATCGATGCTCACGTCCATCTCGTTCATGCTCGAGCTGGTCTCTTCAGCGGTCAGGCTCAGCCCGTCGACGTTGCGCGCGACCTCGCGGATCGAAGCCGTCATCTGCTCGATGCTCGCCACCGTCTGCGCGACCGAGCGCGCGAGGTTGGCGATGTTCTCGGCCACTTCCTGGTTGGTCGCGCTCACCTCGAGGATCGAGCTCGACGACTCTTCTGCGTTGGTGGCGAGCTTCTCGACGCCGCGAGCGACCTCCGCCAGGCCGCTCGACATGTCCCTCAGCGTGCGGTTGATCGCCTCGACCGACTCGAGCTGCTCGCGCATCGCCGAGAGCGAGCCCTGCAGCTCGGCCTCGGTCTCGGACACAGCCACTTCGAGGTCGCGCCGCGCTTCGTCGCTGAGGCCCGCGGGCTTCGCCGCCGCGCGCTGCTCGGCGTCGCGCAAGCGATTGTCGAGGTCCATCGCGCGCGACTCGACGTCGCGCAGCCGCGCCTCCGCCGTCATCGCGCGCGCCTCTGCGTCGCGGCTCTTGCGCTCGAAATCCTGCGCCTTTTGCTCGGACTCTTGCAGCCGACGGCGCGCGTCCTGCGCGTCGCGCTCGGCGTCCGAGAGCTTTCGCTCGTGATCGCGCCCGCGGTTGTCCGCGTCCTGCGCGCGGCGCTCGGCGTCTTCCCGTCGGCGGTCTGCCTCGGCGAGCTTGCGCTCGAGCTCCTCGACGCGACGAACGGAGTCGCGCGCGTCGCGCTCGCCGTCCTGGGCCTTGCGCCGAGCTTCTTGCGCCTCGCGGTCGAGCTCTTTGCTTCGAACCACCTGCGCGGCCAGCTCGTCGAGCGCGGACTTGATCGCCTCGCGCTCGGCCACGCCTTCGGGGAGAGCCGGCGCGGCCTCGCCCGCCGCCACGCGACGGAGCGCGCTCGCGAACGAGGGCCCCAACCCTTCGACGCTCTTGCTCTGCGTCGCGCGCACCGCCACCCGGTCGATCTCTTCGTACAGGAGCACCGCCCCTGCGGAGAGCTCGGCCGGAGGGCTGGGCCGCTCGCCCTCGCCCGCCCGACGCACGGCGCTCGTCGCGCGCGCCATCAACTCTTTCGCGCTCTCGCTTGCGCGGAGCTCGGCCCCCGCGCCTTCTGCGGACGTGAGGACGACGCCCACCACTGCCGCTGCCGCGACAATCATGATCGCCATCGTTGTCGCGAGCCCCGCGAGCGCACCCGCGAGCGCGCCAGCCAGCACGAGAGCGAGCGCAATCTGCGCAGCCCGATTCTTGAGGAGACTATCCATCGCTGATTTCGCCGACCTCGGAGCGTACACCACCCTCTGTTTTGCAGCGGAATGAACGACAAACAGCCGACGCCACTTTGGGGGGGTTGGCCCCGGGGAGCTTCGCGGTGTAGGTTCGCCGCCCTTCCATGGTCACCAAGAGCAGCAATCCGATGCACTTCGACAAGCGCGTGGTCGAGCGCTTCATCCGCGCGGGCGTGGTCAAGCGCGAGGACTACGAGAAGCACCTCGCCGCGCTGACTGACGTCGAATCCGAGTCCGAGTTGATCAATATGTCGCTCCAGGACGAGCGCATCGATGACGCTGACGACGACGAGGACGACGACGACGAGGAAGAGGGCTGAGCCATGGCGCCAGACCCAAACGACAAAGCCCCCGACGCCGCGTACGACGAGGTCGCGGACGGCAAGACATTGCCCCCGGTCGACTTCACGACGTTCGTCCTGTCGCTCGCGACTTCTGCCCTCGTTTCGCTAGGCGAAGTCCAGGGTGAGGACGGCGAAAAGGTCGATCTTCCCATCGCGCGCCAGACGATCGACACGATCGCGATGCTGCAAGAGAAGACTCGCGGCAACCTCTCGGGCGAAGAAGAGCGGCTGGTCAACCAGGTCCTCTTCGACCTGCGGATGAAGGTCGTCGAGCACACCCAGAGCGGCAAGAAGTAGCTCTCCGTCCCAGAGACCATCGGTGCTCTGGGTCAGGCGGGCTCGTCGAACCACTGGGCGAGAATGGACGGGCGGGGTCGAGAGTTCTAGACCTCGACAGACCATGCGTTCATTCAAACCCACGGTTTTCACGGTGCTTTTTGCAAGCGCCCTCGGCGCTGCATCCCTCGCCTCGGGCTGCCGGTTCCGGACCGAGGTGTCCACAGACGAGCGCGACCCTCCGGTTCGCCGACAAACTCCGACACCCCAACCCGCGCAGCGTCCGGCGACCGCGCAGCCGCCGACGCCGACGCAACCACCCGCGCAACCCGCGGCTCAGCCGACGAGCGCGCAGCCTGCCGCGCTGACGATGGTTCCTTCGTTTGCGCCCCTCGTTCGCCGAGTGCGGGCGAGCGTGGTGAGCATCTTCGTCGCGCAGGTCGAGCTGGTCGCGCCGCAGTGGGGCTTCATGGACCCCCAAGAGCGCGTGCGCCGCGGGCAGGGCACAGGCTTCGTCATCGAGAACAACGAGATCCTAACCAACAATCACGTGATCGAGGGCGCGCAGTACATCGAAGTGCAGCTCGATGACGGAAGACGCGTTCCCGCGACGGTCGTGGGGCGCGATCCGCGCACGGACGTGGCGCTCTTGCGCCTCAAAGGCGGCGTGCAGACGCAGCCGATCACCCTCGGCGACAGCGACGCGATCGACGTTGGCGATTGGGTCGTGGCCATCGGCAACCCCTACGGACTCTCGCAGACCGTCACGACCGGAATCGTGAGCGCCAAGGGCCGCACCGGCCGCGATGTCCCCCTCGATCCTGCCGGGTACTACTCGTTCATTCAGACCGACGCGAGCATCAACCCGGGCAACTCGGGAGGTCCGTTGCTCGACGCGCGCGGCAACGTCATCGGGATCAACACCGCGGTCAACCGCCAGGCGCAGGGCATCGGCTTCGCGATTCCGATCAACATGGTGAGGACCATCCTCGGTCAGCTTCGCGACCACGGCCGCGTCGTTCGCTCGTGGATGGGAGTCTCGATCCGAGAGGTCACCGAGTCCGCTCGGCGATCGCTGGACCTTCCAGACACGCACGGCGCAATGGTGATGGACGTTCACCCGCAAGGGCCCGCGGCGGCAGCGGGGCTTCAACCCGGCGACGTCATCCGCTCGTTCGATGGCCGCAACATCGTGACGTCCAGCGATCTGGCGTGGCAAGCGGCGACCGCGGGCGTCGGTCACAGCGTGCGGCTGAGAGCGCGCCGCGGACCGCAAGAGCTCGACCTGACCATGGTGCTGACCGCCATGCCCGCGCAATAGAGCCCTCACGGCTCGAGCGCGGCCACGAGCACCATGTGTCCGGGCATCGCGTCGATCAGCAAGAACCCCAAGCGAAGGATCGCGGCGAGCGGCTCGGTCACCCACGGAAGCTCGCCCAACGCGCTGCCCGCCCATCGCTCGTGCGCGAACCGCGAGCCCTCGAGCGACGGACGAACCCGCGCGCCGCGCTCGACGAGCATCGACCAATTGCGATGCGCTCGCCACTGCTCGCACGCCATACGAACCAAAGGCAGCTCGTTCGTCGCTGAATAGTCGGCGCGAAGCGCGTTGAACGGCCGCGAGAGCGCGTCGTTGCTCATCGCTACGATGTCGTCGACCGCGATGTCCACTTCTTCCGAGAGACGTCGGTTGTAGGGCTCGGGCCACGCGAGGATCGTTCCCTTCGATTGCACGGGGTTCTCTTTGATTCTCGGGTGATCCACGACGAGCCAGCGCAGCGCCGCAGGCTCGCTGTCCAGTCGCTCGGACGGCGCGAGCGCTCGAAATCGCGCTTCGTACTCGCGCGCGAGTCGCTCGGCCTCGACCACCGCACGCGGGGCCTTCGCCAGCGCCCACAGCGCTCGCAACCCTCGCGTCCCCCAAGGAGCGTCGTCTCGAAGATGCGTCGATCCATAGCCTACGCGGCGCGTCTCGGGGCGAAGCCACGACTCGTCGAGGACGCCGCGAGCGACGAGCGCCTCTTCGCACTCTCGCGTGAAGCGCTCGCTCAGCGCGGCGCCAAGCGTCTTCTCTAGCTCCGCGAGCCACCGCGCGATCATCGGCTCTTGCAGGCGCTCTTCGATCACCGCGCGCACTGCTTCTTCGTCGCCCTCGGGGTCGAACCACCGCGCCCCCTCTGCGCGAAGCGCGGCCCACCCCTCGGGCAACGCAGGCTCGGCGACCGCCGCGTCGACGCGTTGCTTGGGCTCGGGCCCCTCGACCCAACGCGCCAACGCCACCGCCGCCCGCGGTCCGAACTCGTTGAGCTCGGCGAGCGCCGGCGCCCAATACTCGCCATCGAGCTCGTCTCTTGGCGTGCGCCGAACACGCACGCGCGCGCGCCCTCCAGGGATGTACCAGGCCACGGTCCCGCGATCCTCGCGCATCACCACGAGCTGATCGTTTCCATACATCCCGTCGAATCCGCGCCAGCGCCACCGCACGCCGTCGATCACGACGGGGCGCATTCGCCGGGTGTTGATGGCCATGCCGTCGCTGTAGCATCGATGCAGGCGATTCGCTGAGCCGTCCGCACCCCCACGACAATCGGCTATCGTCTCCCCGTGATCTCTCGCCGATCGCTCTCGGTCCTCTCGCTCGCCGCGCTCGGCGCGTGCGCCGCGCCCGTGACCATGGACCTCGACGCCGCGCTCGACACCCGCAGCGACAGCGCGATCGATGCCTCTCATGACAACGACGTGATGGTCTTCGACGCGTCGAACCCGCCGCTCGACGCCGACGCAGAGAGCCCCGCGGACGCGACCGCACAGGACAGCGCCACGCTCGATGTCCAGACGCAGGACGCACCCAGAGACGCCGCTGGGGATGCCGCTGCGGATGCTCGATCGGACGCGCAGGGCGACACGCGCGCAGACGGAGGCATCACCGAAGGCTCGCTCGTCGACGCCTCGCACCCGCGGGAGTTTCGCGCGATGTGGGTCGCGTCGGTCTACAACCTCACCTACCCGTCGACCTCTTCGCTCAACGCGACGCAGCTTCGCAACGAGCTGCAGACCATCGTCGACACCGCAGCGAACACCGGGCTCAACGCCATCGTCTTTCAGATCCGGCCCGAGAGCGACGCGGTGTACCGCTCGACGATCGAGCCGTGGTCGCGCTTTCTCACAGGAACGCAAGGCAGAGACCCGGGGATCGACCCGCTCGACGTGCTGATCACCCTCGCCCATCAGCGCGCGATCGAAGTGCACGCGTGGATGAACCCCTACCGCGGCGCGGCGGACTCGCGCTTCACGACCGCGGCCAACAGCGTCACGCGCACGCTCTCGCAGTTCGCGGTGCCCTACAACAACGCGATCGTGATGAACCCCGGTTCATCAGAGGTTCGCGCGCACATCGTCCGCGTCGTGCGCGACGTCGCGACGCGCTACGCGGTCGATGGAGTCCACTTCGACGACTACTTCTATCCGTATCCCGACTCGATGAGCACGCCGTTTCCCGACGACGCGCTGTTCAACGCGTATCGCTCGGGCGGAGGCACGCTCACCCGCCAGGAGTGGCGTCGCGACAACGTCAACCGCATGATCGGCGAGGTCTCGATGGCCGTCCGCGCCGCGCGGCCCACGGCGCGCTTCGGCGTCTCGCCCTTCGGCATCTATCGCCCAGGAATGCCCGCGGGGATCGTCGGCCTCGACGCCTACAACGTCATCGCGTGCGACCCGCTCGCGTGGGTGCGCGCCGGGCACGTCGACTACATCGCGCCGCAGCTCTATTGGCCGAGCACGCAGACCGCGCAGTCGTACACCACGCTGTTGCCGTGGTGGGCCAATCAGACCATGGGCCGCGCCTATGTCTTCGCGGGCAACGACATCACCAAGATCGGGACGACCGCCGCGTGGACGCTCGATGAAATACGCACACAAATTCGAGCCACGCGCGCGGCGCGGGACCGAGGAGCGCTCGGCAACGTGTTCTTTCAGGGGCGGCAGATCCTGCGAGACACGATGGGCGTCGCGGCCATGTTGCGCAGGGATTTCTACGGCAGCCCCGCGCTGCCGCCGCCGCTCGTGACCGCGACGGGGATCGTCGATCCGCCCACCGCAACAGGGGCCGCTGGCGCTGTCATGGTGTCGCACGGCGCTCCGGCGACGGTGCGCGCGTGGGCGCTGTACCGATGGGACACAGGCTCGAGCGCGTTCGTGCTCGATCGAGTCGTGACGAGCGCGACCGCGACGGTCAGCGGGCTCGGACGCGGACGGTGGGCGGTGAGCGCAGTGGCCCTCGACGACCGAGAGAGCCGAGCGCGGGTCGTTGACGTTCGTTGACGACCGTTCACGGGCCATCGTTCGCGGCTCCCGATCGACGTAGCGAGCGCGTTTTACCGTTGAATCGCAGGGAATTCGACGAGCATGGATTCTTTCCTTCCTCAGTGAAATCACCGATGCTCTCGGGATGAAATCATCGCTCGAACGGTGGCTCGCCGCTGGCGCAGCCGCTCTCCTCGTCGCGTGCGGCTCGCCCGTCGTCGGCGGCACCCCCGACTCGGGAGTGGACGTTCAAACCGCTCCGACCTGCGACGGCGGCCAGCTCGTGTGCGGCAGTCGCTGCGTCGATCCGCAGACCGACCGCGATCACTGCGGAATGTGCGGCAGATCGTGCCCAGGCGGACAGGTCTGTCGCATGGGCATGTGCGCCGTCGAGTGCCCCTCGGGGCAAACCCTGTGCAACGGCGTTTGCGTGAGCACGCAGGGCGACCGCGAACACTGCGGGATGTGCGGAACCGCCTGCGCAGCGGGCCAGGTCTGCTCGATGGGCATGTGCACGACGATGTGCGCCGCGGGCACGACCAACTGTATGGGCTCGTGCCGCGACACGCAGAACGACCGGACCAACTGCGGGATGTGCGGCAACGCGTGCCCCAGCGGACAGGTGTGCGTGATGGGCGCGTGCCAGACGAGCTGCCCGATGGGGCAGACCGAGTGCGGCGGCCAATGCGTGAACACGCAGAGCGACCGGGCCAACTGCGGGATGTGCGGCAACGCCTGCGCAGCGGGGCAGATCTGCGCGATGGGCATGTGTCAGCTCTCGTGCGCGACGGGACAGACCGCGTGCGGCACGCCGGCGATGTGCACGAACACGCAGAGCGACCGGGCCAACTGCGGGATGTGCGGCAACGCGTGCGGCGCAGGGCTCGTGTGTGACATGGGGATGTGCGTTCCCTCGTGTCGCATGGGGCAGACCAACTGCATGGGCTCGTGCACCTCGACCGAGAGCGACCCCAACCACTGCGGCGCGTGCGGAACGGTCTGCGGCCCGTACACCAACGCCATCGCGTCGTGCGCCGCCAGCATGTGCATCATGACTTGCAACGCGGGGTTCAGCGACTGCAACGGCAACCGAATGGACGGCTGCGAGGTCGAGCTCGCCAACAGCGCGACGCACTGCGGAAGGTGCGGCAACGCCTGCAATTTTGCTAACGGAACGGGCTCGTGCACGATGGGCGGCTGCCGCCTGACGAGCTGCAACGCGGGCTTCGACAACTGCGACGGCGTCGACGCCAACGGCTGCGAGTGCCGACGAGCGACGGTCGGCGGAATGGGCGTTCCGTTCTCGATGGGGACGCTCAACGGAGCGCGCGTCGATCCAGTGCGGGGCGTCGTCCCCGACGGGATGGTGACGACGAGCACGAGCGACTTCTTCTGGATCGTGAACACCGCCGAGAGCACGGTCTCGAAGTGGGACGCCAACACCAACCCGCCCACCGAGATCGCGAAATACCGCGTCGGAATCAGCGCCGGTGAGTGCCCCGGCGCCTGCTGCCACAACAACAACTGCAACATGGCCTCGCGCGTCGCGATCGACGGCAACGGCGACGTGTACGTGGCCAACCGCGGCTTCGCGATGCAGGGGACGGTGACCAAGATCGCCGGTGCTCGCACGAACTGCATCGACCGCAACGGCAACGGCACGATCGACACGTCCGCGTCGCGCACGAACCTGCTCGCGTACGTCAACGCGATCGGACAGCCCGCGGACGAATGCGTGCTCTGGACCGCCACCGTTGGGCCCAGCAACGCGCTGTTGCGAGCGATCACCGTGGACCGCGGCGACGCCCGCGCCCCTGCCGGATATGTCTGGGTGGGCGGGTACAACTCCAACGCGTTCTACAAAGTCGATCCGCGCACGGGCGAGACGCTCGCGACCGTGATGGTTCCTGTTCGACCGTACGGCGCCGTGGTCACCGCCGATGGGCGACTCTGGATCGGAACGCTCGACAACGGCGCGACCGCGTCGATCGACACAACCGCCGCGATGCCGACGGCGTCCGCGGCGATCGCGTTTCCCGTCGCGATGCGCGGCGGCTGCGCCAACAGCTACGGCATCACCGCGGACTCCGGCGGACGCCTCTGGTTCGCCGGATGGAACTGCCGCGACGCCCTCGGATACGCCCCCGGAATGGGCGCCGGCGGCACCGGCGGAACCTGGTCGCGCGTCGACACCACCGCGCAGATCGACGGCTACGCAGGGCGCGGAATCACCGCCGGCACCGACGGCCGCATCTACATGGCTGGCGAGGACATCAACGAGAACAACTCTCGCGTCGTGAGCTGGCTCGCCGCGGATCACACGATGGGCGCCGTCCCCGCGGCGCGCGTGACGCGAGTCATCACGCCCGGACAGCGCGGCCCGTCGGGGATCGGCTTCGACCGCGGCGGACGGTTGTTCCTCACGCACTGGGGCCCGGGAGCGCCGCTCGTGCGCTTCGACCCGATGTCCATGATGAGCACCAACCTCATGGGCGTGAACCAGAACTACTCGTACTCGGACTTCACCGGCTCGGTGCGTCGCACGACGATCCCCGAGGGCTCGTTCGCGTACGTGTTCGACACCACCTGCGCCGCGCCGCGGTTGACGTCGTTTACCGTCAGCGCGGATCTGCCCGCCGGCACGGTGATGACCATCACCGCGCGCACCGCCGCGACGATGGGCGCCCTCGCGATGGCGGCGGATGTTCCGGTCGCCACCTTGCCGCCCAACGGCAGCCCGTACGACCTCGGAGCGGCCTTTCGCGCCGCGGCCGTCACGCCCGCGCAGCTCGTCCGCGTCACGGTCAGCATGCGCGCCGCGGGCTCCGGCGCGACCCCAGCGCTCAGCGCGATGAACGCCGCCTGGACGTGCCCGTAGCGGTCGCTGGGGGGGTTTAGGGGCTCGCGGGGACCGCGTTGGAGCCAGCGCACAGCGCGATTGCATGGGGGTGACGCGTCGTGCTCGATTGCGGGCATGCGCACCCTCACTCGCCGCGGAGCGCTCGGGATCCGCTTCGAATTTCGCAAGTCCCCCGCCGGCGTACGAGTGCTGTCGGTCACCGAGGACACCGCCGCCCGACGCGCCGACATCCGCCCCGGCGACGTGCTCTCGAGCGCAGGCGACACGCTCTTCACCGACGAGCAGACGTTTCGCCGGTGGGCCGCGCGCCTTCGCGCCGGCACCGTCGTGCGCGTCGCGATCGAGCGCGACGGAACGACGCTCGAGCCCCGCGAGCTCGCGATTGACGAGCGGCCCCGCGAGCGCGCCCCGGGCGTGGCCCATCGATACACCCAGGCGTCCCTCGGCGACGGCGTGCTCTTGCGCGTGATCGTGTCGCAGCCAGAGCACACACAATCGAGTCGCGCGAGAATTCTCGCGCTTCCGGGGTACCGAAGGGACAGCTGCGACTGGCCCGCGAGCGCGGACTACCCCCTGCGACGATGGGTCGAAGACCTGGCGCGCGCGGGCTTTACGGTCGTTCGCGTCGAGCGCAGGGGCTTGGGGGACAGCGAGGGAGACGGCGACGCGCAGGGCTTCTTCGAAGAGCGCGACGACATCCTCGAGGCGGCACAACAAATCAACGACGAGACCCGCGAGCTCGGCCCGTGGCTGATCCACGGCTACTCGCTCGGAGCACTGTCTGCGCCCATCGCTGCACAGCGTCTCGACGCGCAAGGCGTGTGCGTGTGGGGCTCGGGCATCGACACGTGGACCGAGTACCTCGACGCGCTCTTGCGAAGGCGCATGGCGATGCTCGGCGCGCGCGAGGGCGAGGTCGAGCGGGCGGTCCGCGCGCAACAAGCGCTGACGAGCGTCGTTCACATGAGAGGCGGCGCGGTGAGCGAAGCGCTCGCCATGCACCCCGCGCTCGAGGCGTATGCGCGCGACTGGGCGCTCGACGCGGAGAAGAACACCGTGGACGGCAGGCCTCCGCGCTTCTGGAAGGACGTGTACGAGTGCCCGACCGCGGCGCCGCTCGAGGCGCTGTCGGCTCCGCTGCTCTCTTTGTGGGGCGAGTGCGACTGGATCACCACGCGCGGCGAGCACGAACGAATCGCCCGCTGCGCGCGGCGCGGCGAGTTCAGAAGCGTCCCTGGCGCAGACCACGGGCTGCGCGCGTGCGAGAGCGCGACGGCGTCGCTGCGCGGCGAGGCTGCGGGCTACGCGGCTGGCGCGGCGGAGGCGGTCGCGCGCTGGGCCAACGCCCTCGGCTGAGCGGCTTCGAGCGAGCCCCACACCGCCGCGGTAAACACAGGATCCGTGGCGTGCTTCGGAGCCGGACGGAGCTTGCCCTCGTAGTAGAAGCCGCCGGGCTCGAGCGCTTCGCTCGCGAGCTTCACTTCGCAATCCTCGGGACCGGAACGGTCGGAACCTCCCTCGCAAACAAGCTCCTCTCGCTCGGACACGACGTGACGATGGGCTCACGCACCAAGGACAACGCCAAGGCCCAAGAGTGGCAGCAAGCGAGCAACGCTGGCGCCCGGGCGCAGATCGGGACGTTCGGCGGGTTGCTCGACGCGCGTGGTGAAGGCGTTCAACGCCATGGCGCCGTTGATGGTGGATCCGCGGCAGCTCGCGGACGGGCAGCACGACGCGTTCGTGTCCGGCGACGACGCGAGCGCCAAGGGCATCGTGACCGAGCTGCTGCAGTCCTTCGGCTGGCGGCACGTGATCGACCTCGGAGACATCACGGCCTCGCGCGCGACCGAGCACGACCTGCCGCTGCGGCTGCGGATGTGGGGCGCGTGCAAGACGCACCTGTTCAGCGTGCACGTCGTGAAGGGTTGAGCGACGCGGCGCGACCGGGCAGCGGGCAACGGGCGGCGAGCGACGGGCAACGGGCAACGGGCAACGGGCGGCGGGCAACGGGCGACGGGCAACGGGCAACGGGCAACGGGCGACGGGCAGCGGGTACACTTGAAAAGAGGGGGATCTCGCACGGGGTTAACAAACCCCGTGCTGGGCGCCGTTCGAAGACTCACGGCGGAAGGTGCGCTTCGCGCGACCACCGT
>LNEO01000254.1 GCA_001465015.1 Deltaproteobacteria bacterium Ga0077539 | reverse complement strand
ATCGATGCCGAGCTGGATACGCCGTCAATTCGCGACGCGATAGCCCTCTTCGTCGAGCGCCTTGTCGACCTCGTCGCGGGTGAGCGCGCGCTCGCTCTCGATCGTCGCATGACCCACGGTCACATCGGCTTTCTTCACTCCGTTGATCTTTTCGAGCGCCCCTTTCACCGCGCCGACGCAGTGCTGGCAGCTCATCCCAGTGATGTCGTATTCGGTCTTCATGGCGGGGGTGAGGATAGCGCAACCCGACGAGGCTCGCGCTCGACCGAGCTCGCTGTGACGAAGGGCCCTATCGCCGCTCGAGCGCGAGCTCGCACAGCTCGCACGGGGCGGTCGTGTCGTCTTTGTCCACGACGATCCAGGCTCGCTCGGGCCTCGCGGGATCGAGCGAGAGCCCCTCGGCCTTGTCGCGAAACGCGCTTCCGTCTTCCGCCTCGATCGCGCACCAGTAGCCGTCGCCTGCGCCGTCGATCCACCCGAGCGCCGAGCCCGCGACAGCGCCATCGCGGTAGGTGTCCGGCGAGTCCTCGGCGGCGGCGAGAAACCACACGGGCTCGTCGCCGTCGCTCCACGCGTCGGTGAACGTGAGCCGAACACCGTCGATCGCGCCGAGCGAGAAGCGCTTGACCTTCTCGAGCGCGAGCTTGGTCGAGGGGTTCGTGAGGGCCGCGAGCACGCGGTCGATCGGCAGGTCCGCGGTGGCGTCGACCGGGGTGAGCGCGCCGTTTTGCGCGCCGTTTCCGCGCTGAAAGAAGCGCAGGTGGTCGCCGACGCGCGCGACGCCCTCGATGTTGAGCTCGCTGCCCGAGAACCGCGTGTCTTCGCGAAAGGCTCGGTAGAGCGCGGTCGCATCGCACACCTTCGCGCGCGGCTGGCCGTCGATGTCCTCGACCCACACGACGCGCTCGCGCGCCGACTTCGACCCCGATCCAAACGCCAGCATCATCCCGCGGTCCGCGAGGTGGACGCAGGCCTCGAGGTCGAGCTTGTGCTGCTTGTTGGCTCGGTCTTCGCCGAACATCCGCGCGCCGCCTTCGCCGCGCGGCAGAAGCAGCGCGGTCACGGCCATCGAGGCGCGGTCCAGGATCGCCACAGCGTTGGTGTCGTCCTGGACGATCGCGATGCGGCTCGCGGTCACGGCCATCGCGGATCCGGCACGAACGTGCGCGGGGAGGTCTTCGCCAGCCGCCGCGCCGTCTCGGTATCGCAGCTGCGTTCGTGACCGCACGCGAGCGCGGAGCGCGGTGGTGGGTCGCGCGGAGTACGTTTGGGTTGTGTCGCTCATCGGATTTCAGCGCTTGCGTAGGGCGAGGGCGAGGCCGAAGCCTGCGCCGAGGGTGAGGATGATCGTCGCGCCGCTGGCGACGTTGAGGTGGTAGCTGAGCAAGAGGCCCAGCGCGGCGCCGCCGACGCCGATGGCCACTGCGTAGAGCGCGACGCGATGCAGCGAGCGGCCGAGCATGCGAGCGGTCGCTGCAGGGATGACCACGAACGAGCTGACCAGCGCGATGCCCACGGTCTTGACCGCGACGACGATGACGACCGCGGTCAGGGCGAGGAGCATGTAGTCGAGCAGCTCGACCTTTACGCCCGAGAGCCTGGCGAGCTCGGGGTCGAACGTCGCGTACGCAAGGCGCGTCCACGTCGCGAGAATCACGATCGCGACGAGCGCGCACACCCCGAGCACGATGAGCAGGTCCGTCGATCCGACGGCGAGGATGCTTCCGAACAGCACGGTCTCGACGTTGACCGGCTGTGCGGTGACCGGCCTGAGTCCCAGAAACAGCACGCCGAGCGCAAAGGACACGGCGAAGAAGACGCCGGTGGCGACGTCGCCTCGGAGCTTTCCGCGGCGGAGCACGAAGGCGATTCCGAGCGAGACGAGCACCGTGAAGGGGAGCGCGATCCACGTGGCGCTGCTCACCGATGCGCCGAGCAGCAGGCCGAGCGCGATGCCCCCGAAGGCCGCGTGCGCCAGGCCGTCGCCGATGAACGACAGCCCGCGCTGCACCACGAACACGCCGAGCATCGCGCACAGCCCGCCGACGACCATGCCGGCGATCACCGCGCGCTGCATGAACGGCTGCACAAACGGCTCAGTGAAAAATGTCAGTATATTCACTGTATGACCCGAGGTCAGTCTTCGTCCGCAGGGAGGGATGCGTTGGCGTCCTTCATCGAGAACGCGATGGCGGACAGAGAGTCCTGGCCGAGCAGCTCGTTGGGCAATCCCCAGGCGATGAGCCTTCCGTCGATGTAGACGACGCGCTCTGCGCATCGAGCGATCGCCGCGGGGTTGTGGGTCACCAGGATCGCTGCGAGCTCGTCGCTCGCGGAGATCTCCGCGAGGATGTCGAGAAACTCTTGCCGTCCACGGACGTCGACGCCAGCGGTGGGCTCGTCGAGGATGACCAGCGCGGGGTCGTTGACCAGCGCGCGCGCGAGGAATACCCGCTGCGTCTCGCCTCCCGACAACCCAGCCAGCGGCTTGTCGACGAGCTTCTCGCCTCCGACTCGACGGAGCACGGCGCGGGCCCGATCGCGCTCTTGCGGCGTGACCCGCAGCGGCCACGAGCCCCGAAGGTTGGCCACGATGAGCTCGAGCGCCGTCGCGGGAAAATCATGGTCGAACGTCTTGCGCTGCGGGACGTAGCCCACCGCCTTGTTCGCCGTCCCCGCGGGCTCGCCGAGGATCTCGACCGAGCCAGAGACCGGACGAACGATGCCGAGCACGGTCTTGAGAAACGTGCTCTTTCCCGCGCCGTTGGGCCCGCAGAGACAGAGAAACTCACCCTTTGGAATCCAGAAGGACACCTCGTCGAGGATGCGCTTGCCGCTGAGCTCGACGGTCACGCGGTCCGCGACGAGCACGCGCTTCATCGCTTCGTCGGGGAGCGTGAAGTGTCGCGGTCCGGCGTAGGGGGGAGCGGGCACGACCGATCTGGGCGTGCGGCTCTCGCGTTCGGGGGCGTCTGTCATGCTCGAGGACCGAGCGCCAGTGTACGCGAAGTGCGTCTGTCGCAGGTGCGCTCAGCGAAGCGCGCGCTCGAAGGCGTCGGTGTTCGACAGGAGCAGTCGCTCGTAGCTGTCGCGGCCTGGAGTTCCGCCGACGGGGTCCACTTCGAAGAGCGGGAGCCGGGCCTGCTCGGCGATCACTTCCGCTGGGTGCCGGTCGAGCTGCGGCTCGCTGAAGAGCGCCGCTGCGTGAGAGCGCTGCACGGCGGCGAGCACCTCGGTGATGTACCGCGCCGTCGGCTCGCGCCCTGGAAACGGCTCGATCACCGCGGCGATCGTCAAGCGATAGCGCTCGGCGTAGTAGCCCATCGACCCGTGAAACGTCACGATCGTGCGCTTGCTCCAGCGCTCGGACCTCGCTCGAATTTGTGTGTCGAGGGTGGTCATCTCGCGCCCGAACTGCGCTCTCCGCTGCTCGAAGCTCGCGGCGCCTTGCGGGTCGATCCGCGAAAACTCCCGCGCCATGATGTCCGCCGCGCGCGCCATACGCGTTGGGTCGAGCCAGAAATGGGGGTCCTTGGGGCCGTGGTGGTGCTCTTCTTCGTGTCCGCCGTCGCTCTGCGCCTCTCTCGCCTCGTCCGCCGCTTCTTCGCCGACCTCTTCGTGGGTCATCGCGCGCGGGTCGAGCGAAGGTCCGATCTCGACGACGCGCACCTCGCTGCCCGTGTTGCGAACGATGCGCGAGAGCCACTCGTCCATCCCGAGCCCGACGCTGAGCGCGAGCTGCGATCCCGCGATGCGAGTCATCTCTCGCGGCGTGGGGTCGTAGCTGTGCTCGCTTCGGCCCGGCGGCAACACGAGCACGACGTCGAGCCGATCGCCCGCGACCCGTCGCGCGGCATCATAAAGAGGAAAGATCGACACAGCGACGCGCGGCTTCGAGCCGCCGCTGCGCTTGGGACAACCCGCGAGGCTCAGCGCGAGGACTGCCAGGGTCGTGATCGTGCGTCTGGATCGAGCAGTTGACACGCTGCCAGCGTATCTCACCGGGCCAGCGCGGCGCGAGCGCAACTCTGGTAGCAATGGGACGAGTGACGATGCGCAATGGATGGATCGTGTTGGGAGTGACGCTCAGCGGCTGCGTTGCGCCGGCGCCGTCTGCTGACGCCGCGGCGCGGAGCGACGTCGAGACGGGCGATGTTCGAGTGCAACCCGACGCGCAGGTCGTGGACGCCCGCGACGGCGACGCCATGGTGATGGGATGCGGACGCTGCGCGCGCTACGCCGAACCTGTGTTCTCGGGGCGTCGCCCCAACGTGATCAACGAGCTGTCGGGGCTCGCGGCGAGCGCTGTCCATCCGGGGATCTACTGGGCGCACAACGACTCGGGCGACTCAGCGCGGCTCTTCGCGATCGGCCCGGACGGAGCGGTCGTCGGCGAGTACGCGATCACAGGAGCGTCCGCGGCAGACTGGGAGGACATCGCCGTCGCGCCCTGTCCGGTCGGCGGGGGTTCGTGCATCGTGATCGGAGACGTCGGTGACAACCCGTCCACTCGGACGAGCGTGGATCTGTACCGAGTTCGCGAGCCTTCGATGCTGCAAGCGATGGGCAGCCTCGAGGCGACTCGATTTCGTGTGCGCTATCCGAGCGGCGCCATGAACTGCGAGGCGATCGTCGTCGATCGCGCCGACGGGCGCACGGCGCTGCTGATCGAGAAGGCCTCGTCGGCGACGCTCCGCGTGGTGACGGTGGACGTCTCTGCGGCGATGGGCGGCGCGGTGATGGCGAGCGAGCACGGGACGATCGCGAATTTCAACGGCGCCCTGGTGACCGGCGCGGACATGCATCCCTGCGATCGATCGATCATCGTGCGGACCTACGCGAGCGCGTGGGAGCTGCGGGGCGCGAGCGGCGCGACGTTGGTCGATCTGAGCCGGGCGATGCGCGCGGAGGTTCCTGCGGCGGCGGAGGTGCAGGGAGAGGCGATCGCGTACGTGCACGACGGCCGCGGGTACATCAGACAGCGGTGTTTCGCGCGACGAGCTGCGCGCGTTGAATCGCAGCTCCCGTCGGCCGATGGTCGCGCGGTTGTCCGATCGCTCAGCGAAACGGTGAGACGCCTTCGACGAGCGCGTCAGCGTGACGGCCCGCCTCGACGAGCGCGCGGTCGCCGGCGCGGACCGAGAGCTTTCTCGCGAGCAGCCGCGCTTGCACCGGAGCGTCCCACGCAGCGCGGGTGACCGCCGAGTGCGAGAAGCCGAGGTTGACGTTGAGGCCTGGCGCCAGCTCGTCCTGCGCGTGCACGCCGATCTCCGAGCGCACGAGATAATTCGTGGGAAAAACCAGGGTCCCCACGCGCGCGGCGTTGGCGTGCGACAGAAAGTACTCGTCGAGCTTCGCGCACGTCTCGGCGTCGCTGCAGTCGTACTCGCGCACCCGCGACGCCTCGATCACCAGCTTGATGGGCGCGCGGCGCGTGGCGATTCGCACGCCGCTCAAGGCGAGGCCGCGGTCCGCGATGAACGTCCCGCGCACGTCGCTCGGGTTCCAATAGACGAAGCCCGCCGGGATATTCTCGGAGTTTCCCGCGGTCGGGCAGCCGGTGCTGATGATGAGGGGCGCGCCCTTGCCGCAGCGCACTTCGAGAGACGTGCCGCTCTCCGAGGTGACCGTGACCGAGCCCGCCGCGCTGATCATGTCGACGACCCGCGTGCCGATGAGCTCGAGCAGGGCTGGCTCTGCTCGGGCGCTCTGCGCGAGCACCCGAGAATCGAGCCCCGCGAGGTGCAGGTGTCGTGTCCCTGCCGAGCGCACGGCCTCGCGCGTCGCGTACGACAACGACATGGGGCACTCCTGCGCGGCCACGAGCAGCGACGCCGCACAGCCGCGGAGCTGACCGCCGATCGTCGCGCTCGATCCAGGCGGAATCGAACCGCGCCCGCCCAGATCGACGCGGACCGTCGCGGCGCCTTGCCGAACGATCGCATCGTCGAACAACGTCACAAGCTCGGGCGCCTTCCAGTGCAGCACGGCCACCCGCTCGCCCGCGACGACGCGCAGGTAGTTGCGGATGATGTTGTCGATGCCGCGGTCGACCCCGGGATCCTTCACGCTCGCTTCGCATTGTATGGCAGCTCTGCGGACGAATGGCGACCTGAACGATCTTGGCGACCGTTGCACGTGCTGACCGTGGAAGAAGCGCTCGCGATGGGCGACGACTTCACGGTACCGTACGGTCCGACGTGAAGCGGCTCAGCGTGTACGTGCAGCACCTGCTGCGATACGAAGCTCAATCTCTGGTGCTCGCCTCTGGCGCGCCCGTAACCGCCCGATTTGCGACCGGCGATCGCGCGTCGAACACGCCGATCGACCACGCCCAGCTCGTCTCGATCGTGCAAGAGGCAGCGCCGCCAGAGGCGCTCGCGGACTTGCGCGTGGGGCGACCGTCGCGGTTTTCCTTCGACGAAACGGGGCAGCTGGTAACGGTCGACGTCGTGCCCACGCCCGGCGCGTGGCAGGTGACGATCATGCCTGGCGGATCAGCGCCTGCCCCCGTTGCAGCAGCAGCGCCGGCGCCAGTGCCCAATGCGCAGACGAGAGGGCAGATTCGGCCCGCGGCCGTGGGGGTCATCGACGCTCCGCCCGCGGCGCCGCACGCCCAGCCACACGCCGCCGCGCAGGACGATCACGGCGCCAAACGCGCCGCGGCCTCTTCGCTCGCAGGGCAGGACTTCGGCCCGATCGGCGTCGATCGATGGCTTCGGATGCTGTCCGCGCTCAACGGGTCGGACTTGCACTTGTCGTGCGGCAACTATCCGAAGCTGCGGCTGCACGGCGAGATTCAGCTCCTCGAAGAGACCATGATGCTCGAGCACGACAAGCTGAAGTCGATGCTCTTTCAGCTCATGCCGCCGAAGAACCGCGAGGAGTTCGATCGACGCCGCGACACCGACTGGGCGTACGAGATCGAAGGCCTCTGCCGCTTTCGTGGCAACGCGTTCATGGACCGTCGCGGAATCGGCGCGGTGTTTCGAAAGATTCCCTTCGAGATTTTGTCGCCCGAAAAGCTCGGGTTGCCGAGGCCCGTCCTCGATCTGTGCAACCTGACCAAGGGGCTGGTCGTCGTGACCGGACCCACCGGCTCGGGAAAGAGCACCACGCTCGCGACGCTGATCGACGTGGTCAACCAGACCCGCGAAGACCACATCATCACGATCGAAGACCCGATCGAGTTCGTGCACGACAACAAGCTCTGCCTCGTGAATCAGCGCGAGGTGCGCATGCACACGGACTCTTTCAAGGACGCGCTTCGCGCCGCGCTCCGCGAGGATCCCGACATCGTGCTCGTCGGCGAAATGCGAGACCTCGAGACGATCTCGATCGCGATCGAGACCGCCGAGACGGGACACCTCGTCTTCGGAACGCTCCACACGACCACGGCGCCCTCGACGGTCGACCGCATCATCGACCAGTTTCCCGCGGATCGACAGGCGCAGATCCGCACGATGCTCAGCGAGTCGCTCAAGGGCGTGATCGCGCAGGTGCTCTGCAAGAAGATCGGCGGCGGGCGCGTCGCAGCATACGAAGTGCTCATCGGAACGCCCGCGGTCGCCAACCTCATCCGCGAAGGAAAGACCTTTCAGCTCCCCGGCATCATGCAGACCTCTCGCAACGTCGGCATGCAGACGATGAACGACTCGCTGCTCGAGCTCTGCAAGCGAGGCCTGGTCGACCCGAAGGAGGCCTATATGAAGGCCGTCAACAAGGGCGAGATGCGCGGACTGCTCACGAGCAACGGGTTCACGATCCCCGAGCTCGGCAAGTAGCGCACGAAGGTCAATTCGCGAGCGTCGCCGACGCGCTCACCGAGCTCGTCGCCGGCTCTTCGCTGGACGCGGCCTTGGGTGAAGCCGCTTCCGTCGCAGGCGCTGACGCGATGGGCTCTGCCTTGACGACGGGGGCAGGGGTTTTAGCGCTCGTCGAGTCGCTGTCGACCCGAACGCTCGTGCTCACGTCGATCAGCGCGCTCACCTCGGCCTCGAGGCGGTCGCCCTCGCTCTTCGCTTCGAGCAGCGCCCGCTCGTCGAGTCCCGCGGCGCGCGCCGCGCGCTCTTCGGCGGCCGTGTAGATCCGCTCGAGCACCTCGATGAATCGAGCGATGCGCTTGTCGAGCAACAGCGCCGCGGCGGTTCGCGCCGTCGCCCTGGCGCGAGCGGTCTCGACGAGCGCGCCCCACGCCGACTCGAGCTGCTCGGTCACCTTGCGCGGAAGGACCTCGATCGTCGCTGCGTCGACGCGACGACGAACGGCCACCGCGCGCAGGAGCATCGATCGCGTCGGCTCGTCGCTCTCGGAGGCGAGCCCCGCGAGGGCGAAGGTGACAGGGTCGTCTGCGGGGATCGCCAACGGCGCCGCCGCGAGCAGCCCCGCGACGAGCGCGGCCGCCGCGAGCACGCCGGCGTCGGCGCCAGCGTAGCGCGAGAGCACATAGCCCGCGCCGAGGCCCGCGACGAGCGAGGCGAGGGTTTGCGCACCACGCAACGCCGTGTTGCGTCCGCGAAGCGCGCGAGCTCCGTGCGCGCTCGCGATGAAGACCGCCGCCGCGAGCTCCGGAGCGCTGCGCGCGAGGTAGGTGTACGCGAGGGCGCCGAGCGCGCCGAGCGCGATCGAGAGCGCGCCGCGACCGGAGGTGACGACGGCGGCGAGCACTCCGATCGAAAGGGTGAGCGCTCCGCCCGACAGCGCGTCAAGCGCGCCGATCGACGGGAGCGCCGCGAGCGCGAGTCCCAGGACGATGACTGTTGCGATGGGTCTCATGGTGATCTCCTCGCAGCGCGCGAATCAGTAGGCAGCGGCGCGCATCGCGGCGCGGCGATGCCCGGCGTTGGAAGAGAGCCCGAACGCGCGACCGGACTCGGACGCGGCCGACATCGAGCCGAACGCCGCGTTGTCCGAGGCGTACGCCCGGGCCTGGCGCAGGAGCGCAGGAGCGGCGGTCGGGGCAGCGGCCTGCAGCGAGTTCAGCGCTGCGATGTTCGACGTCGCGATGGACTGCGCGCGGGCGACGTCGCCCGAACGCCACGCCTCGACGGCCTCGCGCTGACGGAGCGCGAGCACGGCGCTCTGGCTCTCGGCGAAGACGGTCATGTCTCGAGACGCGATCGCCTCTCCTTCGGTCGCGACCACGCGGACCGCGAGCTGTCCGTCGCCGACGCGAACGTCTTGTTGCTGCGCGACCGCGTGCCAGTTGGCGCGGAATCCGACGGAGTACTGAGCGCCCTGAACGCTGGCCGGGACGACCATGTCGAGCACGACCCGGCGCTCGTCGCCGGCGAAGAGCGAGCCGATCGGCAGGGAGATCGTGCCGGTGCGGCCGACCGCTTCGGAGCCGATCGCGCGGTCCAAGCGCCAGCCCGCGGGGAGGGTGACCTCGGCGACCGCTCGTTCGACGGTGGTGTTGTTGGCCTGCTCGAGCTCGCGCGTGAGAAAGTTCGCGAGCTCGGAGCCTGTGCGGAGAAACTCGTAGTTGCCGCGGCCCGAGTCTGCGAGCGCCGTCATGTACGGCTCGGAGTAGTCCGTGCCGATGCCGAGCGTCGAGACCGTGATGCCCTGGTCCGCGCGTCCGCGCACTTCGGCGCGAACCCCGTCGAGCGGACGACCCGAAGTGTCCTGTCCGTCGCTCACCAGCACGATGCGGCGGACGAGTCCGGTCGCCGCGAACGCGAGCGTGTTGGCTCCGGTCGCGAGGCCCGCGGGAATGTTGGTTCCGCCTTCGATTTGAATGGTCGGGATCGTCATGCGGAGCGAGTCGCGGACCTGCGCGACGGGCGCGAGCGGCTGAATGACCCGCGCGGTATCCGAGTAGGTGACGAGCGCGATCTGGTCCGTGGCTCGCATCCGCTCGACGAGGCCCAACACTGAGCGCTTCGCCTGCTCGATCTTCTCGCCGGACATGCTGCCGGAGATGTCGAGCACGACCGCCATGGCCACGGGCCTCGGCGCCGCGACAGCGCCCCCGCGCTCTGCGCCGACGCGGATCTCTGCGAAGACGTGCTGCTCGCCGCTGGCCGCGACCGCTCCCTGCGAGAGGGCGATACGCCCGTGCGCTGCGGGGCCTCGAAACTCGGCGCTCGGCGCGCTGGTCGCCGAGGGCGTTCGGATCGTGAACACAGACCCTCCGGTCGCGCTGTGTCCCTTGTGCTCTGCGCGCAGCAGGACGATGCCTCCTGCCGCGAGCGCGACGGCTCCAGCTGCGACCGCGCGAGCGTACTTCTTGCGAGCGAACAACGTGTGCATTTGCATGGCGAGACCTCCGTGGCGGACGATGGGCGACCGCGATGCAAAAGGAGACCGTCGCGCCGCGATCGCAGGACCGCGGCAGCCGGAGGACCCTCGTGCTCGAGGTGGCGCGGGGGATTGAGACGCGCCCCTCGGTGAAAAGATCTACGCCCCCTGTACTTCGCGGCTAGATCCCCCTGTTCTGCACCGCAACCTATTGATTCGATTGCCGTTGTTGCCGCACCAACGACCGCGCTGGTGACGCGAAGACCCCGAGCCCGCGGCGTGCGACGTGTCGCGACTCAGTTGCTCGCAGGAAGAAACCAACGGCAGCGACCGCGGACGCATCCGCACGCCGCGCTCTCGATCGCCTCGACGCCCTCGCACGTGCTCCCGAACGAGCGCGTGGAGATCGACACGCAGTGCTGTCCGCACCCGCCGACGTAGCACTCGCCGTCATTTCGACAGCGACCCGACTCGTAGCGACTGAGGTCCATCCCGGCGTTGACGGCCGTCGAGAGCGCGCTGCGCGCTGCGCCCTGTCGAAAGCCCACGGCTTCGGGGCACACCTGCGCTCCGACGATCGGCGCGCAGTCCTGGTCGTCCGCTGCGCATCGCGACGGCACTGGCGTGTCGATCGAGAACGACAGCCGCAGCGGATGACCGCTGGTCGCTGCGATCTGTTGAAAGCGCTCGGCGATCACGGCGGGCCGCGCGCCGTTGTCGGCGACCTCGATGCGGACGCAGAGCGCTCCGGTTGGCAGCGACTCTCCGGGCGCGGTGTGGCAGAGACCGACGCCCGTCGAGCGCGTGATGCTCTCTTGCATCAGCGCGGTTAGAACGTCGTTGGTTCGCGCTACGAGGTCTGGGTCCTCGCTTCGCGGTTGCGGCGGAGGAGGAGGCTGCGGAGGATCGGCCGGCGGCTGCGCGACGGGCTCGGTGGATGGAACGCTCGCGTCCACGTCCGCCATGGGTTGCGGAGGCTGCGAGGTCGGCGGGGCAGGCTCGGGCTCGTTGGAGTCGAGCCTGAACTGGTTGTCACCGCAGGGGACGAGGTGAAATCCAGCGTTGGCGATGCGCGTCCGCTCGGCCGCGCTCAGCGCGTAGGGAGCTGCTCTTGGCGGCGCGGGCTTCGCGGCGACGCAACCGCCGAACAGCCCCTCGCACACGCTCGGCGGGAGGCTGTCGACCGTCGCTTCGGTTGTATTCGCGCGGGCGGCCTGGCAAACGAGTCCACCGCGCAGATACGTCGCCGTGGGCATTTGCGCTGGGCATCGAAGGCCGGCGCTGCGTGCGCCGCGGCAGGCAAACACCAGGAATTCGCGATTGTCTGCGCGCACGACGTTGCCCGACTCGGGCGGTGGTCGAGAACGACTCGTGGTGCACGCAACGGAAAAGAGCGCCACCGACCAGGCGGCGATTCGACGAGATGTCATGACGCGTTCTTCGCGGATGCTACAGGACGCGCCTTGCAATCGACGTGTCGATTCGTCGACAATGCAGGGCTAATGACTGATGTACCTCCTGCGGGGGAGGACGCTCGCGTGCTGCGTGACGCGATTCATCAGGCGAGCCAGGGTTTCGTCGAGCGACGGCAGCTCATCGAGACCATCGTTCTTGCAGCGCTCGCGCGGGAAAACGTCTTGATTGTGGGCCCGGCGGGCACCGGAAGGAGCGTCGCGGCGCGCCGAGTCGCGCGGATCCTGGGCGGGCGCTACTTCGAGTACCTGCTCGGGCGCAGCGCTGACCCGCTCGAGCTGTTCGGCCCGATCGAGCGTCGGGGTGGAGCGAGCGCGAGCTTCGAGGACCGGACGGGCATGCTCGTGGACGCCGAGGTGGCGTTTCTCGAAGAGGTCTTCGAGGTGCAGACGACGATGCTCAACCACTTGCAGTGGTTCTTGAGCGAGCGCGTGTTTCGTCGCGGGGCTGCGGAGCTCCCGTGCGCGCTGAAGGTGTGCGTCGGGACGGCATCGACGCTCGACGAGAGCCCCGCGCTTCGCAGCTACGACGAGCGATTTCTCGTTCGGATGTTCGTGCAACCGATGGCCGACGAGCGACTCGAGTCGCTCTTGTCCGACGGTTGGTCGCGCAAGAACGAGACGCCGATCGTCGCTGGGCTCGCGCGCACCGATCGACTGGCGGCAGCGGTCGAGACCATCGAGTGGCCGGTCGAGGTTCGCCGCGCGCTCGTGGACCTCGTTCGTCGAATCCGGGCCGAAGGCGTCGAGCTGTCCGACTCTCGCGTCGTCCGTGCGCAGCGGTTGATCGCTGCTCGAACGGTGCTCGAGGGACGATCGTCGGTGAGCCTCGAGGACATCCATGACGTCGCGCTCGTAGTGCGCACGCTCGATGGACAACAAGCGGCGCGGCGGTTGGCGACGAGCCCGAGGCCGCACACGCTGCGTCCATCGTCGCTGCTCGACAGGCCGCCAGCGATGGCGACGAAACCAACCGCGCCCGCCGCGATCGACGACGAAGCGAGGCCTGGCCGTCCGCGGGCGCTCGTGCAAACCGAGAGCTACAGCGCTGCAGAGATGAGAGCGATGCTCGCGCCTTCGCCGGTGACAGACGGAGACAGCGGGCCACGAAGCGCGTTGCCAGCCCCGTCGTCCGACGACGACCGAGCTGCGATGAACGCGAAGGCGAGGCCGAGCTTGCCGCCGCCGTCACGGCGATCGAGCGCGCCGCCGAGCATGGGTCGCGCGGCGATGCCCGAGAGCTACCGGCGCGCGAGTATTCCTCCCGCAGCGAAGAAGGTCGGGCCGTCGAAGCTGGAGGAGACCAAGGCTTTCGCCGCCTTCGAAAAGCCTCGCCTCGCGACGCCACCCGCGGAGACCGAGCGACCGAAGCAGACCGAGCGACCGAAACAGCGCGAACCCGAGCTGGTAACCACCGGAGAAAGACCGGCCAAACGGCGTACGCTCGGCACGGAAGCGGTCCGGCTCGAAGCGGTCACGCAAGAGGCTCGCTTGCTCTTGCGAACGACGACCCCAGACACCGGGGCAGCGCTCGAAGCGTGGCGAACGAGCATCGAGGCGGCGCTCACCGAGATCGACCAGCTCGCGCTGCAGGGCGTGAGCTCGGACGCCGCGCGTGTGTTGAAGGGGATGCTCGTCGACGCGCTCGACGCGTCTTGGAGAAAGGGCGCCGTGACGCGCGCCAGTTGAGGCCGCGACGAATCCGTGAGGGAGGGGCGTGCGGGAGCGGGGATCTGACGGTCGCGAAAAAAAAGTAGACCGCGGTTCGAGCGCGTCCGTCTGTTACCGGCCTGAGGTCCAACATGAGAGCGCATCGGTGGTTGAGTGCCGCCTTCGCGTTGACGGTCGCGCATTGCGCGCCGCCGTCAGCGGAGGTCAGAGTTGCGTCGGTCGTGACGCAGTCCGCAGGGTCCGAGCAGCTCGTGGCCGTCGCGCCCGGGCAGACGGTGCAGGCGACGGTCAACGTCGCGGTGCAAGGATGGATCGGTGGAGCAGCGGGCACCAACACTGTGCTCGTCGGAGACAACACCGAGACGCACCTGGGGCTCTGGATCGATGTGCCGCAAGTGCAAGTGGCCGCGCGTGCGCCGATCAACCTCGCGCTCGTGGTCGATTGCTCTGGCTCGATGATGGCCGAAAACAGGCTCGATCACGCGAAGATGGCCGCGACGAGCATGCTCGAGACCCTTCGCGATGGGGACATCGTTTCGATCTACGCGTTCAGCGACGCGGTGTACGAGTACGCGGCGCCCACGGTCGTGTCTCGCGAGACGCGCGGCGCGCTCGTGCAGGCGGTCGCGCGCATGGAGACCATGGGCGGAACGAATCTCTATGCCGGGCTGCAAGCCGGCGAGGCGCGCGCGATGGCCGCGCCGGCCACGCACGCTGTGCGTCGCGTGATCGTCATTTCTGATGGGATGGCCAACATCGGTCCGAGCTCGCCCGAGGAGCTCGGCGCGCTCGCCGCGCGCGGAACGGACAGCAACGTGCAGGTGAGCGCGATCGGAGTCGGGCTTCAATACGACGAGCGCACGCTCGGCGCGCTCGCCATGCGCTCTGCGGGTCGGCTCTATCACCTCGAGCAGCCTTCGCAGATGGCGCAGATCCTGAGGACCGAGTTCGATCGGCTCTCGCAAACCGCGGCGACGGACGCGTACGTCGAGCTGACGCCGGCGCCTGGTTCGGAGCTCGTTGGCGTCGAGAGCGCGCAGTTCGAAAGGCAGTCGGATGGACGTCTCCGAGTTCCGCTCGGCGCGCTGTTTTCGGGGCAACACCGCGAGCTGCTCGTCCGAACGAGGGTCAACGCTGCGCGCGAGGGCTCGATGGCCGTGGCCACCGCGCGCCTCGTGTACCGCGATCCGAGCGGTGCGCGGGCAGAGCGCGCTCAGCGCGTCGCGCTCGAGGTCCGCGCGAGCAGCGATCGATCACAGGTGCAAGCGGCTTCCGCTCAAGACGCCCGCGTTGGCGCGATGATCGCGAGCAACGAGGCTGCGCAGTCTCAGCTGCGCGCGGTCGAGATGCTCAATCGCGGTCAAGCCGCGCAGGCGGCGCAGCAGTTCGAGCTCGTCGAGCGGCGACTGCAGCAGGTGCAAGCGGTCGCCGCGTCTGCGCCCGCGAGCGTGAGGGACAACATCGCGAGGCAGGTTGAGGGCGTGCGACGCTCCCGCGCTCGCGCGGCCGAAGCGGTGTCGCGTCCCTCGTTGAGCCGCGGGGCGGCGCTCGGAGCCAACGCCGACGCGTTCGGTGCCATGGGCTACTGACGGCAGCGCGTCCGTTTTTCGTCGTTGGGGATGGTGGGGTGGGGCAGCTACTCTCAGGGCGAACGATGGGTGTCGCATCGAGGATCATTCCGTGTCTGGACGTTCGGGACGGGCGCGTCGTGAAGGGCGTGCGATTCGAAAACCTCCGAGACGCGGGAGATCCCGTCGAGTGCGCGCGCGCCTACGACGAGGGCGGCGCGGACGAGCTCACGCTGCTCGACATTTCGGCGTCGCACGAGGGGCGAGCGACGATGCTCGACGTCGTGCGAAAGACCGCGGATGCGCTGTTCATTCCGCTCACGGTCGGCGGCGGGGTGAAGCAAAAGACCGACGTCGACGCGCTGTTGCGAGCCGGTGCTGACAAGGTTTCGGTCAACAGCGCCGCGGTCGCGCAGCCCACGTTGATCGACGAGGTCGCGAGCGCGTACGGAACGCAGGTCCTCGTCCTCGCGATCGACGCTCGCCGCCGAGCCGACGGCGACGGCTGGGAGGTCTTCACGCACGGCGGACGACGCGGGACGGGCGTCGACGTCGTGGCGTGGGCGCGGGAGGGAGCCGCGCGAGGAGCAGGCGAAATCCTTCTCACCAGCATGGATCGAGACGGAACGGGCGAAGGCTACGACCTCGGATTGCTCCGCGCGGTCACGGCGGCAGTGTCGGTACCGGTGATCGCGTCGGGCGGTGTGGGTACGCTCGAGCATATGGTCGAGGGCCTCTCCCCGGCTTCTCGTGGCGGCGGCGGGGCAGACGCCGCGCTCGCCGCGAGCATCTTTCACGACGGCAAACACTCGATCGCCGAAGCGCGGGCGTTTCTCGCACGGGCGGGGCTCGCAGTGCGCGGCGCGTCTGTGTAGAACTTCAGGGCTCGTCGGCGCCACGCCGAGGGCGCTACCAGAGCATGCGACATCGAACCCAAGCCCTCGTTCGGCGACGCTCCGAACGCGCGCGTCGTCAATCGAAAGTGGAGCTGCGATAAGAGATGGCATCGGTCACGCTCGACGCCCTGGTCGGCGGACTCCGACGACGCGGGACTCCGCTCGCGTCCGAGAGCGCGCTCTTTGTCGCCCTCGAGTGCGCCGAAGCGCTCGCCGAGAGCGAGCCGCGCGTGCTCGATCCACGCCCCGTTCGCGTCAACGCCGACGGCGCCGTGGACATCTCTGCTTGTGCGACGAGCGCCGATGAGCGCGCGGTGCTTCGCTCGATCGGCGCCCTCGTTCGCGTGTTGTGCGAGCCGCTTCCGGCGATCGCAAAGGAGTTCGTGCTCCGCACGGAGGACGGCTCGATCGCCTCGATCAACAAAGCGCGGAGCGAGCTCGAGGCGCTGCTCGTCCCGCTCAACCGCGCTGCGGCGCGGCGAGTGGTCGCCAGGCTCGTGCGAGAAGTGACCCGCGACGGTGCGAGCGACGCGCCCTCCGCCGCGCCGATCGGGCAGCCGATCGAAGCGCCGGCCCCGCTTGCGACCGACAGCGCGACCGCGACCAACCCCATCGGCTCGACGTCGGGTTCCTCAACGGCGACGGCCATCATCGACGGGCCCGTCTCGAGCGTCGACACCGAACCGGACGGCGCCCCGATCGCGTCCGACAGCGCGACGTTGACCGTCGCAGACGCCACGCCGCTGCCTTCGAAGCTCCCGCCGCCGCCCAGGCTCGGGTCGTTTGCGACGCTCCCGATCGGACCGTCCGCAGACGACTCGTCGCCGCGCGAATCTCAGTCTCCCGCGGGGGCGGATCAAACGGTTCCGGACGGGTCGGAGACCGACGCTGAGCGTTCGCAGGACGAATCGTCGATCGACCGCAGCCGGCGAAGGTCCGCGGACCGAAAGCCACTTATGTTCGTGGCGCTGTTCTTGTTCACCGCGGTGCTCTTCTTCGTTTGGAGCGTCGCCCGAAAGTGACCGCCACGCGCGGGGCGCTCCCGTCCCTGGTGCCTTGGAGAAAACACGATGAATGACCGTTCATTGTTCCGTCGTTCGACCGCGCTGCTGCTGCTCGTCGCTGCGTGCAGCCCGCAACAACCCGTGTCGGACAGCGGCGCTGTCGATTCGGCGTCGCCGTCCGCGGACGTGACCGCGCCTCCTTTGGACGCCAACAGCGACGCGGGGATGCCGCCCCCTCCCGAGGACGCTTCGGCGTACGACGGAGGCCAGACCTTTCGGCACGAGGTCTCGATCTCGCTCGACCTGATGCCCGGCGAGGAGGTCACTCGCTGCACGATCATTCGATTGGGCAACACGTCGGCGCAGTTCGTTCGTCGCGTGTACGCCGACCTCGGCGACGCGAGCCACCACCTGATCTTCTACAAGTCGAGCAGGCGCACCGAGCAGACGACACCCCGCGATTGTCAGGGGTTCTCTGGCGTTCGAAGCATCATGGATTTCGATCCGCCGATCGTCATCGCGCAGCAGCGCGAGACGACGTTGAACTTCCCCCCGGGCGTGGGCTTTCCGATCGACAGCGACGAGTACGTGCGCATGGAGTTTCACGCGGTGAATTTGCGAACGACGCCGATTCGCGCGACCGCGCGCGTCGTCGTCGACACCGTCGATCAGCGCGTGCCGCTCACGAGCGCCAACCTGATGTTCTGGGGCAACACCAGGATCTCGCTCGCGCCAATGTCCCCGGGCACCGTCGACTTCTTTCACACGCCGCTGCCAGGCGTGCGCGTGTTCGGCCTGACATCCCACACCCATCACTTCGGCGTTCGCTCGACCATTCACCGCGCGACAGGAACGCGTAGCACGACGACCCCCGTGGTCTGGAGCAACGTCACGGACGGGCAGCTCCTGCACGACAATCGCAATTGGTCCGACCCGCCGCTCACGCTCTTCGATCCGCCGATCACCTTTCCTGTCGGCGAAGGGCTGCACCTTCGTTGCAATTACATGAACACCAGCAATCGAACGGTGACCTTCGGCGAGAGCGTCGACGAAGAGATGTGCTTCTTGTGGGCGTACTACTACCCAGCGCCTCGCGGGACGCATGTGTGCGCCATCGGTTTCACTCCCGGCAACGGCGTGGCGTGCTTTCCTCCGTCGTGAAGCGCAAGGCGTGGATCCTCCTGTCGGGCTGCGGGCTGCACGACGGAACAGAGCTGCACGAGGCTGCGTTCGCCGAGCTCGCGCTCGCGCGCGCCGGGGTCGAGTTCTCGTTTTGTGCGCCCGACGTCGCGCTTCCGCACGTCGTCGACCATCAGCGCGGAGACATCAGTCGCGCCGAGACTCGAAGCGTCGTGATCGAGAGCGCGCGCATCGCCCGCGGACCAGTCGAGCCGCTCTCGACCCTCGCGATGTCCAGCGTCGATGCGCTGGTCATTCCCGGCGGATACGGCGCGGTCAAGACGCTGTGCGACTACGCCCTGCGCGGAAGGTCCGCGACGGTGCAGCGCGACGTCGCCGCGCTCGTCGCAGCGGTGGCCAAGCGCCGCGCGCCGATCGTCTCGATGTGCATGGGCAACGTGCTCGTCGCGCGCGCGCTCGGGGCGCAACGCGTGCGCGTCGCCCTCGGCTGGGACGCAGCCATCGACGCCGATTGCGCCTCGTGGGGAGCGTCGCCCCAGCGCTGTGAAGCCAGGTCGATCGTCGTCGATCGCGAGTCTCGCGTCGCATCGACGCCTGCGTTCTCGGCCACACATGACCTGCTCGTCGTCGCCGACGCCATCGATCGCGCTGTTCGCGCGGCGCTCGAGCTCGGCTGAGCGCCATCGCTGGCGCGCGCTGTGCTTCGATCAGCGATCGAGGTCGCGCTCCGCGCGAATTGTGCCCCTCTGAGCCGTGCGGACCGCGCACCGCGAAGGGCGTGTCCGACTTCGAGAGAGAGACGAAAGATGATTTCCAGAATCGCGACGACTGTGGTGTTCGTCCTTGGTGTGCTCGTGTCCGGTTGTGGTTCGGTGGTCGCTCCGGCGGACGGCGGCGGCGATGGCTCCACGATGGACGTCGTCCTCAGGCCCGACACGTGTCTTCTGCCCAACGGCGGCACGTGCGCCGTCGGCGCGAGCTGCCCCGCAGGGGACGGCTGCAACACGTGCTCGTGCATGCGAGGCCAGATGTTTGCGGGCTGCACGCTGATCGCCTGCCGCGACGCGGGCCCGGCGGGCTGTCGTTCGGCCGATGACTGTACGGACGGGCGCGAGTGCGTCTTCAGCACGTCGAGCTGCGACTCGACCGGGACCTGCGAGCTGCCCACTCCCTGCGCGGAGCAGCGCGTGTACTGCTCGTGTTCTGGCGAGACGTACCGCAGCTGCAGGCCGACGCAGCCCACGCGTGCGATGGGCCCGTGCTCCGTCGTGCGAGCGTGCAACTCGCGCATGGCTTGTCCGCCGACGGACGAGTGCGTCTACCCCGTCGGCGCCTGCGCGGTCGATGGAGTCTGCCGCGGCGTCACCGACTGCGCGGCCACCGCGGAGTTTTGCTCGTGCGATGGGGCGACCTATCGCGCGTGTCCCAACGCTCCGACGCGGCCGACGCGCGCGGCTGGAGCATGTCCGATGGTGCCCGACGGCGGCGTTGCAGACGCCGGCGCTCCTCGATGCGCGGGTGCGATGCTCGACGCGATGCGCAGGCAGTGCACGAACGCGAGCGGCGCGACGCTCGCGCCCGAGTGCTGCACCGGGTGGAACTGCGACGCGTCGAGCGTCCTGTGCGACCGCGTTCCGCCGACGTGTCCTGCGGGCTGGGTCGGATCAGTGGCGGGCAGCTGCTGGGGACCGTGCGTTCCCGCGGCCAACTGCGGAAGCTGACGGCTCAGCGTGGCGCTGCGACGAGCACTGCCGTGACGCCGACGGGGACGACCGGCTCTTCGCGCACGTCGTCGATCATCACATGAGCGAGCGCGCCATCGGTCGCTCGGTCGTACGCCTCGATGAACACACGACGACCGATGAGCGCGCGGAGGTCGACGAACCTTCGCGTCATTCCGTCGTGCCCTGGTCCTGCGATTTGTGCGACGGTCGTGTCGTCTTCGAGCGCGACGCGCACGCCGGTGCGTCCGACGTCCGCCCCTCCACCGACCAACAACGAGAGCCCTTCGGAGCGCACCTCGAAGACCCGCGAGCGCAGCGTCCCTCGCGCACGCGCGTCGCAGCGGGCGAGGGAGCTGGCGTATCTCTGCCCGCGCCAACCGTTGATCCACGCGGTTTCGCAGCGCGGCGATGAGACCGGGCCCGAGCCGAACGCGGCGCCGACCGCGGTCCACTGCGAAAACCGCTCGCTCTCGAAGGACCCTCGGAGATCGTCGAACGACGCTTCTGGCGCAGTCACGACGGTGTCGCACGCATCGTCGTTGGGTCGATACGCAGCGGCGCCCATGATCGCGCGCAGGGCGCGGGTCACCTCGGGGTCCCTGGCTTCTCGGCACGGAACTCCGCTCACCAACGCCAGCGCCTCTCGCGCTCGACCTTGCGACAAATAGCCCCTTGCGACTGCGCGCCGCGCCGCCGGATCTCTCGGAGTGTGTCCCAGTCGCTCACTCAGTCGCGCGGCCTCGATCCACTGCGCCGCGCTCGCCATGAACACCAGCGTTCGATCGACTTCTGCTGGGTCGTGGCTGGCGACCGCGGCGGCGGCGGCGCGATACGCGGCGAGCGAACGTCCCGCATCGTAGCTGTGCGACCGGCGATTTCGCAGTCGTTCTGCTCTCCGCCGCGACCAGCTTCTGCGCGGATCGACGAGCACCGCGTCGCGCGCGTGCTCGAAGGCTCGCGCAAGCTCTCCGCGACCTTCGGCGTCCGCCGCGGCGTCTGCCAGTCGCTCGGCGACGGCGCCGCACACCGCCCCCGTCTGCAGGTCCCACGGCGCGAGCGAGCGGGCTTCGCGCGCGATGGACGCGCTGATCGAATACGCCCTGGCGTCGGCGGCTGAGCGCGCTCGGTCGGCCAGCGCGCGGGCGAGCCGTACGACGGCGGATCGGGCGACGGCGTCCGCAGGGGCCGCGACGACGCGGAGCGAGAGCGTTCGAGCGAGCGTATACGCGCGGTCGTAGCGGTCGCTCTGGAGATGCTCGGTCATCTTCTGGTCGAGCGCGCGCGATTCGCTCGCGTTGGCGCCGAGCTGAGCGTCGAGCTCGGCGATCGCGACGGTCGCGCCGCCGGCCCCGATCCACAGCACACGAAATCGACCTGCCCTCGGGATCACCAGGCGAGCGCGCGCGCGCGGACGCTCGCCTGGCAGGGCGGCGCCTGGCTCGAGCAGCCCGCCGAAGACCGGAGCTTCGACGCGCAGCGCTTCTGCTCCGTGATCGTCTTGCAGGACGATCGCGCTGGCCATGGATGGATCGACGCGCGCGAACGCGACGTCGACGAGCACCGTCGATCGCGGCTCTGGGCGCTCGTGCGAGAGGGTCACTCCGTCTGGCGTAGCGCCGCTGCTCGACGCGACGCGCGCTGCGGTGAGCGCCCAGGGGGCGGCCACGTCCGCGCGTCGAACGTAGAGCCGGTGCGCGCTGTTGGCGTGTGAAGCGGGCAACGCGAAGTAGAGCTGCGAGAGCTCTTCGAGCCTCGAGAGCTCGAACGCGCCGGAGATCGCGGGGTCGATGCGCGCGAAGGTCGGCGGGTCCTCGCCGAGAAGAGCCTCACGAAACCCAGCAGGATCTGCGGGCGAGGAGTGCGCGGCGCCGACGTGGGCGTTGCCGAGCATGTCGACCACGGTGAGGTCACTCTCGAGCGCGGCTTCGGCGATGGTCGCGGTGAGGAGCGACGGGCGACCGTCGATCGCGAGCTGGCGTCGGGCTCGCTCGAACTCTCGGGCGGGGGCAGGGTAGGAGCCGGCTCCGACGGGGCTTCGTTGCATCGCGGCCGTCCAGCGAGTTGTGTAGAAGCGCGCTCCGTAGCGGAGGATGGCGACGGCGATGATGGGCGTCGCCAGCAAGCGCAGCGCGGGTCGAGCCGATCGAGGCGTCAGGCGCGAGGCGAGGGCGAACGCGCTTCGGGCGCCCTCGCAGAGGCACAGCGCGAGAAAGAGCGAGCCGTTGGTGAGGCTGCGAAACTCGCTCTGCGGGTCGTCTTGCGCCGCCACAGGAGCGAGCAGCGCGACGGCTGTGCTCGAGACGAGGGCGAATCTCGCGCCGTGCGGCTTGGGCCCGAAGATGGCGGCTAGCGCGAGGGGCGCGACCGACAGCAATCGATACGCATCGAGCCAGGCGCGCAGGTGACTCCATCCTCGGCTCGGGCTGAAGAAGACCGCGTCGCCGAGGCCTGACCAGCGCAGTCTGGCGTAGATTGGATTCGGTAACGGCCAGGCGAAATACGCCAATCGAAAGAGCTCGACTGCGCCGATGCTGACCGCGAGCGCGATGGCCCACAGCACGTCTTGTCGTCGCGGCCGCTTCGGAGGAACGCTTCGAAAGAGCTTCGCGGCCCCGACGGCGACGGCGTAGAGAGCGCCGTCGGGTCGCGTGAGAAACAGCAGCCACAAGAGCGCGGCGGACCAGGGAAATCGCTCGGGATCACGCTCTTCGATCGCCACTGCGTGAAGCGACCAGGCGGCGAGGGCGGCGAAGAGGCCGTGTTCGAGCCCCGATCCCGCCCACAGCGCGTAGTTGGGCATGAGCGCCACGAGCAGCGGCGCGACCAGGTCGAAATAGCGCGGCGCTCGTTTGCGAAGCGCGGCGGGAAAGAAGGCGATCCCCGCGATTGCAACGGCGGCGAGCGCGATTCCGAGCAGCTTCGCGAAGGCCGCAAAGCCGAGGCCGAACACGCGCGACGGCGCGATCGCGATCGTCCACAGCAAGCTGGTCACGCCTTCGATGCGCTCGCCTCTCGGAGAGAGCACGAGCCCGTAGCCGTCTGCGATGTTGCGCGCGTACGCGACAGTGATCGCTGCGTCGTCGACGGTCACCGAGGAGCTCCGACCCGCATGCGCGCCGAACAGCGCGAGGATCGCGCACAGCGCGAGGAGCCAGGGGAGGGGTGCCCTTCGGTGCCAGGAGACAGACATCGTGTGCGCCGAGCGCTCGAAGCGCGGTCCGCGTCGAGCGAATCGCGGGACTCTACCGCAGTTGTCCGCCGATCAATCGTGGTTCGACGGCGATCACGCCCCGCGCACGCGAGAGACGAACCAATAGAGCCCGAGCGCGACGAGCGCGAGCGCGATGGGCGCAACGACGCGTCGCTCATATTTGCGCGCGTCGCCCAGGCGCGTCGCGATCGAACCGAGCAGCGGAAACACGAGCGCCGCGAGCGCGAGCTGTCCGAGCTCGACGCCGACGTTGAACGCGGCGAGCGCTCGAACGAGGGCGCGCGACGGCAGTCCGAGCTCGCCGAGCGCTCCGGCGAAGCCCAACCCGTGCACCAGGCCGAAGCTGAATCCGAGCGCTGCCCGGGGCGCGGCCGAGCGAGTGTTCGCCGCGGGATCCGTGCGAAGCCGCGCGAGGTCGATCGCGGCGACGGCGGCGATCGAGAGCGCGATCGTGCTCTCGACGATGCGCGAAGAAGGGCGAACGATCCCGAGCGCAGCGAGCGCGAGCGTGACGGAGTGGGCGAGCGTGAACGACGTGACGACCGCGAGCGCGGGCTTGAGGCCGGCGCGCGTTCCGCGAGCCGCGAGCGAGGCGAGCAGCGCGAGTAGAAACGCGAGGTGGTCGTAGCCGGTGACGATGTGCTCGACGCCGAGCCAGAGATACTGACGAACCACGGCGACGGTGGACGGGCTTCCTTGCACGCGCCAGCGTCGGTCGTAGACCCCGAAGACCTTCTCGAAGGTCGCGCCAAATGCTCGCGCTCGCGCGAAGGCTCGGTGGTTGTCGTCGATGTCGAAGAAGAGGTCGTCGCGGATTTCGAGGTCGTCGATGACCCTCGGACAACGGACGTCGTAGCGGACGGCGAGTCGATACGATCCGTCCTGCGCAGAAAGCACCTCGGCGGGGCGCGTCGTGACGAGCTCGCACGGACGCGACGCGTGCGTGATGGTGACGCGGGCAGCGACGTACCGCGTTGCGCTCTCGGCGCGGGCGAGCGCGATCTCACGGGAGGGGCGCTCGAGCGGAGATCGTCCGACAGCGGCGCCGAGGTCGTCTCCGTGCAGTTTGGCCTCGACACGGACCGTGTCGGCGTCGATCGTCAGGTCGAGAAAGGCCACCGACGTGTCGTGGGCCTGGGCGCTGAGCGGCACAAACCACGCGCTCGCGGCGAATGTGACGGCTCGGAGCTGGCGAAGGAAATCCACCGGTGACGGCGCAAGCGTACAGCGCTCAACCGACCGGCGTTGGCCTCGTGTTCGAGGTGTAGAATCCGCGGGACTTCGGCCGCTCGACGTGCGACAATCGACCTATCGGTCTTTTGGATCTCCGATGGTTGCTCCTGACGATGACCTCACCTTGGACCTTGCGCTGAGCGCGACGCCTCGTCGCGTGCTCGACGCTGTGCTGCCAGCGCGTTCGCTGGCAGAGGAGGTCAACGCGACCCGCGAAGCGCTGGCCGAGTACGCGCTCGCCACGACCCGTGCGACCGATCCTCCGCCCGCGCTTCGGGCGCGATTGATCGATGCCATCGCCGCGCGACCGGTCACGGCGCGAAAGGCGCTCGTGATCATCGACATGATTCAAGACTATCTCACGCCGGGGCGTCCGCTCTTTATTCCGCGGGCGCGTGAGATCATCGGAGCGCTCGCCGACCGCGTGGCCAGAGCGCGGCGCGACGGTGATCCCATCGTGTTCGTCCACGATTTTCACGAAGAGGGCGACCCGGATCTCGAGCACTGGCCGATCCACGCGGTCGCTGGCACGACGGGCTGGCAGATGGTGAGCGAGCTGACTCCGCAGGACGGAGACGTGATCGTTCCGCACCGAACGTACTCTGGCTTCTTCGATTCGGATCTCGATCGACAGCTCGAGCGCCTGTCGGTCGGCACCCTCGAGATCACGGGATGCGCGACGGAGCTCCAGGTGTTTACGACCGCGGCTGACGCGCTGATGCGGGGATATCGCGTCGAGGTGCCGGACGGTTTGCACGCGGGCACCTCCGAAGAGCTCGAGCGAGCCTCGATGAAGACGCTCTCCGTGATGCGGCCGGTCCCGCCGAGGCTCGCGACTCGCTGAGTCGTCCGATCGCTCGCAACGGGTGTACGCTCGGCGCCATGCGAATCGGCAGGCGAATCGAGGGGCTCGCGATCTCGGACATCCGCTCGATGACGCGCGCGTGCGACGCCGTCAACGGGATCAACCTCGGACAGGGAGTGTGCGACCTGCCGACGCCTACTCCGGTCGCGCTCGGCGCGAAGCAAGCGATCGACGACGGACGCGCGATCTACACGCAGCCCGAGGGAATCGCCCCGCTTCGCGAGGCGATCGCGAGCAAGCTCGACGGCCGCTACGGGCTTCGCTACGACCCTCGGAGCGAAGTTCTGGTGACCGCGGGCGCGACGGGAGGCTTCGCCGCCGCGTGCATGGCGCTCTTCGAGCCCGGCGACGAAGTGATCTTGTTCGAGCCGTACTACGGCTATCACTACAACACGGTCGTCGCGATGGGGCTGCGGCCTGTGCTCGTGCCCACGCTGCCGCCCGATTGGCGCTTCGACCTCGCGGCGCTCGATCGCGCGATCACTCCCAAGACCCGCGGCGTGGTGCTTTGTTCTCCCTCGAATCCGAGCGGAAAAGTGTTCTCTCCCGACGAGCTCGACGCGATCGCGGCGCGCCTCGAGGCGCACGAGCTGTGGGCGATCACCGACGAGATCTACGAATACTTCGTCTACGACGGCGCCGTGCACGTCCCCTTCGCCACGCGTCCGGGCGCGCGAGCGCGGTGCGTGTTGCTGGGCGGGTTCAGCAAGACCTTCAGCGTCACTGGCTGGAGGCTCGGGTATCTCTGCGCGCCCGAAGCGGCCGCTCGGGCGATCAACGTGTGCAACGACCTGCTCTACGTGTGCGCGCCGACGCCGCTGCAGTGGGCGGCGGTCGCGGGCCTCTCGATGCCTGGCGAGTACTACGAAGAGCTTCAGCGGTCGTATGCGCGCAAGCGACGAGTGCTCTGCGACGCGCTGCGAGACGCGGGGCTCGAGCCGTTCGAGCCGCAAGGGGCGTACTACGTCCTCGCCGACGTGCGCTCGCTCGAAAAGCGAACAGCGAAAGAAGCCTCGATGACGATCCTCGAGCGGTGCGGCGTGGCGAGCGTCCCGGGAACGTCCTTCTTCGTCGACCCGGTCGGCGAGACCCTCGCTCGCTTCTGCTTCGCGAAAGAGGACTCAGTCCTCGACGAGGCTGCGCGAAGGCTTCGGACGCTGGCACGCTAGGCGAGCTTCGCGCTCGGCCGATCGCTGTCGAAAATTTGCCGTGATCCCCCGCGCGCGCGTACCGGTCAGCGATCGATGTTCAAGCTCGCGCGCTGGGTCGGCTCTGCGTTTGTGACGCTCGTCGCGGCGTACGTCTTCTTCTTCGTTCCGATCGGTCGACGAACGCTCTTCGATCACGCCAAGCGAATCGCGACGACGCCAGAGGCCGTTGAATTCGGCGACGAAATGCGGGTGGCCGGCGAGCGCGTCGCCGGTCGAACCCGCGACGAGATCCAGGGCGTGATTCGTCACGGCGTGCTCCCGAACGACGCGGGGATTCGCGAGCGCTCTCGAAGCGAGCCGCCGTCGCCGCCGCCGCCGCACCTCGGGGTGAGCGCGGACCAAGGGGCCAGCTCGATCGTGTTGAGCGTCGAGGACGGGGGCGTCGCGGTGACCGCGCATCGGACGCTGCGCGCCTTCGTGCGGGTCCCGCGTAGACGCTGAGCCGCGGTTGCGGCAATGGTATGATCCGCGAAGAGCCTCTTTTTTCAGGTTCTTCAGCGGCATCGACAGCAAAGATCATGAGTAACGAAAAGCACTCCACGGTGTTCGTCCATCCGAGCTCGTACGCCGACGATGGGGCGACGATCGGCGAGGGGACGAAGATCTGGCATTTCTGTCACGTGAGCGCGGGCGCCCGGATCGGCAAGCGCTGCGTGCTCGGTCAAAACTGCTTCGTCGGCAATCGAGTCAGCATCGGCGACAACGTGCGGATCCAGAACAACGTGAGCGTCTACGACAACGTCACGCTCGAGGACGACGTGTTCGTGGGGCCCTCGGCGGTGTTCACCAACGTCAACAATCCGCGCAGCGCTTTTCCACGCAAAGACGACTTTCGTGACACGGTCGTGCGTCGCGGCGCTTCGATCGGCGCCAACGCGACGATCGTCTGTGGACACTCGGTTGGAGAGGGCGCCTTCGTCGCAGCGGGCGCCGTCGTGACCAAGGATGTCCCTGCGTTTGCGTTGGTCGCGGGCGTTCCGGCGAAGCGAATCGGCTGGATGTGCCGGTGCGGCGAGAAGCTCAACGAGAGCCTCCAGTGTCTGGTCTGTCAGCGTCGCTTCGAGAAGACCGACGCGGGGCTGCGCGAAGTCGGAGCGAGCGCGTGAGACACCCGAGCAGTCGATACCGAATCGCGCCGGTGCTCGCGCTCGTGCTGGTCGCTGGCTGTCCGGGCTCGAGCGCGACGGGCGTCGTGGGGCGACCGGGGCAGCTCGCCTCGGGGCCCGGGTATCGCGCGCTGAGCGACGCGGATCCGACGCCGAACGGCGAGCTCGCGCCGTACTTCGCCAGCGCGATCGAAGGCGGAACCCGCGCGCAGCTTCGCCTCGCGGTCGATCGCGGGCTCACGGAAGCGGCGGCGATCGTGGCGCAGCGCGTGGGCAACGACCGCGGCCATCGCGCTCCGACCGCGCGCGCAGTGCAGTCGATTTCGTGGAACGTCGGGGTGCTCGATCCGCAGCCGGCGCTCGCGCTGGTGACGGCCAACGCTGATGTTCCGCCGTCTGCTGTCGCCGACGCGGTCGCGCGCGACGCTGCAGGGCAGGGCTACAACCGCGTCGGAGTTGGCGTCTCGCGCGCCTCCGACGGAACGCGCGTCGTCGCTGTCTTGTTGGCGCAGCGGCGCGTGACGTTCGAGGGGGACGTCCCTCGGCGCGCGGTGACGGGGGCTCGTGTGCAACTTCGTGGAAATTTGCTGGCGAATCACAATAACCCCGAGCTCGCCATCACCGACCCATCGGGCCGCAACGAGCGCTTCGGGCTGGGCGAGGGGCCGTCGTTCGTCGCGCAGTTTCCGACCAGGACGCGCGGGACCTGGCAGGTGGAGATCCTCGCTTCGGGCGCTGGCGGGACGACGGTCGTCGCGAACTTTCCGGTGTACGTCGACGTCGAGCCGCCGTCGGCGATCGAAGAGACGGTCACGCCATCGAACGAGCAGCCCGCGCAGGTCTCCGAGCGCTTGTTCGCGCGGATCAACGAGGTTCGTCGCACCCGTGGTCGCCCCGCGCTGCAGCTCATGCCGCCGCTCTCGCAAGTGGCGGCGGCGCACAGCGAAGACATGGCGCGCAGCCGATACTTCGCGCACAACAATCAAGCGGGACGAACTCCAGGCGATCGCATTGCGGCCGCGGGAATCCAGAGCGGAATCGTCCTCGAGAACATCGGCCGCGGCTCCTCGAGCGAAGAGATCCACCACGGGCTGATGGAGTCCCCAGGACACCGCGCCAACATCGAGAACGATCGCGTCACGCACGTTGGCATCGGGACCGTTGTCGACCCCGGCTCGTCCGGAGGCTTCATCGTGACGCAGAACTTCATCGAGGTCGCCGCCGCGCTCGACACCGCTGCGGCGCCGCAGCGAATCATCGATCGCGTCAACCAGACGCGGCAGCGCCGAGGCGTCTCGCAGCTCGTCGCGCGTCCGCAGCTCATGGACATCGCCGCGCGCACCGCGCAGTCGTTCTTTAGCGCCGGCGCTCCGAGCCAACAGACCGTGGTGCAAAACGCCAATCGCGAAGCGTCCCGCGGCGGACTGATGTTTCGCCGCATCGAGGTGCTCGCCACGATCGTGACAAACCTCGAAGACGCCACGGGGCTCGAGCCCTTGCTCAACTACGAGATCTCGGGGATCGGCATTGGCGTCGCGCAGGGATCGCGCGCCGGCGTCGCACCGAACTCGATCTTCGTCGTCTACATCCTCGGTTATCCGAGGTAGACGCGGATCAGAGTCGACGACGGAGGTCGTCGTTGGGGCCCGCCGGGCCGCCAGCGGCGCCCGGTCGATACGTGAACGCGCTCTTCAGCACGATGCTTCGGCCGTCGGACGAGAGCAGCGTGATGTCGATGGCGCGATTGGCGTCTTCGTCGCGCGCTTCGGGCGAGGTCAACACGATCGTGTCGTCGCCCTGAACGCCGACGTTGGTGGCCGCGCGGCCACCGAAGCGAACGTCCTGCAAATTGCCGAGCTGGCCGAAGCCAGTCCCGCGAATGCGGACCTCTTCGTTGCCGCCGAGGCGACCGGAAGACGGATTGACGCTCTCGAAGGTGAGCTTCTGGTTCTTGCAGCCGGCCGAAGCGAGGGCCGCGAGAGCGATGGCAGTGGCGATACCTGCGCGCATGGCGGCGGCAAAGCTACTCTCAATCGCCGTCGGGACCCAAGCGCATTTCGACGAAGTGCGCGAGGCGCGGACATCGGGTCGATGAATGGGCGGTCTGAATGGTTCCAGGCTTGACTTTGCGGGGTAGGAAGGGAGGATCCGACGCGAAACGGCTCCAGCAAAGCGAGATTGATCGTTGGCCAGGCAGACGGTTTTGCTCGTCGACGCTGACCCCCGAAGCGCGCGGGTCTTCGAGGTTTCCCTGCGGAATGCAGGGTACAGCGTCACTCACGTCCAAAGTGCCACCGAGGCGGTCGAGGCCATCGAGGTTGCGATCCCGGACCTCGTCATTTCCGACACGCGACTCGCGCCGTCGAAGGTGCTCGAGGGCGGCACACCGCTCAACGATGGCTATTCGCTCTGTCGTCGGCTCAAGGACGACCCGGTTTGGTACGCGATTCCGTTCATCTTTTTGACGTCGAGCGCGTCGATCGAGGACAAGATTCGCGGGCTCGAGCTCGGGGTCGAGGACTTTCTCACCAAGCCGATCTACCTGCGCGAGATCATCACGAGGATCCAGCTCGTGCTCGCCAAGAAGCAGCGCGAAGGCATGGAGGGACGGACGTCCCGCGCCAGCTTCACCGGGCTGCTCAGCGAGATGGGGCTGGTGGATCTGCTCTCGACGATCGACCTCGGTCGCAAGAGCGGCGTGCTCGAGCTCGAGGCTCCGCAGGGACGGGGCCTGGTGTTCTTTCGCGACGGCAGGGTCGTCGACGCAAAGATCAACAAGATTTCTGGGGCGAGCGCGGTCTACCGCATGTTGCTCTGGACCGATGGGCGCTTCGAGATCCGCTTCGGTCCGTGCTCGGCCAACGAAGTGATCGAGATGTCCACGCAGGGCCTGCTCATGGAGGGCATGCGTCGGATCGACGAGTGGCAGCGAATGCGAGAGCAGCTGCCCCCGCTCGACTCGGTGTTCGAAGTGGACGTGCCCGAGGTCCTCGCTCGAATCGGTGAGATTCCCGACGAGATCAACCCGATTCTGCGGGCGTTCGACGGAAAGCGAACGCTGATGGAGGTCGTCGACGAGAGCGCGATCGATGACCTCGAGGCGCTCGCGACGCTGACGAAGCTCTTTTTCGAAGGCTTGATCGTGCCCGCGCAAACCAGCAGTGGCACAACGACGGACACGCGTGTCGCGCTGCAGGATGACCGAAAGCGGGACACCCTCATCGGTTTCGACACCGACGTTCAGTCGTCGCTGCCGCCTCCGATTCCGGACGAGCGCCACGACGACGTTGTTTTGCCGGCTAGCTCGCCGACGAACGTTCTGTCCCCCGCGACGGCGGACGAAGGCGCTGCATCCAACGGAGCACTCACTGAAGCTTCCCCGAGTCCGCGTGCCTTCGACGGAACGGGTGCTGCTATCCTCCCTGACCCACCAAGCGCCCCGCTCGAGCGGGGTTCGTCGATCTCGCAGGAGCCTGCTGTGGCCAAGCAACGTGGAAAGAACCGCCGTTCGAAGCGCGAATTTGCCGATTCGACCGCTGCAAAGAGTACCGCCTCAACCGCGAGTTCGTCGGTTGCGCCCGCGACGGCGTCGACCGCCCCCGTCATCGACGATTCGGACGACGAGGATGTTGCGGTTCGCGCAGAGACCGCCAAGAGCGCTCCGGCCGAGAGCGCGGAGACAAAAGAATCCGACGCGTCTGGTTCGCAGCCCGCGGTGAGCGAGTCCGCCGCGGCGAAAGCGCCCGACGCACCGGCTGCAGCCGTCGAGCCCGCGCAGGCGAGCAGCGCCGCCGTCGAAGCGCCGAAGAGCGACGCCAGCAAGCCCGAAGCTCCCAAGGGTGACGACGAGAAGATCGAGATATCCTCGCTCGCTGACGCGGCGAAGGCCGAGCCAACCCAGAAGCAAGACGCCGCTTCGGAGCAGGCGACGGCCGACGCGGTGAAGACCGACGCGGCCAGGTCGGACGAGAGCAAGACCGAAGGCGGCACGATCATCCAGTTTCCTCGCTCGCCCCGCGGGGACGAAGCCAAGGCACCCTCGGGCGACGAGAAGAAGGCTGACGAGAAGAAGGCCGACGAGAAGAAGGCCGACGAGAAGAAGGCTGACGAGAAGAAGGCCGACGACAAGAAGGCTGACGAGAAGAAGGCCGACGAGAAGAAGCCTGACGAGAAGAAGGCCGACGAGAAGAAGGCCGACGACAAGAAGGCCGACGCCAAAAAAGATCCCAAGAAGTCCGAGAGCAAGCGCGAACGCAAGGACAGCCACGGAGATCTCGGCGAAGAGGCGAAGGCCTTCTTCTCGGACAACTCCTTCGAGGTCGCTTACAAGCGGACGCACGACACGTTCGAAGACCTCAAGCCCGAGGCTCACCCCGAGGCGAGCTCGAACAAGAAGTTGATGTACGTGACGGTGTCGCTGTTCGTCGCGATCGTCGCGGTCGTTGGCAGCCTCGCGATCTACAAGAAGTTCTGGGGCGTCGAGGACGCGCAGCTCTCGCAGAGCGGCTCGCTGCTCGGCAGCGGCTCGGGCAACAGCAGCTCGAACAACAGCGGCTCGAGCACGAGCGGCGCCGGCGCTTCGACGGAAGACTCCGGCGTCGCTGCGACCACCACTTCGTCCGCTGACGATTCTGCAGTCGCCGCAAACACCAGCGCTTCGAGCGACGACTCGGGCGCCACCGTCGCGAGCCAGAGCGCGGATGACGCTGCGGCGAGCGCCAGCAGCGAGGACGCTGCTGCGACCGCGAGCAACGCGACGCCGAGCCAAGAAGACGCCGCGACCGCCAGCAACACGAGCCCCGCGACGACGGACTCGGGCGTGAGCACCGCGTCGAGCAACGCAGGCACGGGAGCGGAAGACTCTGGCGTCGCTGCCGCTCCGAGCGGCCCCGAAGAGCTGCTCGTCGCCGCGCAGCGCGCCGAGCGACGGGGAGCCGCCGCGGCCGCCACTGCGTATCAGGCCTACCTCGATGCCGGCGGCAACAACGCCGCTGCCATCGCGCGCTTCGCGTACTCGCTCGCCAACCGCGGTGACTTGGGGCGCGCTGGCGACTGGGCCGAACGCGCCACGCGGCTCGATCCAAACAACCAGCTCGGCTGGTACGTGCTCGGCGCGGCGAAGATGGAAGGTCCGCGCAGAGACCCAGCGGCAGCGCGCGCAGCGTTTCGTCGGTGCGCCGCGCTTCCGGGGCGCTATGCCGCGGACTGCCGCGCGATGTGAGCCACGAATTGGTGGGGCAGCTGCGGTCCGTGCTAACCGCCGCGTATCGTGCGCGGACATAGCTCATTCGTACGCTGGAGCTCTGCGTTGGCGGTCGTCGCTCTCGGGGCGATGTCCGCCCGCGTCGTGGCGCAGGCTTCGACGCAGCGAACGAGCCCCGGCCTGAGCCTTGGCGCGGACGCAGGTCTTCGGCGCATCGAGCCGCCGACGCACGTTGCCGTGCTCGATGTTACGCGGCCCGACGCTGTGTCCGACGCTCGAAGCGCGACGGTGTCCGCCGCACCAGGGGCCCCACGTGAGGCTGTCGTGGTGTGGGGTGGAGACCTCGTTCCGCATCAAGACGTGTTGCGGTCGTTCGCCGCCAAGGGCGGCGCGTCGTTGTATGCGCCGATCGTCGCGGCGCTGCGCGCGGCGGACCTGGCGATGCTCAATTTCGAGACGCCAGCGGCCCCTTCGCGGCCGATTCCCACGTCGCAGATGCAGTTCAACGTGCACGCGGATTTCGTTCGCGCGCTCTCTCAGGCGGGGATCGACGCGGTCTCGGTGGCCAACAATCACGGCTACGACGCGGGAATCGACGCCGTTGGCGAGACCGTCAGGACGCTGCGCGAAGCTGGCATCGTCCCCGTCGGTGGCGCGCTCCAGGACGAAGACCCCCTCGAGCCGTCGCGGTTCACGCTGCTCGGCGAGACGCTCTGCGTGATGGCGGCCACGAGGCTGCTCAATTTCGACATGGTTGTTCCCACCGCGGGTCGTCCGCGGCTCGGCATCGCACGGGAGTCTCAGCGCGCCGAGCGCGACGCGTTCGTCGACGCTGTGCGCCGCGCCAAGGGCAACCGCTGCGCGGCAGTGCTCGTGTCGCTCCACTCGGGGACCGAGTACACCGACGAGCCAGAGTCGCGAGATCGAACGTTCTTTCGCCGCTGTGCGGACGCCGGCGCAGACGTGGTGATCGGTCACCACTCGCACACGCCGCACCCGGTCGAAATGCACCGGGTGTCTGGCTCGAGCCGCGTCGTTCCGATCTTCTATTCGCTAGGAAATTTTCTGTCCAACCAAGGCGCGGCCGCCGAGGCAGGCGTTCGGAGCGCCGCGGGGACGCACAACGTCAATTTCGACGCTCGCACGCGAGAGTCGATCCTCGCGGTGCTGCGCTTCCGCCGCGCGCGCGCAGGGATGCTCGAGGTGTCTCGCGCGGGGTGGGTTCCGCTCTGGACGATCAACGCGCCGCTTCGTCGACGGGCGGGTGAAGCCCAGACGATTCAAGCCGCGCTCATGCCGCGTGACGGCGCGGACGACCCGTTGCTTCGAGGCCGATGGAGCGGCGTCGCTCGCAGAGTCGGCCGCGACTCGCTGCTCGCGCGAGAAGACGTCCCCGGCTGGCAGGAAGCGTACGAAGCGAGCGACCTCGCGGTGAGCGCCTCGCGCGCCGAGGCTCGTCGCCCGGCAGAGTCGTCGCGAACCGCTCGTTCTTCGAGCGGCGGACGCTGAAACGCCGCCCGCTTCGATGCATCGACGTCGGCGCGTCGACTGCTCGGTCGATCACTGAAGCGGGTTGCCCGCGCGCTGACCGCCGGGCGTGATGAGCGCTCCGATCACGCGGCGCCCCGAGTCCGTTCGCGCGACCCAGAGCAACGTCGTCCTCGGATCGACCCGATCGAACGAGCCCGCGAACACCGACGCCGAGCGCTCGGCGTACAGCGGCCTCTCTGCTCTTGAAAACGTGGGTCGATCGATCGTCGCGTCGTAGCTCGCGAACGCGGTGATCGCCGTCGGCGTTCGGGGGTCGTTCGTCACGGTCGCGGCGATCACGACGATCGAGCGCCCCGCCGCGGTGGTATCCGCGAAGATGGCAGGGTCGCCCAAGGACTCGACGCCGCCCTCTTCGAGGGCCCTCGGCGTCGCGATCGCACCGAAACCGACGCGCGTCCAGGGCCCCGACACGCTCGACGCCCGCGCGAGAAAGAGCTTGCCGCTGCTCGCGTACGCCATGGCGAAGGTCCCGTCCGACAGCCGCGCGAGGGATGGAGCGCTTAGCGTCGCGCCCTCGTCGTGCATCGCGCTCGCGCGGAGGATCGGCTCGGCCTCGCGCTCGAAGCGCGCTCCGTCGCTCGAACGCGCGACCCCGATCGCGCCGTTTGCGGCGTAGGCCATCCACAGGACGCCGTCGATCGCGAGCACCGACGGCGACGAAACCGCGGTGCCCTCCCAGGGGAGCGCCGGCTCGAGCACGGTTTGCAGTTCGTCGAAGCGCAGGTGGTTCGCCGATCGCTCGGTGAGCCTCGCGATGCGTACGCGACCATCGCCGCTGCGATGGGTCACGTAGAGCGCTCTGCGGCCCTCGGCGCCGCGGATCACGGACGGCTCGTCGAAAGAGCCGTCGTCTGCGGCCACGAGCGCCGTCGATCCGTTGGGGCTCGTCGGGCCGCCGACCACCGCGTAGCCGCCGAACAACGACGAAGGGAGGTCGCGATCACCCCGCGCTGGAGCTCCGAGCGCGCCGCACGAGGTCGAGAGCGCCAAGAGCGCGATGGTCCCGATGCGTCTCATGGGGTGCTGCGATTGTACGGCGATCTGGCGCGGAATAGACGGATTCGATGATCGGCCTCTCACGGGTTGGTACGGGTGGGGACGAGCGGCTGCGTGCGCACTGTTCCCGCGAAGGCGAAGGCGTTGGTCGCGATTCCTGCGCCGAGAACCAGGGTCGCGCCGCTGAACAGCCCGACCGCGCTGCCGAGGCGCGCGCCAGGGTCTTGAACGAGGACCGCTGTAATCGCGCCGGCGATTCCGAGGAGCGCGGCGGTGGGATAGAGCGCGTACGCGGCGACGAGCGCGCTGCGCGACGGCTGTTGAAAGCTCACTCGAAGCCCCTCTGGGGTCGGCGTGAGCTCTGTGCTCACCTCGACCCCGTCGGTTCGCGCAGAGACGCGCGTCGTCCGTGACGTGGGCACGTAGAGCAGGCAATTTCCTCGACAAAGCGCGCGCGGCGCGGGCGTTCGATTGCGCCTCAGCGAGAGCGGAATGTCGTCTTCCGACGGGATCAGAAGGAACTCTGCTCTTTCCGCGCTCGAGTGCTCGAGCCGGACCGGCGCGCGTCCGGGGCCCGGTCGTCGAAACTCGTCGATCACGGGCTCCGCCAGCGCCGGGAGTCGCGTCGCCGGTTGCGCCGCTCCGCTCGCGATGGTCGAGCGAAGCACGATGCGATCCGCCGACGGGACTGTGCCAGCATCGGCGCTGATCGAGGGCGCGGGTGCGCTCGCGAGCGTGCTCGCGTCGGACGGGGCTGCGGCGTCGGGGTTCGCTGTTGTGATCGGCGTGGCGTTCGGTGCTGCCTGCTGCGCCATGGCGACGCACGGAAGCGCGATCGCGACGATGAGCGCGGCGGCGCGGGCGAGGTGTTCAGTCTGGCTCACGAGTGAATGTGTAGCGCTCGATGGGGACGATCGTCGGCGATAAATCGTTCGGCGATCGATGTCGCGTTGCTGCTACTGTGCGTTGCAGTGAGCGACGAGGCTGGTGACGCGATCGTTCGGGCGCGCGCGCTCGCGGACGCGTTCTTGCGCCCGCGTCGCCCGAGGCTGGCCGACGCGCTCGAGGTCGTGACGGCGATCGATCGCGCGCACATCGAGCGGGCGCTCGCAGGGTCGCGATGGAGCCTCGAATTGAGCCGAGACCGATGCGAGCTTCACTGGGCCGAGAAGGAGGCTGACGGCTCGACGACGAGCCTCAGCGAGCGCGCTCCCGGGGATCGAGTCCGCGAAACGAGAGAGGCATGGGAGTCGCTCGCAGCGCGAGGAGTGATCCCTGAAGAGTGGGTCGGCTCGCAAGCGCGTCGCTTCGCGCGAGGGCAGTTCGCGTCCGCGCCGCACACGCTGGCGGGCGCGATCGCCATCGCCGCGGATCCCGAGGGAATCATCGAGGCCGAGCGACTCGCGCGCGAGGTCGCCAGCCGATTGGTCCAGTGGGGGGCGTCGAAGAGCACGCGACCGGTTTGGTGGGTTGGCGGCCGACCCGAATGGATCACGCAAGGTCGGCCCGACGAGCGCGACGCGCGCCTGCCGGTCGCGCTGCCCGGCGGCGGCGCGATGCACGAGATGCTCGCGGCGATCGGGTACTCGGTGCCTGTTTCTGTCGAGACGATCGTGCGCAGGCGTGCGGTCACTCGGCGAGAGGCGCCGCTCAGTCCAGCGGCGACGGAGTTTCTGACGCGCGTGTGGGCTCCAGACATCGCGCGGCCGGTGGTCAACCTCATCCGAGCGCACGAGGCGTGGGCCGAAGCGGTTCGCGATCGACGCGTGGTCAAGACGACGATGCCCGGCGCGACCGAAGGGGAGTGGGTCGTTCGAACGGTGAAAGCAAGCGAGCTGCCAGACCCGTTCGAGCCTCTCTTCTTGCTGCTCTTGCGGGGCTACGTGCTGCTCGATCTCTCCCGTCGAAGCGCAGCGCTGTTCGCGGATGCAACGTTGCGCGCGCCCATCGTCGAGTCGGCGTAGCGCGAAGCTCAGAACGAGAGCGACATCGTCGCGCCGCCGTCGAACACCGCTCCCGACAGTCGCATGTCGCCGACAGGGTCCGTTGGGTCTGCCTTGCGGTAGCTGCGCGGCGCGAGCGCTTGAACGCTGCCGTACAGATCGAGGCTGATCCCTCCGGCGACCGCGGCGATTCCGCCCAAGCGAAAGCCTGTTCCCAGCGAGACGGCGTGACGGTCGCTGTCGAGAAAGTTGGTCTCTCGTCCGGTCTGCTCGGGCACCGGCGTCGGCTCGTAGCGGTAGCCTCCACGCAGGGCGAGCTCGTGTTGTCCGAGCGCGATCTTGTACTCGGCGCCGAGCCGCGCCGAGACCGTGTCACTGAATCTCGCGGGCGCAGGGTTCACTCCCGGCGGAAGCGCCGGGATCGGAATGTTGAGACCGGGCGGCGGCGCGAGGTCGAGGCCGACGTCGAGGCGGGCGCTCGGGTTCGTGTACGCCGCGTAGTTCTGGTAGGTCATGTCCGCGAGCACGAGCAGCGAACGGGCGGCCTTCCATCGAACGCCGAGTACGGCGTTTTGTGGCAGAAATACCGCGGTCGATGACGAGCCGAGGTCGTAGCGTCCCGGCACGCGCGTCGCGCTCGGACCCGAGCCGACCAAGACGTTTCCCACGACCGCGGCGTCGATCTCGAGCGCGAGTCGAAACTCCCCGCGGTACGCAAACGAGAGCGTGACATTATCTGTCACATCCAGTTGCAGTCCGACCTGCGCGTACCGCACCGCGCGAAGATCCGCGTCCACCGCGTGCCGCAACTCCGACCGCGCCGCTTGCGGAAAGGCGATGTCGCCGTAGATGTCCAGCCTCCCGCGCGTCGACGAGATAAACGAGAGCCCGGCGCCGATCCGCAGCCACGGCCACGGAGCGACGGCCACGTCTGCCGCCAGGTAGAGGAGCTGGACGCGGTTGTCGAACAGCTCCCACCGCGGTTGCAGCTGTGGAAGCGCGCGCGAGCGCGAGAGTCGATCGTCGGGAAGGTGCGTCGCGAGGCCGAACGCGAAAGGGATTCCGAACAGACGTCCCGGCGCGACGACGCCCCCGACCACGCCGTGCGCAGGGTCGACGGCGCTGTCGCGATCGTTTACCGCCAGGTTGTGGTGCGCATAGAAATAGCCGACGTCGACGCGGACGCCGCGCGCGAGCACGAGCCCGGCTGGGTTGTAGTAGACCGACGAGCTGTCGCCGCCGTCCGCGCTCACGGCTCCCGCGAGCGCCGCGGCTCGAGCGCCGAACCCGTAGGTGCCCGGAGGGGTCGCGTGCGCGTCGCGAGCGAGCGCGAAGGTCAGGCCGAGAGCGGCGAAGCAGAGAGGCGTTCGAGTGCTGCGCATCAGAACGTCACCGTGGACTGCACGCCGGCAGCGATGATCACGCCGCGCGCGGTGATGATTGGGGAGGCGGATGTTGTGACTGTTCCGTCCGTGAAATCACGGGGCGCGAGCACATGCACTTGCGAGAACAGCTCGAACCCGGCGCGAGATCCTCTCCACACTGCCGACACCGCTCCGCCCAAGGTGACGATGTGCCGGTCGTTGTCGAGGTAGTTCGCGCCCTGTGTCCGCGCGGGCAGGGGCGAGGGCTCGTAGAAGTATCCGCCGCGCAGCGACCAACGCTGCGTCCTTCGCGCCCATTGCTTCTCGAAGCCGAAGCGAGGAATGAACGTGTCGCTGGTCGCAGGCCTCGGCGGCTCTGGCGATCGTTCGGTCGTTCGCTCGAGCGGCCCGGGATACTCGCTCCAGCGCTTGAACGTGAGCCCGGCGAGCAACGACCAGCCCTCGAGCTGCACTCCCGTTTCCGCTGCGATTTGCCAGGGATCGTACTGTGCGATCCCGGAGATGTTGAAGACCGGGAGCGGCAGGCCGATGTCTCTGGCCTCGATGGTGACCGAGAAGCGTCCGACGCTCGCGCCCCGAAAGGTGATGCTCGAGCGCAGGATCGAATGCTCGAAGCTCGCTCCCACGACGGGCGCAAACGAGCTGACGAGCTGGTTGTCGACCCTCGATCCGACGCGCCCCGTGCTGTCCTGCGCGATGACGACGCCGCCTCGAATGGCCGCGAGCGCGACGAATCCGCCTCCGATACGGAGGCCCCACGGCAGCGCGACGCCGACGCCGGCTTGGATCGCGACGGTCTGCGTTCGGTCGGACAGCAGAAGAAATTGCTCGGTCTCCGGCCGCAAGATGCGCCCGCGGACGACCACGTCGGTGGGCGTGTAGAACCCGAGGCCGATCACGATTCGCTCGCGAAGCACGCCTCCGAACGGAAGCGGAAGGGCGAGGCCGATGAGCGTTCCCCGCGAGATGTCTTGCCGCACCGGAGTCGCAGCGGCGCCCGAGCGCTGCTGCGAGAGCATGAACCCGGCGCCCTGATAGCCGAGCGAGAAGGCGATTTCGCGGGCGCGCGAGAGGCCTGCAGGGTTCGCGTGCACCGCTGCGAAATCGTCTGCGATCGCGCCGCCCACTCCGCCCATCGCGGACGCACGGGCGCCGAATCCGAACAGGTCCTGCGGCGACGCGACGCTCGATCGCGCGCAGAGAAGCAGCGATCCAAACGCAAGCGCGGCGGGGACGGCCCGGGGCAGGCGAGGGGTCGCGCGAGCCGCGGGTGTGCTGTGGAGTGCCGTCAACGCGCGCATCGACCGAGAGCGAGAGCGTACACGGCGCGGCGCGCATGCAGTAGAGACTCGCGCCTTTGCGGCGAACGGTCGCGCGGCGAGTGCGAACGGTCGCGCTGGCCCCGAGCGGATGGGGTAGAGTCCGCGCGATTCATGGCTCGACGCGTTCTGATCATTACGCCGACATACAACGAGAAGGACAACCTCGAGACGTTTCTCTCGCTGGTGTTCGGAGTCGCGCCTTCGGTCGATGTGCTGGTCGTCGACGACAACTCGCCGGACGGAACGGGGGCGCTCGCCGACGAGATCTCCGCCAAAGACCCGCGGGTGAAGGTGATGCACCGACCCGGCAAGATGGGCCTGGGGACCGCGTACCTCACGGGGTTTCGTCGCGCGCTCGAGGACAACTACGACGTCGTGTTCGAGATGGACACGGATCTCTCGCACGACCCGAAGTACATCCCGGACTTTCTGCGCGCGATCGACGAAGGCGCGGACCTGGTGATCCCCGGCGGCGGCGTCGAGGGGTGGGGCGTCGGTCGGCACTTGCTCTCGAAGGGGGGATCGCTCTACTCGCGGACGATCCTCGGGCTGTCGGTGCGCGACCTGACGAGCGGCTACAAGGCGTTTACGCGGCGCGGACTCGAAGCGATCGAGCTCGATCGAGTGCAGAGCAACGGCTACTCGTTTCAGATCGAGCTGACCTATCGCGTTCTGCTCAAGGGGCTGCGCGTCACCGAAGTGCCGATCGTGTTCGTGGATCGACGCGCGGGTCAGAGCAAGATGAGCCAGAAGATCTTCGCCGAAGCGATCGGAATGGTCTGGAAGCTCCGCGCCGCCGCGATCATGGGAAGGCTCTGAGCTGAGCGGACGCGGGTCCGCCGCTCAGCGGGCGTTCTGAGGTTGGGTCGTCGGCGCGCTGGCGTTGGGCTGACTGCCGCTCGTCGCCGAAGGTGTCGCGCGGCGACGTCGTCTCTGTCTGGGCGTGCGATCGCGACCGAACACCCACGTCAGCGCGACGCCGACATCGAGGGTCACCGACGCGTTTTCACCGACCATCCAGAGCGTTGGCTGCACGAGATCGATCTCGAGCCGAAGCTGTTTGTACAGCGTAAACCCGAGGCCGGCGGTCACGCGCGCGACGATGCCGTTGAACGGCAAGTAGCCGACTTCGAACCGCAGCGGCACGAAGAAGCCGATGGAAGGAACGAGGTCGACGCCGCTCTCGATGCCCACGAGCGGCAAGAGATTGTTCACGCGTCCCACACGGCCGCGGAGGTTTGCGTACGAGAGCGATCCGACGATGCCGACGCGATCGATTGGAAAGTATGCGAACCGAACGCCGGCCAGACCGTTGACGTACGAGTCGCGGCCCGGGTTGAACGCCGCGTGTCCGACGAGGCTCAGCTCGAACGGTCGCGCGTGCAACAAGATCGGCGGCCGGTTCGGAACAGTGACCGACGGGAGGTAATACGACGTCGGCAGCGTCGTCGGCAGCTGCTCGTTCGGAAGCGACGGCGACGCGACGCCAGGCGATAGCCGGTTGTTGCCGCGCAAGAGCAGCGTGACCGCTTCGCGCACGCGATCACCGAGCGTCCACTGTGTCGCGACCACCGCGATGCCCGTCTCGGTGCTCTCGTCGCGCCGGCGCATGCGAACGGTCGCGAAGTAGAACCCGCTGCGCGCGCGGAGCTCGCAGGTGATCGCGAGGTCCGAGTTGAGCTCGCGCACGAGCGCGGCGAGCCCGGCTTCGGGTACGGGAAAGCCGAGCGACAATCGTCGCGCGGCCGCGTAGAGATCGTCGGTCGCGACGATCGAGAGCCCGAGCCTCGTAAACTGCTCGCGAAGGACGTTGTTGAGAAAGGTCGCGGCGACCGGATCGACGCCGATCGGCGCGGTATCGACGATCGCGACGCGCGCCATCGTGATCTGCACCGTCGATCCGCCGCCGTCCTGCGCCGCGGCGTCCGGGGTGGGCCCGGCGTCGGCGTCGATGGTCAACACCGTCTCTTCGCTCGAAGCTCGGGCGCTGTCGGCGCTCGCAGCGTCGTTCGCGATGGTCGCATCGATCGGGGCGACATCGTTCGGCGTCGATTGAGCCTCGGCTCGCGCGCCGCGCAGCCAGAGCGAAGAGAGGGCCGCGCCGAGGACGGCGAACACACGTCCGCCGCGAAGCACGATGATCCTTCGAACTGGGGAAAATCCGCGAGGCGTTGCCTGACGCATACCGACTTGCAGACGCTACCGCGGCAACCCGCTTCGCGCATGGAGTTTGTGCAGCGCGTCGAGGATGCGGTTGTATCGCTCTTTGCTTGCGGGCTCGGTTCTCGGTTTTGTACGAAGGCCGCTATGGAGTTGTTGTCTGGCCGTACCCCTTTGATCGGCGTCATCCACCTTCCTGCGCTGCCAGGCGCGCCGCGATTCGGCGGCTCGTTTTCGGCGATTCTCGAGAGCGCGCGGCGCGACGGCGAGATCCTCGCGGCCGCGGGCTTCGATGCGGTCATCGTCGAGAACTTCGGCGACGCGCCGTTCTTTCGCGGCTCTGTTCCGCCAGAGACGGTCGCTTCGATGACGGTGTGCTGCGAGCTGGTGCGGCGCACCTCGGGGCTCCCCCTCGGCGTCAACGTCTTGCGCAACGATGGACACGCGGCGCTCGCGATCGCCAGCGCGACCGGGGCGCAGTTCATCCGGGTCAACATCCTCGTCGGCGCGCGGGTGACCGATCAGGGCGTGATCGAGACTGACGCAGCGAGGCTGCTTCGAACACGGCGCGCGCTCGGGCTCGATCGAGTGGGCCTGATCGCGGACGTCGACGTGAAGCACAGCTCGGCGCTCGGCGGAACGTCGATCGATGACGAAGCCCTCGAAGCGGTCGAGCGCGGGCTCGCGGACGCGATCGTCGTGAGCGGCGCGCGCACCGGCGAAGAAGCTTCGCGCGAAGGGATCCTCGCGGTGAAGCACGCGACGAAGGCGCCCGTGTGGGTCGGCTCTGGTGTGCGCGCCGACACGCTCGTCGAGTGGCTCGGCGTCGCGAACGGCATCATCGTGGGAAGCGACCTGCGCGCCAACGGTCGCGCGGGTGGCCCGATCGACCGAGCGCGCGCGGAAGCGTTTGTCCGCGCCCGCAGCGGCTGAGCACGGTCACGCGACGGAGCGCGCGTCGTGCATCGCGTCGCGATCGATCGCCACCGAGGAAGTTCGTCGCATCGTCGAGCGGTCCTCGCGTTGTTGTGAAATTGGGAGCGATGCGCCGCGCTGTGCTAAGCCGAAGCGAGGCATCAACGCATGGCTCGTCGCTCGCGCCACTACGAACCGATCGGCGTCACGCACGTCGGGACGCTCCTCGCCGAGGCGCTCGGCGACCGCGCGCTCGTTCGTCGTGCGCTGGGCGTGTGGCCCGCGTGGGAGCAGGCTGTCGGTCCGCAGGTCGCGCGACGCGCTCGGCCGATCGCGATGCGAGATGGCGTGCTCTACGTCAACGTCGCGCACCCCGTGTGGCTGCAGGAGCTTCAGCCGATTCGCGAAGCGCTCTTGCACCGAGTGCAAAAGCTCGCAGGCGCTTCGGTCGTGAAAGAGATCCGGTTGAAGGTCGGGCCCCTGCCGAAGATCGACGAGGCGCGCGAGGTTCGCGAGGAGCCCAAGGCGGCGAATCGCGCGCCGATTCCGTACGAGATGGCGCGGACGATTCGCGCCGTACCCGCGAGCGGTCTGCGATCGGTGCTGCTCAGGGTGGCGTCGAAGTGGGCGGCGCTTCCTCGGTCAAACGAGTAGGTCGACGCGGCCCATCATGAAGTCGCGCGCGACGACCATGTCGTGCACTTCGTCTGGGCCGTCGGCGATGCGCGCTGCGCGGGCGCTGCGATACCAGATCGAAAACGGGAGATCCTCGCTGTATCCGAGTCCGCCGTGCATCTGGATCGCGTCGTCGAGCACCTTGCACAGCGTCTGCGCGACGTGGTTCTTGGCCATCGACGAGTACGCGCGAGCGGCCTTGGCGTCGCCGCGCTCGAGCATCCACGCGCAGTGGGCGGTCATCAGGTTTCCGCTGTGAATCGCGCGGGCGTTTTCGGCGATCATTCGCTGCAGCATTTGATGGTGGGCCAGCGTTTTTCCGAAGGCGACGCGCGTCGCGAGGTAGTCGCGACACATCGTGAGCGCGCGATCGGCGAGGCCCAGCCAGCGCATGCAGTGCGTGAGTCGCGCGGGCACGAGCCTCACTTGCGCCAGGCGAAATCCGTCTCCGACGCGCCCGAGCACGGCGTCGTCTCCGACGCGTACGCCCTCGAAGCGAAGCTCGGCCTCGCGGTGCTGAAGCAGCTCGTCGCCCATCGTCTTGAAGTCCCTGACGTGAACGACCCCCTCCGCGTCGCGCGGAACGATGAACACCGTCGCGCCCCCCCTCGGGTCATCGCTCGTCCGCGCGATCAGGAGCAGCACGCCCGCGGCCCCGCCGCCGGTCGAGTACCACTTGTGCCCGTCGATCACCCAGCCGTCGCCGTCGCGCGTCGCGCGCGTCTTCAAGTTGGTCGGGTCTGCTCCTGCTCCTGGCGCTGGTTCTGTCAGGCAAAACGCAGACGTCATCGTCGCGTCGCAGAGCGGCCCGAGCCAACGAGCCTTCTGCGCTTCGCTGCCCGCCATGAGCAAAAGGTCCATGTTGCCCTGATCGGGCGCGTCGCAATTGAAGACCTTCGCGCCGACTGGCGAGCGGCCCATCTCGCGAAACAGCACGCACATGCCCATCACCCCCAGCCCTCGCCCGCCGAGCGCGACCGGCAGGTGCGGGACCCAGAGCCCCTCGCGCTTCGCTCGTTGCTGCAGCGTCGCGAGCGTGTCTGTGCGCCGCTCTTTGTCCTCGTCGATGATCGCGCGCTCGTTGGGGATGACGTGCTCGTCGACGAACGCGCGCACCGCGGCGCGCAGCGTCGCGAGCTCTTCGCTCAGTGAAAAATCCATCGCCGTGGATTGTACCCGTTCAATCGATCTTGTCGGACAGATCGAAGCGCGGATTGGTCGCTTCGAGCGTCGCCCTCAGCGACGCGACGAGGTGCTCGAGGACGGGGCCGTCGACCTCCGCTCCGAGGCGCTTGTCTCGAAGCTGCTCAGCAAGCTCGCGGTCCAACGCGCGCACCATCGCGAGTCGCGAGGCGTCCGTCGGCCCTCGAGCTTCGTCTGGGACAGCGAAATCCGGGATCAACGCCTGCAGCCTCGTGAGCTCATCGATCGACCGCACGGGCTCCGCTCTGAGCTCGGCGGCGCACTGGTTGAGCGCGTTGGCGGCGACCAGCACACGAAACTGCAGCCCCTTGTCGGTCACCGTCGAGTGCAGGTCTTGGAGCAGAAATCGCACGATGGCGTCGAGGGTCGTCGGGACGTCGGGCCGCTGCTGCATCGCCCGATTGTCGCACGATGAAACCGCTCGAGCGACGACGGCGTACTGTGTCGACAGAGCGATTCGTGACTGAACCAACGCGCCCCAGGTCCAAGGCAGAAGCTTCTGGTTCGAGCTGGCTATCGCGGCGAGCGTCGCTGGGTCTCGCGGTTTGCGGCCTCGCTGGGCTGTGGTCCGCCTGCCGCTCGCGCGAGTCGTCGAGGGGCGCAGGCGGAGTTCCTGGGGGCGACTCGAGCGCTGGCGCCAACGCGGCGCCTCCTTCCAACAGCAGCGCTGCGGTCGTGACGGCGACGCCGCCGAGCGCGGGGGCCCCGGCCGACTGGCGCGCGCTGACGGCGGACGAGTGGCGACGCAGGCTCACCCCCGAGCAGTTCGAAGTGCTTCGCGAGCAAGGGACAGAGCGGGCCTTCTCGGGCGCCTTCTGGAACAACCACGAGCGCGGCGTCTATCGCTGCGCTGGCTGCGAGCTCGAGCTCTTCTCTTCGGAGGACAAATTCGACTCTGGCACTGGGTGGCCGTCGTTTACGCGGCCGATCGCCGCAGGGCGGATCGAGCAACAGACCGACGACTCCCACGGGATGTCACGCGACGAAGTGCACTGCGCTCGCTGCAGGGGGCACATGGGGCACGTGTTCGACGACGGACCCGCGCCGACCGGCCTTCGATACTGTATCAACTCGGCGTCGCTGCTCTTCGCGGCGGCGCAAGCGAGCAGGGCGTGATGAGCAGCATTTTCAAAGAGCGATTGTTCGAAGGCAAGACCGCGGTGATCACCGGCGGCGGGAGCGGGATCAACCTGCGCGTCGCCGAGCGCCTCGCGCAGCACGGGGCGCACGTCGCGCTGATCGGCCGCACGAAAGAGAAGCTCGACGTCGCCGTCGAGTCCATCGTCGCCGCCGGAGGCAGCGCGAGCGCGCACCCGTGTGATGTGCGTGAATTCAAGACCCTCGAGTCGGTGATGGTCGCGGTGCACGAGGCGCGCGGGCCGATCGACGTGCTCGTGTGCGGGGCCGCGGGCAATTTTCCTGCTCCGGCCGCGGTGATGAGCGCAAACGGCTTCAAGGCCGTGCTGGAGATCGACGTGCTCGGGACGTTCAACGCCGCCCGGGCGGCGTTCGAGCGACTGCGTCAGCCAGGGGCGGTGGTGATCAACATCTCCGCGCCGCAAGCGTTCATCCCGTACCCCATGCAGTCGCACGTGTGCGCTGCGAAGGCGGGGGTCGACATGCTGACCAAGACCCTCGCGCTCGAGTGGGGCCCGCTCGGAGTGCGCGTCGTGTCCGTGTCCCCAGGCCCCATCGACGACACCGAAGGAATGCGCCGCCTCGCCCCGACCGAAGAGTCTAGGGCCAGAATCGCCGAGGCGATGCCGCTTCGCACGTGGGGCACCCGCGACGACATCGCGGACCTCTGCCTCTTCGTCGCGTCGCCAGCGGGCCGCTACATCACCGGCGCCGTCCTCTTGTGCGACGGAGGCATGTCCCTGCTCGGCGGCGGCCAGATGCTCGGCGTGTAAGCGAGCGAGCCGCGCTGGGTCCAAGACTCACGGCGCGGTGCGGATCAACCGCAGCGCCTCCCACTCCATCTCGGCTGCCCGTCGCGCGATCGCGATGAGCTCGATGTCCGACTCGGCGCCGCTCAAATAGCGCTCGCCTTGCTCGACGCTGCCCGCGGCCCACCGCGCGTTGCCCATGATCTCCCACCAACGAACGCGGTCGCGATCGACGCTCGTGCTCGTCACCCGCTCGTAGTCGCGCACAAACGCCTCGCGCGTCGCGAGCCCTCCCGCCGCGAGCGACAGCTCTCCGAAGCGCCAGTCGCGGACGCACATCCACGCGACGTCCTCGATCGGATCGCCCCAGTGCGCGAACTCCCAGTCGAGCACGGCCCTGAGCCCCTCGGGGCCCACCATGAAATTGCCCACACGAAAATCGCCGTGAGTCAGCGTCGTCGCCGCTCGCGTGGGGCGATGCTCGGCGAGCCACGCGCACACGAATTCGAGCGCCGGGTGCGGCTCTGGCAGGTGCGCGATCATCGCCCGCAGAAACCGCAGCGCTCCCTCGCACGGGTCGTCGTCCGGCCCTGTCACCATCGAGAGCGAGCGCAGCGAAGGCGCGTTGTCCGGGGTGATCGTGTGGATCTTCGCGAGCTCCTCGGCGAGCTCGGTCGGCAGGCGCTCTCTCGCCTTCGCGAGCTGCGGCGCCTTGGTCACGCGGCGTCCGATCGCCTCGCCATCGACCCAGTCGAGCAGGTACGCCCAGCGACCCTCTGCGACGAGCGACTCGGTCAGACACGAGGTCGCCGGGGTGCGCACGCCCGCTCGCCGAGCGCCATCGATCACCGCGTACTCATCGCGACGACTGATCGACCCTCGCAGCGATCGCGCCGCGTCCGAGCGAAGCGCGTAGCGCCGCTCTGCGCCGTCGATGGTCGCGCGTACGCGATAGTTGTCCTGACAGGCTCCTCCCGAGAGCGGGGCGAGCTCGTCGATCGTGACTGACTTCTGGTGGGCGCCTTCGAGCGCGAGGCGCAGCTTGCGAGACAGTGCGTCGAGGTCCGCGGAGGCAGCTTTCATGATCGACGATCTGTGTATCATCCACGCGATGACCGTCCGCGTCGAACGACCTCCGCACGCCGCCGGCGTATTCACGGTCGTGCTCGACCGCGCCGACCGAAAAAACGCTGTCGATCACGAGACCGCGGGCCTGCTCGCGAAGGCCTTCGGCGAGTTCGAAGGCGATCACTCCGCCCGCGTCGGCGTGCTGTACGGCGATCACGGGACGTTCTGCGCCGGGGCCGACCTCAAGGCGGTCGCCGAAGGACAGCCGAATCGACTCGAGCCCGACGGTGAAGGACCCATGGGGATCTCCCGCATGGTCCTCGACAAGCCCGTCGTCGCGGCGATCGAAGGGCACGCGGTGGCCGGAGGGCTCGAGCTCGCGCTCTGGTGCGACCTTCGAGTCGCCGCAGAGTCCGCGGTGCTGGGGGTGTTCTGCCGGCGGTGGGGCGTTCCGCTCATCGATGGCGGGACCGTGCGACTGCCGCGCCTCATCGGAATGGGTCGCGCGATGGACCTGATCCTCACGGGTCGCGCGGTCTCGGCGCAAGAAGCGCTCGCGATGGGCCTCGTCGATCGCGTGGTGCCCGACGGCGAAGCGCGCGGCGCCGCTGAGTCGCTCGCCGCAGAAATCGCACGCTTTCCGCAGGCGTGTATGCGCGCGGATCGACGCAGCGCCTACGCGCAATGGGACCTCTCTGTCGAAGACGCGATGCGCCGCGAGTTCGACGCCGGCCTCGCCGTCCTCGCCGAAGGCGTCGAAGGCGCGCGGCGCTTCGCCGCTGGGGCAGGGCGCGGCGGTCGCTTCGAGTGAGCGACGCGGTCGCAGCCCGGCGCTACCTACCGCAGGTTCGCCGCGAGGATTACTGACAGAATCGCTTCGCCGTAGCGCGCGACGCGCACCTCACCGAACCCTGGCGTCTCGCGGAGCGTCTCGAGGGTCTGCGGGTTCGTCTTGGCGATCTCGCCGAGGACATGGCCGGGAAGCACCACTTGCACGCTCACTCCGCGACGCTCGGCCTCCATCGACCGCCACGACGCGAGGCACTCTTCGCGCGACCGTCGTCTTGCCACTTCGCCGCTCGGAGAGCGCACGATCGCAAAGTGCCGGCGCTCGTCTTCGGGCACATCTCCCTCGCGCTCGCCCTGGAAGATCGCGTCGACGAAGCGCTGCGCGAGCTCTTCGTCCACCGAGCCTCCGGTCATGCGCCGAAAGTCGTGCGCGTCTCGCGGCCGCGCTCGGGCGACGGCGATCATCGCTTGCGTCCCCAGCACTTTGCCTGGCGGAAGGTCGCTGACCACCGCCTGCTGTTCGCGGAGCATCCACAGCGCGCGCCACACGGCCCTGCCGTCGGGCGTCATCTCGCGCAGGCCCTTCTGCTCTGCGTACGGCGGCGGCGCGTTGGGATCCTTGGCCCTCGCGCTCGCGAGCGCCCACGCGGTTTCGACGGCGATCTCTTCGTGCACGCCCTTCTCGCGCGCCTCGCGTTCGAGCTGCGCGGCGAGCGGCCCCAGGTACGCCACGTCGCTGGTGACGTACTCGATCTGCGCGTCGGTGAGCGGGCGCTTTCCCCAATCTGCGCGCTGCAGCTCTTTGTCGAGCACGACGCCGAACCGCTCCGCGAGCAGTCCGCCGAGCCCCGTCGTCGACAGACCAATGAAGCGCGCGTGAAGGGCGGTGTCCACCGCGGCGACAAGCGGATGGCCTTCAGCGTCCAACATCCGCGCGTCGTACGCGACGTCGTGCACGATCGGCGTGCAGCCGGTCACCCGGCCCAAGAGCTCGTCGAGGGGCGCGAGGCTCGAGAGCGCGAGCGTGTCGACGACGAACACCTCTGGCGAGGGCTCGTCCTCTCGCGTCGCCGCGAGCTGAACGAGGCAGACGCGCGGTCGATACGCGTACATCGCGTTGACCTCGGTATCGAGCGCGACGCGTGCGCAATGCCGGAGCGAGTCGACGACGTTGCTGAGAGCGTCGAGGTGATCGATGAAAATTGCGCGCGGAGCGGTCAAAGAACCGCCCCGAGAGTGACAGAAAGTTCGTCGCGAGGCGAAAACGTTGCGAATCGCCCGCCCACCGGGCTTCGGGCGCCTCTCGAGCTACTCGAGCAGCGCAAGCAGATCGTCGCGGGTGAGCGCGGCGCCGAGCGTTCCCTCGTCGAGCGCGGCGTCGGCGAGGGCGCGCTTTCTCGCCTGCAGCGCGAGGATGCGCTCTTCGACGGTGTCCTTCGCGACAAGGCGATACACCGTGACGGCGCTGCGTTGGCCCATGCGGTGTGCGCGGTCGGCCGCTTGCTCTTCGGTGGCCGGGTTCCACCATGGGTCCAGAAGAAACACGTGGTCTGCCGCGGTGAGGTTGAGCCCGGTTCCTCCGGCCTTCAGCGACGCGAGCAGCACAGGGGGACCTCCTTCGCGCTGAAACTCTCGCACCACGCCGGCGCGGTCTCGCGTCGTGCCATCCAGCCGAGTAAACGCGATCTCTCTCGTCGCGAGCGCTGGCTCGACGCGGTCGAGGAGGCTCGTCCACTGCGAAAACACCAGCGCTCGATGCCCAGCGCCGACCGCCTCTTCGAGCGCCTCGCAGAGCGCGGTCACCTTCGACGACTCTCCCGGATCTCGCTGCCCAGGAACGAGCCCCGAGTGACAGCTCGCCTGCCTCAGCCGCAACAGCAGCTCGAGCGCCTGCATCACGTCGCTCCCTTCGCGCAGCGCTTTCACGACGCCGGACAACGACGCCGCGCGGATCGCGTCGTAGACCGCGCGTTCGTGCGGGTCGAGCTCGCAGTGAACGACCATGTCCGTCCTCGGCGGAAGCTCGGTGAGCACGGCGCTCTTTCGCCTTCGAAGGACAAACGGCCGAATCCTCCCGCGAAGCTCCGCGAGCGCAGCGGCGTCTCCGTCTTGCACCCTGCGCGAGACGCGCTCGTCGAACGCGCTTCGGCCCCCCAAGAGACCAGGGTTGGCGAAGTGCATGATCGACCAGAGCTCTTCGAGCTTGTTCTCGATCGGCGTGCCCGAGAGCGCGACGCGCGAGCGAGCGTCGAGCGCGAAGCTCGCTCGGGCAGCGCGAGAATCGGGGTTCTTGATATTCTGTGCCTCGTCGAGGACGACCGTGTCCCAGCGCTTTTCCGCGAGCTCTGCTTCGTCGAGCCGAAGGATCGCGTACGTCGTGATCGTCACGTCGGCGCTCGGGTCGAGCTCTCGTGACTCGCCGTGATAGATGCTGACCTTCAGCCCGGGGCGAAAGCGCGCGCACTCTTCGGCCCAGTTGTGCACGAGCGAGCGCGGGCACACGACGAGCGTGCCCATCGCGGCCATGGCGCTGTCACCCTCGAGCGCTCTCGCGCTCTTCGATCGCAGCGAGGCGAGGCACTGAAGGGTTTTTCCGAGGCCCATGTCGTCGGCGAGCACCGCGCCGAGCGACGCGTCGCGCAGAAAGCACAGCCAGTCGATGCCCGCGCGTTGATACGGGCGCAGCTCGGCGGTCAGGTCCTCGGGCAACTTCGACCGCGGGATCGCGTCGAGCCCGTCGACGAGCGGTCGCAGCCGGGCAAACGATGGCGGGGGAGGGGACTCGAGCCGCTCGCACAGCGCGAGCACGGCGGGCGCTGCTGCGGCAGAAACCTTCTCGTCGCCCTCTCGGGCCGCGAGCAACTGCGCGACGAGCGCGCCGTTCTTCGCGAGCCAGCCCGACGGAATCGGCGCGAAGCCTCCTCCTTCGAGCGCCACCACGTCGAGGCCCGACTCCCACGCGCGAAGCACGCTCTCGGCGGTCGCGCGCTTGGGGGCTTTGTCCCTGGCCGCGTCGCCTTGCTCTTCCGCGGTGAACAAGAGCTCGACGTCGTCGTCTGTCACCCTCAACGACGGAACGAGCTTTCTCCGCTCGATCCTCGACGGCGCGCCGGTGACGCGCTCGTCGAACGCGCGCATCGACTTGAGAAATCGCCCGGCGTCCTCGCCCTCGTACGTCACCGCGCGCCCTGCGATGAGCCCGAGCTCGTCGCGCAGCTTGTGGCCGAGCGAGACCTCCGCGGGCTCGTCACGCACCGCGACATCGCCGCCGAGCCACAGGAGTCTTCCTGCTTCGACGCGAGCGACTGGCGGATCGCCGTAGACGATCCACGGGCGCACTTCGAGCGCTCTCTGTCCGTGCGAGACCTCGAAGCTCACCCGAGGCAGGACCCCAGTTTTCAAGGTCGGAAGATCGCTCGCGCGGTGCTTCCACTGCACGGTGCCCTCGAGCGAGGGCAGCACCTTCGCGACGAGCTCGGCGGTGTCTCTCGCGTCGAACGTCCGGTCGATCGGCGCTCTTTCTCCCGCCGTACCGATGAGCGCGGCGCCTCGCAGCGGGGCGAGACCCGCGCGCGTTCGAACGACGCCTGGGCGGAATATGGCGATCGCGCCTTCGGGGCGCTCGATCGTGAGCCGCCACCCGCGCTCTTTCGCGGTGACCTTGGCGCTCGGGGCGAGCGGCTCGTGCGACACGGTGATCTTCTCTCCATCGAACAGCACCACTTGCGCACGACTGAGGTGCTCGAAGAGGCGCTCGACGGAGCCTTCGTCCATGCGTTCGAACGAGCGGTCCTCGAGCAGGCGATCGATCGTGCGGTCGTCTTCTCTCGTGACGAGCGTGGCCGACCCGAGCGCGTCCTGGGCGCGCGCGAGCGACTCGATCTCGACCGACCTCGCGTCGGGGAGCTTGATGAAACGCTTCAGTAACAGCTTCGATGTTTGCTTCGGATCCGCTTCGAACCGGTACTCGAGCGACGCGCTGGACTCCGCGAGCGTGGGCATCTGGCTCGCCGCGGGGCGCTCGGCGGTCACGGCGATGATGGCCGCAGCGACGTGCGAGCAAGGGTCGAGCTCTCCGCCGCAATCGCAGCTCCACTCGGAAGAGCCCGGGCACAGCGACACGTTGGGCGCGACCTCGAAGTGCGGCGCGGGAACGACCAGCACCACTTCATCCTCGTCCTGTTTGGACAGCAGCGCGCCCTTGGCGAGCGTCTCGCCTTCGCGCCAGGCCAGGACGTTGCACTTTCGCTTGATGATCTGCGCGAGGCGGACGAGCGAGGGATCGATGGGCATGCAGCGGCGTGGCGGTGACGTACCATGGGTCGGCATGGAGTTCTTCTCGGTCGGCGCGCAGGCGCGCGGGTTCATCGCGATCGGCGCAGAAGCAGAGGGCGTGATCGCGATCGGTCAGGTCGCGCGCGGGGTGTTTGCGTTCGGCCAGATGGCGACCGGCGTGGTGGCGGTCGGTCAGCTCGCGCGTGGCGTGTTCGTGTTGGGTCAGCTCGGCGTCGGCGTGTTCGTGCTGGGTCAGGGGGCGGTCGCGATCGCGAAGGGCACCGGAATGATCGCGATCGCCGGGCGCGCGGGAGGAATGATTCCGATCAGCGCGCTTCCTGCGCCGGCTGAAGAGGGCTGGAAGCCTGCGACGATCGCCAAGGTGTCCGAGCTCGAGCAAGGCGTGTCGAGCTACGGCTGGATGCGGGCGCGGTTTGATTTTGTGGGCGCCGAGGTGCGCGCGACGGTCGACGGACAGGCGCGACCGACGTGGAAGATCAACGAAGAAGTCGCGCGCGCCGTCCGCGACGAGGGCAAACGAGAAGGGTGGATTCGCGTCGAGCGCAGCGAAGTCGTGTCCGCGCGCCAGGAGGGCGGCTTTCGGGAGGCCGCCGAGCGGACGATCGAGCTCACGATCACGAGCGCGACATGGATCGCGCGCACGTCCACTGCGCGCATCGTCGCCGCCGTCATCGGGATGGCCGTGATCGTGGCGGGGGTCTCGGCGATCTCGCTGTATCCAGTCATCGAGGTGTTCGCCTCCTTGATGAGCGCTCGCTGAGGGCGACAGAGACTCTCCCGCGCGCTTTGCGCTGCCCGTCGCGCGGCGATCGACCGTTGTATTCGCGAGCGCTCGCGTGGTCCGGCCGTCGCGGCGGTGCGACCGTCGCGTGGCGCTCGAACGAGCTGCTCGTCCTTGAAAGTCTCGCGCCGAACGAGCCTCCCCACGGCTTCGATGTCCGACGTAGCAACAAGCCGCCGCTCGGGCTCTCGCGCAACGGAAGCGTGAGCTGCAAACGCGCGCTGGTGATCGAGGACGCTGGTGCTCAGAGGCTCGTCTCGCGCTCGCCGGACCTGCCCAACCAGTGTGAGCCGAATCCAGTGGGTGCTGGGCGCGTGCTGTTCTCCTACGATTGCTCGGGAGGAGGCTCGACGCTGCATCGCTTCAGGCTTGCTCGGGGTACGCGACTGCTCGCAGATCCTCGGCGCCTCGTCGATCGGTGATCTTCTCCCGGCGCGCGGCGCGAGTTCGGCGCGTTGCCCGTCGCGGTGATTCCGCGCCCGAGCGCAAACCGTCAGTCGCCTTGGAGCCTACCGCGGACGCTTGGCGAACGGAGCGTCCGAGAGCCGCCGCCAGAGGGCCTCGAACGGGCCTTGGTCGAAGCGTAGAAACCACATCCATGTGAGGACGATGAGCGCCGCGCTGATCGTCAACCACGCCACCATCGTGGCGAGCGCATCGAGCGGCGCTAGGCCGAGACCCCATCGATAGAACAGCGCCGAGCACACGATGTTCTGGAGCATGTACACCGAGAGCGACGCGCGACCGAGGCGCGATAGCGACGCACGTATCCGCGGGATCGTCGCTCGCTCGAGCACCATCAGGCCGACGCTCAGGTAGCCGAGCGCGAGCACGGGCGCGATGGTGTAGCGGCTGAGGCTCGCGAGCGCGATGTTCACCGACAGGGGCAAGAGCTCGAGCGTCGGCAACACGGTCAGCGGAAGCCCTACGACGAACCCCACGATCGCCAGCCGCCTTCGAAGGCGGGTCGAGCGCTCGCTCGACTCGAAGAAGCCCGCTCTCCAAAGCGTGGCGCCGAGCAGAAAGAGCGTCGCGCTGAGCGGCGGAGCGATCACCAGCGCCTCGGTTCGATACGTCCAGAAGTGCTCGAAGCGCGCTTGCACCTGACTCCAATACGTAGACGACGTCGCGCTCAACAGCTCGAGCGCGGCGTCGTCGCGGAGCATCGACTCGCCGCGCGTTCGAACTGCTTCCGAGCCGCGCAGCCCCTCCATCGAAAGATGAACCGCCGCGCACACGCCGGTGGCGACGCCCAGCGCCCAACCCTTGAGCCGCAGCAACGGCGCGACCAAGAATGCGGTCACTGCGTAGCCCATCAAGATGTCGAACTCGACGACGAAGATGTGATGCAGCACTCCGTCCACCAAGAGCAGCGCTGTGCGCCAGTAGTAGCGCCACGGCCAGCGGACGCCGTGGCGCAGCGCGGACTCGTACTGCGCGCACATGCCGACGCCGAACAAGAGCGAGAGGAGGGCGAGAAACTTACCGTTGCAGATGCACTCGACGGCGAGGGCGATCGCACCGTCGAGCGAGCCCCAGTGCGAGCGCGGCGAAAAGTGCGTCGGGTCCAAGCCCGAGCGCTCTCCGATCGATCGCGCGGCTGGGAGGTTGTGCCGGGTCGTGAAGATCCAGATGTTCGAGGCGAAGGTGCCCAGGATCGCGACGCCCCTCAGAACGTCGATCGATTCGTTTCGTGCTTTGCCCAACGTTGCGTACTTCCCGATGTCGCCTCGCGACGATCGCTGTCGATGCGTCCCTCAGTCCGCGATCACGAGGGCGAGCGATGCGATCACCACGCACTTGAGTACCACGATCGCGGTCGCCGCCCGCGCCCGACGATCTCCGAGAATCTCCGATCGCGCCAGCGACGCCGCTGCGAACGGAACTGCCGCTGCAGCCACCAGCGCGACGCCCGTCACGGTGCTCATTCGCGACCTCCGCGCCGCGAGCGAACGCGCCGAGCCATGCGGGTGATCGCCGTGTGAAGCGCACGATACGCGTCGTCTTCGACCGCGCGGACCGCGAGCGTGCGGCCGGATACGCGTCCCAGCACGAGCACTTCTTGGTCCATTCCGCCCTTGGGGCCGTTGAGGTCTCTCAGCCTCACTTCGAGCTCGTGGACCTGGTCCCCGATACGATCGAACGCCGCCAGCACGACGCGCTCGATGTACTGCTTGATTGCGTGGGTCGTGGACACATCGACTAGTCGAACCGTGACTCGCATGCTTCTGACCTCCGTCGAGACGGCGCAGTGAAGAGCGCTGCGCCTTGGAAGCGAGAGCATGAAACGCTTCGAATAAGCTGCATGAGAATTCGCGAGCATTCTGTTTAATCGAACAGTCTGGCGTGGCCGCGCCTTGGAATCCAAGGATTCATGACGAAGCCTTCAGGATTCATCGGTCGAACACGCGCTGGTGACCTCGTTGCGACAGCGCTCGATCACCACGTCGAACACCGCGTCGCACAGCGCTCGATCGAGCCCCTCTCGGTCGGCGATCGCCCGCCACTGCTCGCGCAGGGCTCGCTCACGAGTGGCGTCGTATCCCTCGATGCCCTCCGCTCGTTTGTGCGCGGCGATCGCCGCGACCGCGCGCCACCGCGCGGCGAGCGCGCCGACGAGCGCGGCGTCTGCCTCATCGACTTGTGCTCTCAGCGCCGCGAGTCGCTCTTGCATGATCGCAGCGTTATTGCAGCTCCGCGGAGATTTTGCGACCCGTCGCCGCGCAGAACGTGGGTGCTGATGAGTGCCGCGCGTCCGGCCGCGCCGCTCGGGGGGATCGCGCTCGTCTGCTCAATGACGCCTCGCTTGCGACGGGCGTCGTATGCTCTTCGTCGTCGTGTGGCGGCGCCTCGAATCTGTCCTGCTCGGGCTCCTCTGCGTGGTCTGCCTTGGGAGCGCGCAGTCGTGCACGAGCGCTCCATCGCCGCTCGCGCGGATCATCAACGCTCACAACGCCGTCGCGAGCTCGCGCGAAACGATCCTCGGGCCAGTGCTCGAAGGCTCGCTCACCGAAGGGACCCAACAGTCCATCTCGCTCGCTCTGGCCGCCCGTTGCTACACGATCTCTGCCTTCGGCGGAGACGGCGCTCGCAGCCTGTCGCTCGCGCTCTCTTCTGCGTCGGGGGCGATCGTCGCGGCCGTCGCTTCGCCTGGCGCTGCGCCGTCGCTTCGATACTGCGCGGACCACGCTGGAAGCTACACGTTGACCGTCCGCATGGTGAGGGGCAGCGGATCCTTTGCGCTCGCGTCCTGGTCCTCGCTTCGCGCCAACGATGGGGCGTCGCGCCGCGCGTCCGATGGAACCTGTCGCGCGCCGCATCCGATCGCCCTCGGCGAGACGGTTTCGGGCACCACCATCGACGCGCCGTCCACGCATCGCAGTTGGTGCCACAGCCAGGGCGAGGTGCCGGTCACGCCGGACGTCGTGTATCAGGTCGACGTTCCACAACGATCGCTCGTGCGCGCGACGGTGCGCGCCGCCTGGCCCGCGCTGCTCTCGCTTCGGTCCGAGTGTGACGAACCAGAGAGCGAGCAGACGTGCGCCGCGCTCGATGACTCTGGGCGCGCAGAGATCTCGTCGGTCGTCGAGGCCGGCAGGTACTGGCTCATCGTCGACGGCGAGCAACCCGCCGGCGATTTCACGCTCGAGGTGAACAACGCGCCCGCCCCGAGCGCCGCTGCGATCTGCGAGGAGGCGCCGCTGCTCCAGAGCGGCACGCCGCTCGCGCAGACGCTCTTGGGTCGGTCCGACCGCGGCTCACCATCGTGCGGCGCGCGTCGGTCCGCGCCGGACTCGATCTACCGAATCGATCTGGCCGAGCGCTCGCGAGTGGCCGTTCGGATCGCTCACCCGAGCTTCTTTGGATCCGTCGCGCTGCGTCGCGGCTGCTCGAACAGCGGTGAAGACGAGCTCGAGTGCGCGTCCTTTTTCGTCGGCGCTCCGTTCGCCGCGCTCAGCGCGACGCTCGATCCCGGCCGCTACTCGGTGATCGTGGACAGCTCTCGCCCATCGTCGCCCGCGACGTTCGCGATCCGCGCTGACGTCGTTGCGCTCGCGCGCGTCGGAGCGACGCAAGGCGATCGCTGCACGGACGCGATCGCGCTTCCGCTCAACGGGTCGATCTCGGGCGACACCATCGCGATGGCCGATGACGTGGCCGCTCCGTGCGGACCGCGCACCGGAGGACTCGATCAGGTATTTTCGCTCGATCTCACACAGCCGATGCTCGTCAGGATCGAGCTCGTCGGCCGTTCGACCGGCTGGACGCTCTTCGTTGTGGACCACTGCGCCGAGTCCCCGGCGCAAGCGTGTAGCTCATCGTCGCGGCGCAGCTGGCAGTCGCTCACGACGGTGCTCCAGCCAGGACGGCACTTCGTCGTGGCCGAAGCCTCGCGACCCGGCGTGTTCGGAGAGTTCATGCTGCGCGTGGACTCGTGGCCCGCCGCGCCCGCGGTGCGCGCTTGCACAAACCCGCCAACGCTCCCGCACAACACATCGGTGCGCGGCACCACCGCGCGCGCGAGCGCTCTGCCGCTGTCCTGCGTGTCCGACGCCAGCGCGGCTGCGGTGTATCGATTGGTTCTCGAGCGCCGCTCAACCGTAACCCTCTCGGCGACCCCCTCCCGAGCGGCCGCGACACCGGAACAGGGGCTCGCGATCGAGCTTCGGCGCGATTGTCTGGACCAGAGTCGTTCGCTCGCCTGCGATCTGCCTGGCGGTCGCACCGCCGCGCTCGACGCGAGGCTCGATCCGGGAACGTACTGGGTGATCGTCGCGACGAGGACGCCGGACTCCGACGCCGTGCCATTCACGCTGCGATCGGTCGTCGACGGTACGTGAGGTTGATCCCGGGCGGTGGGTGGTTTGCGCGCTGGCTCGGCTTCGATCGACTACGCTGCGCGAAGCCTCGGCATCCCCATTGCACTCCGAGGCGAGGTGTTTAGGTTCCCCGCCGCCCTCGCAACTCCCAAGCGAGGGTCCAAACACAGGGCTGCGCGTGTTTGCCGCGAACTCTGCGGGTGACACACGCTCGACGAAACCTCACGTTTTCTGGAGAACCCACTGCGATGCGCATGGACAAGCTCACGAACAAGTCACGCGAGGCGCTCACCGAAGCGCAAAACGACGCGAGTCGCCGCGGAAATCCCGAGATTCAACCAGAACACGTTCTCCGCGCCCTCCTCGTGCAAGAGGGCGGCGTCGCGCCTGCGCTCGTGCTCAAGGCCGGCGTCGACGCGGGGGCGATGCTGCAAGAAGCCGAGCGGCTCGTCGGCGCGCTGTCCCGCGCGCAGGGCGGAAGCGAGCCTGTCCTCGGCCGTCGCATGCGCGACGTGATGAACAAGGCCGAAGAAGAGGCGAAGCTGCTCAAGGACGAGTACACGTCGGCCGAGCACTTCTTGCTCGCGATGCTCGAGGACCGCGAGGTCTCCACGGCGTTCAAGCGCGTGGGCCTCGATCGCGCGAAGCTCGCGGCCTCGCTCAAAGAAGTGCGCGGCTCGCAGCGGGTGACGACGCAGGACCCCGAGGCGACGTTTCAGGCGCTCGAGAAGTACGGCCGCGATCTGACGGCGGCCGCGCGCAAGGGCAAGCTCGACCCGGTGGTTGGACGCGACGACGAGATCCGCCGCGTGATGCAGGTGCTCTCGCGTCGCACGAAGAACAACCCGGTCTTGATCGGCGAGCCAGGCGTCGGCAAGACGGCCATCGTCGAAGGAATCGCCCAGCGCGTCGCGCGCGGCGACGTGCCCGAATCGCTGCAAAACAAGCGCATCGTCGCGCTCGACATGGGCGCGCTCGTCGCGGGCGCGAAGTACCGCGGCGAGTTCGAAGAGCGCTTGAAGGCCGTGCTCCAAGAGGTCTCCAACTCGGGCGACGTGGTCTTGTTCATCGACGAGCTGCACACCCTCGTGGGCGCTGGCAAAGCGGACGGCGCGATGGACGCCGCCAACATGATCAAGCCAGCCCTCGCGCGCGGCGAGCTGCACTGCATCGGCGCGACCACGCTCGACGAGCATCGAAAGCACATCGAGAAGGACGCCGCCCTCGAGCGTCGTTTTCAGACGGTGTTCGTCGGTCAGCCGACGGTCGAGGACACGATCGCGATCTTGCGCGGCCTCAAGGAGCGCTACGAGGTCCACCACGGAATTCGCATTCAAGACAGCGCGCTCGTGGCGGCCGCGACGCTCTCGCATCGCTACATCGCGGACCGCTTTCTGCCGGACAAGGCGATCGACCTGGTCGACGAGGCGGCGTCCAAGCTGCGCATGGAGATCGACTCGATGCCGATCGAGATCGACGCGGTCGTCCGAAAGGTGACGCAGCTCGAGATCGAGCGTCAGGCGCTCACCAAGGAAGAGGACCGCGCCTCGAAGCTGCGACTCGACGAGGTCACCAAGGAGCTCGCCGAGCTTCGCGGCGAGGCGGACGTGATGAAGTCCCAGTGGCTTCGAGAGAAGGAGATCATCGGCAAGGTCCACGAGGTCAAGAAGAAGCTCGAGGACGCGCGCATCGAAGAGGAGCGGTACACGCGCAGCGGCGACCTGGGTAAGGCGGCCGAAGTGAAGTACGGCGTTCTTCCGGATCTCACGAGGCAGCTCGCGGCGGCGCAAGAAGAGATTCAGAAGGCGCAGCGCGGAGGAAAGGCCTTCCTCAAGGAGGAGGTCACCTCCGAGACGATCGCCGAGATCGTGGCGAAATGGACCGGAATCCCTGTGTCCAAGATGCTCGAGGGCGAGCAGCAGAAGCTCTTGCGCATGGAGACGGTGCTCGCTGGGCGCGTCGTCGGGCAGAAGGAAGCGGTCATCGCCGTGTCCAACGCCGTGCGGCGCTCGCGCGCGGGCCTGGGCGACGAGAACAAGCCGATCGGGTCGTTTCTCTTTCTGGGGCCCACGGGCGTCGGAAAGACCGAGCTCGCGCGGGCGCTCGCGGAGTTTCTCTTCGACGACGAGAAGAACATCGTCCGCGTGGACATGAGCGAGTACATGGAGAAGCACTCGGTGGCTCGCTTGATCGGCGCCCCGCCGGGATACGTCGGCTTCGACGAGGGCGGCCAGCTCACCGAGGCCGTGCGCCGCAGGCCGTACAGCGTGGTCCTCTTCGACGAGATCGAGAAGGCTCACCCCGACGTGTGGAACGTCCTTCTTCAGGTCCTGGACGACGGGAGGCTCACGGACGGCCAGGGTCGCGTCGTGGACTTCAAGAACACCGTGCTGATCCTGACGAGCAACATCGGAAGCCAGCACATCATGAACGTCGCGGACGAGGCCGAGATGCGCAAGAAGGTGCTCGAGGACCTCTCGCGCGGGTTTCGACCGGAGTTTCTCAACCGTCTCGACGAGAAGATCATCTTCCATCGGCTCGAGAAGAAGGACCTGCGCAGCATCGTGGACATCCAGCTGAAGCGGTTCGAGCGAAGGCTCGAGCGCCGCGAGCTCAAGGTGTTCGTCGACGACGCAGCGAAGGACTTTCTCGGCGATATTGGCTGGGATCCGCAGTTCGGCGCGCGTCCCCTCAAGCGCGCCATCCAGCAGGTCCTCGAGAACCCGCTCGCCCAGAAGATCCTGGCCGGCGAGTTCGCTCCGGGCGAGACCATCCGGGTCAGCCGGCAACCGGGCTACGAAGAGCTCAGCTTCACCAAGCACGTCGTGAACTGAACCGGGCGTCGAGAGATTTCAGCGCCGCCTACGGTTGGCGACACGCGCCCGAGTGAACCCGTGGCGTGTCTTCTTCCAACCGGGCGTCGAGAGATTTCCGCGCCGCCTACGGTTGGCGACACGCGCCCGAGTGAACCCGTGGCGTGTCTTCTTCCAACCGCGCCGCCTACGGTTGGCGACACGCGCCCGAGTGAACCCGTGGCGTGTCTTCTTCCAACCGGGCGTCGCTGGTTTTCTCGGTCGGCGGTCTCGCGCAGCTTTGGTAGCCTCTCGGGCATGCGTGCTTCGATCTGGCCCGGCTTCGCGTTGTTCGCGGGCCTCGCTGTCGCGATCTCCGTCGGTGCTTCGTGCAGCGGTCGTCCGCTCGTCGGTTCTCCCAACGCCGCCTGGCGCCCCGTCGGCTGCCCGCAAGCGGGCGATCCGCCCATCTACATCGCGGAGGCCGACGGCGACGTCTACCGCCTCGATCCAAACACGCTCGGCGCGTCGCTCCTGGGGACGGTCACTTGTCCGCAGCGCGGGATGGTCAACGCGATGGGGATCAATCGTCGCGGCGAGATCCTGCTCGCGTTGGGCGACATGCGCGTCGGACGGGTGCGGATCCAGGCGGGCGCAGACCCGTTGTCCGCCTGTGAAAACACGACGTTTCCCGCGGGAATGATGGCGCCGATCAGCCGGTACTCCGGCCTGACGTTCGCGCTCAACAACGAGGGCGACGTCGGCGGCGACGACGCGTACTTGTGGGCGTTCGACGGGATGCAGACCACGACGTACCTCGCGCGCTATCCCGTGGTCGGCACGGCTCCCGTGTCCAGCCCACAAACCCGGTTCGTCGGCGGTGATCGCTCCGATGGCTTCTGTCGTTCGCCGATGACCAGCGTCATGTTGCCGCCGACCTGCTCGGGCCCGCGGATCGCTGCGCAGCTCTCGAACTATCCCAACCGCAACGCGACCAACCGATCGATCGTCGCGGTCACCTTTGTGGATGGCGCGTTTCAAATCATGTTCATCGACGACCCGTCGGAGGGACAGATCTCCGAGATCCGACCGGTGACGGGCGTTCCGATCGACGCGTATGCGTCGTTTCAGGCCTCTGCGGTGTGGGGCGACACGCTGTACTTGTTCATCGGTCGCTCGCCGCAGCCAATGCTGCCGCCGCCGACGGACGGCGGTGACGCGGGCCCGATGATGCGCCCCGACGTGCAGCCGCCGAACATGACGACCGTGCATCGCATTCCGCTCTCGACGGGCGTGGCGGACGCCAACGTGGGGCAGCTCGACGGGATCGTTCCGACGGCGGCGTCGGTGCCGCCCTGCATGCGATACACACCGTAGCGCGTTTCGCCAATCGAAGGCGAAACTGCGGGTGCGTTGGCGCCGATGCGACGGGCTCTACGCGATGTTGCTGCGCTCGTCGGCGACCGCGCTCGTCGTGGCCACGGGCGCGATGGGAACGAGCGTCGGGTTGCGCACGGTCACGACCGTTGGGGCTGCGTTCGCGACGGCCTCGTCGAGGTCGCCCACGATGTAGACGTTGTCGCTCAGCCGCCGCGGCGCTTCGAGGGCGCGCTGCAGCGCTCCGTGCGCGCGTCGAACAGCGTCGAGCACAGGCTCACCCTTCGCGAGAAACGCCGTGATGAGCGCGCTCAGCGTGCTGCCGAGCCCGAGCATCGTCGGTAGATCGCGCCGCGGCGCGCGCAGCTCGCAGAAGTCCTTGCCGTCGTAGAAGAGATCGATCGCGTCGTTGCCCGTGAAGTGGCCGCCCTTGATGAGCACCGCCTTCGCGCCGAGGTCGACGATCGTGCGGCACGCGCGCCGAGCGTCATCGAGCCCGCGCGCGCGGCCGGCGAGGCGAGAGGTCTCGTCGCGGTTGGGCGTGACCAACGTGGCCATCGGGATGAGCTCTCGCGCGAGGGTCGCGACGCCAGCGTCGTCGGTGAGCGCCCGTCCGCGCGTGGGGTTGACGACGGGATCGACGACGAGCGCGAGGTTCTTTCGATCTCGAAGCGCGTCGGCGATGATCTCGACGGTGGTCGCGTTGCCGAGCGCGCCGGTCTTCACCGCGCGAGGCTGAAGGTCGTCGAGCACCGTTTCGATCTGCGCCCGCACGAGGTCCGGCGGCAGCGGCGACACCTTTCGAACGCCGCGCGTACCCTGCGCGCTCAGCATCGAGACGGCGCACGTGCCGTGAACGCCGGCCGCGGCGAACGCGCGCAGGTCAGCCTGCACGCCATCGGCGCCCGAGCTGTCCGAGCTGGCGATGCTCATCACGATCGTGACGTCACGTTCAGTGCCGGTCATCAGTGGGACCCGAGAGTATACTCCCTACGAGCAACGGCGGTCCGCCCGCATTTGCGCGGAGTTCTTCGAGAAAATTCCCACTTTCGCGGACGGGCCGGGGCTGACGATTTTGCTAGCATCGGAGTGTCGATGGAAGATCGCTCCGCCACTGCGTACCGAGACGACGTCGCAGCCGCGTACGCGAGGATCGAGTCGCTCGAGGCCGAGACGCGCGCCTTGCGCGACACCGCGGACGACGCAGGCGCCATGGAGCTGCTCGATCGCGTTCAACGGCTCGAGGCGCACGCGCGCCGGTGGGATCGCATTCGCACGACGCTCGCGATTTTGCTGGGCGTCTCCGTGATCGTGGCGATGAACATCAGCGAGCGCTTCGGCTCGAGCGCGGGCCTCTTGGTCGCCAGCATCGCGATGGTCGCGATCGGGATCACCGTGGCGCTGCCGAGCCTGTCGCTCGAGCGCGCGGTGGGTCGCGGCCGCTTGCGGATTCAGCCCACGAAATCAAATGGCGTGCACGAAAGCAGCGCGTCCGGCGTGCGCGTCGCGCTCAGCGTCGCCGACCTGGACGATCATCGCGACGCGGCTTCGGCGAAGGGGGCCGCGGATCGCTCGGCGGAGGAGGCTTCGCCGCGCTCGGCTGAGCCGCACGCGCAGGCTTCGCCCGCCCGCGAACCAGCTCGCTGATCATCAAGCTCGCCGCGATGGCGACGTTGAGCGAGCCGACGTTGCCGGTCCCGCCGATGGCGACGACCGCGTCGCACTGGGCGCGAACGCGCTCGCTGACGCCCTCGCGCTCGTGCCCGAGGACGAGCACGGCGCGCTCGGCGAAGGCGAAGCCGATGGCGTCCTGGCTTCCGTCGGACTCGGCCACGACGATCTGAACGCCCTTCGCGCGCAGGCGCGAGAGCGTGTCGGCGAGGTCGGTGGTGCGCGCGAGAGCGAGGTGCTCTGCGCCGCCTTCTGCCACGCGAACAGCGTCTTCGGGCAGGTCTGGGTCGGGCGCGCGCGAGCCAAAGAGCGCCGCGTCGATCCCGAAGAACGCCGCCGAGCGCAGGATCGCGCCGATGTTGTACGCGTTGCGAACGCGGTCGAGCGCGATCATCGCGCCCTTGCCGGTCGCGAATCGATCGACCAGCGAACGGGTCGGAGTCCAAACGCGAGGACGCGTGCGAAGGGCGACTCCCTCGTGGTTGTGGGTGCGAGCGAGGCGTCGGAGCGACGGCTCATCGGCGCCGCGAACGGGCAAGCGAAGCGATCGAGCGCGCTCGATGAGCGGGGACAGCTCGCGCTCTTGCGCGCGGTCGAACTCGAGCTCGACGGCGTCTTGCGCGCGCACATCGAGCACGGCGAGCGCGGCGCGAACGCCGTACACGAGCTCTGTCGCGCCCGAGGCGTCGCGAGCGCTGACGGGCTTGGATGGAGGGGGAGGGCGATTCACGACGTCGGTTCGCCGAGCATCGCGCGCGGCGCTGAGTCGTGCGGGAGAAAAATCGAAGGGCCGACAGCGTCACCGCGGTCGGCCCTTCTTCCCGTGGGTCGTCTTTCGTCGTCTCGATCAGAGCATTCGCTCGACCTCTGGCTGTTCGCTAGTTACGCCGACCACGGGTGGGGCGAGCGGAGAAGCGCGCAGCGCTGAGACGACTGCAGATTCACCGCAGGATGCCTCCGGTCAGGAGACGTTTGGAACTGGACTTCATTGCTTTCACATTCCTCCCGCGGCGACGCCGCAGCCCGAGGGACACCGGCTCGATGACCGGCCCACGTATCCGGGCCTTCTGTTGGACGTGGTCAGTCCGCAGCCGAAGCGCTGCGATGGACCCACTGGGTTGATCACGTCGACGTACGTCGGACCGCCCGAGAGCGACCGCCGCACCGCACCATTGCGGGGAGACAGAGGCTCTCCGCGCCGTCGTGGACCGCCGTGGACGTGGGCCATCTGAGTCGAAGCTTCGAACGGAGAAGCACCCACCAGGACGCTCGAAGAGCGAAGGGTGTTGCCATCTCCGTATGCACAAACAGCGACAAAGCTATCTGCGACGAAGCCGCTCTGACGGATGACGCCCATGCGGTTCTAACTCGTACGTAGCACCGCCCTCGTCGACTGCCAAGGGATCTGCGAGATTCTTCTCTCGTGTCTGTCTTCGACGTCACACGCGTGTTGCCGATGCGCCTCGTCGCGCCATGTTCTGTCGCTCTCGACGAGCACCGTCGCTCGATGATGGAGGCGTTCGAGGGGCGCGAGCGAGCGCGCATCGACGAGATTCGTGAGCAAATATTCAAGACTGAAACGGTCACCGCGCTCGTCGATGGCAGTCGCATCGATCCCATCGCTCGGGAGCTCCTGATTGCGTTTCGGCGAGAGGGCGTCGAGCGCTCGTCGATCAAAGCGGCCGCCGTCGTCGACGGCCTCGTTCGAAGCACGCGCGACGAGTTGATGGACGCGGAGTGGATCCCTGCGTGGGTTCGCCGAATCGAGATGACGACGCTCGACCGCGTCAACGAGCAGCTCGGCAGCTACCATTCGTGGCAGCGCGCGCTCGAGCGACTGACGCACGGCGCGAGCGACGTGCGAGCGGTCGACCTGGCTGCTGGGTCTGGCGGATTCTTTCGGTTTCTCGCGCGCTCGGGCTTCGCTCGCGCGCGCCGGTGGTCGCTGCTCGCCACGGACATCGAGCGTTCGTATGTCGCGCAGGGTGTGGCTGCGTGCGCGCGCGACGGGGTCGAAGACGTGGTGCGGTGCGAAGTCCGCAGCGCCGTCGAGCTCGAAGACCTACGCGGCCGCGCGGACCTGTTCGTGTGCACCCAGGCGCTGCATCACATGCCGCCAGGGCTCGTGCTGCGCGTGATCGCGGGGGCGATTCGCGTCGCGCCGCGCGGGATCGTATTGATCGACCTCATCCGTGGCGCGACGCTCGCGACCTTGAGCGCGGGGGTGCTGGCCGCTGTCGCGAGGGTTCCCTTCGTCGTCGTCGATGGAGTCCAGAGCGTTCGGCGTGCGTACCTGCCGGGGGAGCTCGCGCTCCTCGCGCGCATCGCGGGCGCGACCGAGGTCGACGCGCGCTGGGATCCGCCGGCGCACCAGATCGTCTACGCGCGGAGATAGTCAGCGACTGAGCAAACGGCGCGAAATTCTTCAGCTGTGTCCCTTGCGCGAGGGGCGCGGACGCCACACCGATTCGCGAGATCTTTGCGCATTGGGCGCGCATCCACTTACGCTCTCCTCAGTCAGGAGGGAGTTTCCTCTGGAAATCCACGGCAACACGACGGGCCTGTCAGCATCGGACCTTCGAACGATCGAGCGTCTGTATCGACGGCGCGTCCCCGCGCAGCAGATCGCATCCCCTGAGCTCGCGAAGAACCTGGCCGAAGCCTCGTCGTCCACTGGACGACAGGTGGGCGTCCTCGTGTCGCGAGCGGGGCAGGTCGAGTCTGTGATCGTCGGCGACGCCACGAAGATCTTTCTCCCGGACATCGGACGACTCCGCGCCGCGGCCGGACGCCTTCGCGGCATCCGATTGGTGCACACGCACCTGCGCGGAGAGAGCCTGACGCGGGACGACCTCGTCGACCTCTACCGACTTCGACTTGATTTGGTGTGCGCGCTGATCCTCGAGCCGGACGGATCGCTCGGCCGCGCGACGTGGGCGCACGTGCTCCCCGAAAACCCAGCGAACAAGCTGTGGGAAGAGCACGCGCCCGTCGCGTTTCATCGCATGGTCGAGGACGAGGACTGCCTCGCGATCGTCCGCGCGATCGAGGACGAGGTCAGCCGCGTGCGCAAGGGACGACGCGCGGTCGCGAAGGACGGGCGCGCGGTGCTCGTGCACGTCGCGGACAAGCGCGGGGCCGGCGGCGTCGAGACGTCCATGGCCGAGCTGCGCGAGCTCGCGCGAAGCGCAGGCGTCGAGGTCGCCGACGAAATCCGGCAGGTCCGCGAGCAGATCGACCCGCGCTACGTTCTCGGAAAGGGCAAGCTCGACGACGTCCTTTTGCGCGCGATGCAGCTCGACGCAGAGGTGCTCGTCTTCGACCGAGACCTCACGCCCGCGCAGGCCTCGAGCATCGCCGCCGTCACCGACCTCAAGGTGATCGATCGAACGCAGCTCATCCTCGACATCTTCGCGCAGCGCGCCGAGTCCCGCGACGGAAAGCTCCAGGTCGAGCTCGCGCAGCTCAAGTACATGCTGCCTCGGCTCGGTCAGAAGGACGACGCGCTCTCGCGATTGACCGGCGGCATCGGCGGGCGCGGACCCGGCGAGACCAAGCTCGAGATCGCTGGGCGTCGCGCGCGCGACCGCATCTCGCACCTCGAGAGACAGCTCCGAGAGCTCGGAGAGCAGCGCCGACAGCGGCGTTCTCGACGGGTGCGGGCCGGCGTTCCGTCGGTCGCGCTCATCGGCTACACCAACGCGGGCAAGAGCACCCTGCTCAACGCGCTCACGGGCGCCTCGGTGATCGCGGTCGACAAGCTCTTCGCCACGCTCGATCCGCGCTCGCGACGGTTCGACCTCCGCGCTTTGCTCGACGCTCCCGACGAGTCGGCGGTTCGAATCACGCACAACGGCTTCGAGGACGCCACGGTCGACGACGAGGCGCCCAAGCCGATCGACCCCGTCACCGACGAGTCGTTTCACGCCGCGGTGGCCGCGCCGCCTTCTCGCGAGATGATCGCGACCGACACGGTCGGCTTCATCCGCGACCTGCCCAAAGACCTCGTCGCAGCGTTTCGCGCGACCTTCGAAGAGGCCGCTGACGCAGACCTCTTGCTCCATGTCGTCGACGCGTCCGACCCGCACTATGACGATCACATCGAGTGCACCGAGAAGCTGCTCGAGGCGCTCGAGCTCACCGAGCTTCCCAGGCTCGTCGTGTTCAACAAGGCCGACGCGGCGCCTCCGGGCGTCGCAAATGGTCTGGCCCGAGCGTTCAGCGGCGTCGCGGTCAGCGCGATGCGCCCCGAATCGCTTCGACCGCTGGCCAAGCGCATCGAACACCTCTTGTTCGAGTCTCCCCGCCGCGCGCGCGAGCCCAAGACCGAACCTCCTCCGTGGGCCATGAAGACAGGCTGAGCGCAGAACAACGCTAGCTCCGGCGGGCGTCGCGCTGCATCATTGCTCGTACGAGCGCCAGTGGCCGATCACTCCCACGATCATGATCACGGGCACGATCACGGGCACGATCACGGTCGCGACCACGATCACGAGCACCCGCACGATGGTGAGCTCGCGCACCCGAGGGGGGCAGCTGGCGGCCACGCGCACGAGCATGGCCACGACCACGCGCACGACGTAAAGGACGTTCCGTCCCAGCGCCTGCGGGCGGCGCTGACGCTGACGGTGCTCTTCCTCGTGGTCGAGGCGGTCGGCGGGTACTACACGCACAGCCTCGCGCTGCTCTCGGACGCCGGGCACATGCTCGCGGACTCGGGAGCGCTCGCGATCGCGCTATTTGCCCGCCGAATCGCGCTGCGTCCGAGAAGCAAGCTGCGGACGTTTGGCTATCGTCGGGCAGAGGTGCTCGCGGCGTTGCTCAACGCGACGATGCTCTCGGTCGGCGCGGTCGCGATCGTCATCGAGGCGCTCGAGCGTTGGCGCGCTCCGCGGCCCATTCTCGCGCTGCCGATGCTCGTCATCGCGGCGGTTGGGCTCGTGGTCAACCTTCTGTCCGCCTGGATCCTCAGCCGCGGAAAGGATGGGCACGACACCAACACTCGCGCCGCGCTCGCGCATGTCTTGTCCGACGCGCTCGGATCGGTGGGCGCGATCGTCGCGGCCGGACTCGTGCTCGCGTTTGGCTGGACGCGCGCAGATCCTGCGATTTCTCTGGCGATCGCGGGGCTGGTCGCCTTCGCCGGCCTTCAGCTCTTGAGGCAGGCCGGGCACGTGTTGATGGAGGGCGTTCCCCATGGAGTCTCGATCTCGGCCGTCGAAGCGACGGTGCGCGAGACCGAGGGGGTCCAGAGCATGCACGACCTTCACGTGTGGCGGATCGCAGATGGCTTCGACTCCGCGATGGTGCACGTCGTCGTCGAAGACGAGCGCGATGCGGTCGCCGTCGCTGCTCGCGTCGGCGATAGGCTCAAAGAGAAGCACGGGATCCACCACGTCACGGTGCAACCCGAAGCGCCCGAGCCCAAGCCAGGCGCGGCGTAGAGGGGTTTGGCGCAAAACGCCGAAATCCCACGCCAACACCCGCTTAGAGCATTCGGACCGTCACAGGCAGTCGGTCGGGGTGCGTCCCCGCTGTGGTGCCCCACGCCTCGTACACCGCGTCCATCACGCGCGCGATGTCGTTGAAGTTCACCGCGCTCTCGGGCTGCACCCACACCTCGTTGTTGCTCACGACGCGTCGCTTCTGGCGAAGCGCGTCGCGCAGTCGGTCGAGCTCTCCGGGCCCGCGCTCGATCGTGACCACGTCTGCGGCGGTGATGGCCACGCGGATCGCGCCTCGCGTGAGCTCGACCCGCAGCTGATCGACGGGCGCAGGCGGCGTCGTGATCGCTTCGGATGGCGCGTTCTCGGGCAGCTTTGCGGTCACCGCCCCGGTCGTCACCCAGACCGCGGTCATCAACAAGAACGCGATCAAGCTCACCAGTAGGTCGATGAACGGGACCATGTTGATGTTTTGGTCCACGCTCTTGCGTCCGCTCGATCCCGACTCCGTCGATACACCAGCCATCGCGCACCTCGCTGCGCCTGGCCGAGCGCGGGAACCGACCCCGAGCGATGGGCCAAGCGCGTGGCAGACAACGGTGTTGCGCGGCGGTTCCCGAGAAAGTGAGAAGGGGGTACGGCGTCGCTCGAGGCTCGGTCAGCCTCCCTCGAAGCTGCGGATCGCGCGCTCGACCTCGCCTTGCGCGCGGGCGAACGAGGCCGACGCGCCGCCCGCCTCGACGAGGTAGACCCAGTCGCGGGTGACGAAGACCGTGACCCAATAGGTTCCGCCGTTTTGTGGGTCGCCCATCGAGTAGCGGAGGCTCTTTCCGACCTGGCCGCGCTCGGTGCGAACGTCCGACGCGCCTGCGGGACGATAGGCGCCGCCGCGCTGCAGCCTGCGGTCGACGGCCTCGGACCAGAACGCGATCGACGCGTTTTCTCGATTGGGAATCGCGCGAACACCCACAGCGACTCCGTACGCGCTGAGCGCGCGGTAGTCGTAGGACGGTCGCGGATCGGAGATGCGCGCGAAGCCGTCGGGGGTGCGCAGGTGAAACGGGGTGCACGCGGGAGCCGCCGCGCAGAGCGCGAGGGCGAGGGCGGCGAACGTGGTGCGAACAAGAGACTTCATGGCTTGGATCACTCCGTAGCGAACTCGAAAACGTGCAACGCGACCGGCGCTTACAGCTCAGCGCGAGAGCAGCAGCCTGGGCAGCCCGAGCTGTTCGAGGACCTCGAACGGAAGCGACGTCTCGGGCAACGGCTCGTGCATCGGCGTCAGGCCTCGCGCGACGAGGGTGTTGGCTTGCGGGCGCGCCATGAGCGTCACGGTGATGGTCGAGAAGGCGGCTCGGTTCCCGAGAAATCGCATGCGGCCTTCGATCTCGTCGATCTGCTGTCCGACGCGCTCGAGCTCGCGCTCGACGGTGAGCGCTTCGGTCACGTTGGTGGCGCGCGCCAGAAACTGCTGCAGTCGCGTCTGCACCGAGCGGAGGTTGGCGAGGCGCACCTCGAGGTCGTGAAACTGCTCGGTGACGTCTTCCGCCTGTACGTTGCGATTGAGCACCGTCGAGAAGGACTCGACCCGACCGAGCGCTTCGCGAAAGCGGCCGACGGGAACGCGCACCGTCACCGAAGTGTCCGTCCTCGTCGCGAGGAATCCGCCCATCGTCGTGGCCGCTTCGATCACCTGATCGATCCCCGCGGGCACGTGATCGACCTGCGCCACCAGCTGCGCGTTGTAGATGAGCAGCACTTGCGCCGGAGCTTGCTGCACAGCGGCGCTGGAGCCCTCGGTGGTGTTGCCGGCGACCGCCGTCGTTCGAACGGTGTTTCCGTGCGCTGCGCGCGCAGGCACGTTTCGCGCTGCCACAGAGAGCAAGCGCGCCGCGCCGCCCACCGACTCCGAGCGCGTGGTCGGCGCGGCGGCCTCGGGCGCCGCGGATGGAGCGCTATCGACGCTGGTGCTTTCGGAGCCCCTCGAGGGCTCGCTCGCGACGGAGCCCGCGGCCGAGCTCGCCATCGAATACCCTGGGTACGAGCGCGCTGCGGACATCGAACGGCCGCCCGCGCAAGCAGCCAGGGACGAGAGCGACAGAGTAAGTGCGAGCAGTGAGTAGCGCATGGTGACTCGTAGGGAGGTTCGAGGGGCGTTGGGGAGGCTCGGATGCCGTCCCGTGACGCCCCATGAACGCGGGCCGAAGCCAGCGCTTACAGTCCTTCGAGATCGTTCTCGCTCCCTGGCGTAGCAACGTGACCCGAGGTCAGGTAATTTGCGGATCCCTTCCTCGACGGTCGAGGGAGACGAGAGAGCGTGGGACGGATGGTGCTCAAGCAGCGCGCGCGACGAGAAGAAGACAAGCAACAGCGGCGCGAGGCGATCACGAAGGCTGCGCGCGCGTTGCTCGAGCGCTCGCCGCGGCTCGACACGACGATCGCCGAGGTCGCCGAGCGCGCCGGCGTCGCGAAAGGGACGGTGTTTCTCTACTTCGCGACGAGAGAGGCGCTCGAGCTCGCGGTGCTCGAGGGCGAGCTGGAGGCATGGTTCGACGCGGTCGACGCCGAGCTGGACCAGAGCGGCAAGTGGACGGTGCAGCGCGTGACCTCGACGCTCGTGTCGACGGTGCTGCTGCGCAAGCTCATGATTCGACTGCTCGGTCGACTGCACTCGACGCTCGAGCACAACGCGGACGACGCCGTGATCGCGGCGTTCGAGAAGCGGCTGGCGGCCCGGACGATCGCGACAGGGGCGCGACTCGAAGCGCTGCTGCCGTTCGTCGCGAAGGGCGGCGGCGTCAAGGCGCTCTTCTACATGCGCTCGTTGCTGACAGGGTTGTGGGCGATGGCCGAGGCGGCGCCGGCCGTTCAGCGCGCGCTCGCCGAGCCCGACATGGCGCCGATGCGGGTCGAATTCGAACGCGAGTTCGAGCATTCGCTCTCGGCGCTGCTAAAGGGTCTCGCAGCGGAGTAGCGCCATCGTGAGTGACAGGATCGAGATCGACAGCGACACGTGGGTGCTGGTGCTGACCGGCGCCGGCGTGAGCGCCGAGAGCGGGATTCCGACGTTTCGCGCGTCGCCCGACGGGCTGTGGGAGAACCACAAGATCGAAGACGTCGCGTCGCCCGAGGGGTTCGCCGCGGACCCTTCGCTCGTGTGGCGGTTCTATTCAGAGCGCCGCGCGAAGGCCAAGACGGTCGATCCCAACCCTGGGCACCACGCGCTGCGCGCGCTCGAAGAGAAGCTGGGCGATCGCTTTCTGCTCGCGACGCAGAACGTCGACGGCCTGCACGGCCGCGCGGGGTCCAAGCGCGTCGTCGAAATTCATGGGAGTCTATTCAAAACGCGCTGCGCGTTCTGCGAGCGCGACCCCTTTGACGACGACGTCGTGTACGCGGACAACGAGGTTCCCGGCTGCGGCAGCTGCGCCGAGCGCGGCGAGTTCGGCGTGCTCCGCCCGCACATCGTGTGGTTCGGCGAGATGCTCGACCCGCGAGACCTCCACCGTATCTCGCGGTTCATGAGCAACGCACCCAAGCTGTTGTTCATCGCCGCAGGGACGTCGGGGGCGGTGTATCCCGCGGCGGGCTTCGTGAACAACGCGCGACGGTTCGGCGCGCACACGGTGCTCATCAACGCGGACCCCGCGGACAACGGATCGCAGTTTCACCGCTGGATTCAGGGAAAGAGCGGCTCGGTGTTGCCCGAGCTCTTTCACGTGCGCTGAGCGGCGGAGATCGCAGCAGCTCCGCCGTCGCTCAGGTCCTCGGCAGATCGCGCATCGTCTCGGCGATGAGCCAGTCGACGACCGCCTTGGGGTTGTTGCCGGCCTTCTTGAAGACCTCCACCTGCGTGTCGGCGCTCGTCCCGACGCGGAGGATCTCTTTGACGGCGTCGACGGACTTGCGCGTGCCGAAGATGCCCGAGGCCTCGCTGACGAAATCGATGAGCTCGTGGACGAGCTCGCGCGCGGGCACCTCGGCTTGCTTTCCGAAATCGATGAGCTTGCCGTCGATGCCGTAGCGCACCGCGCGCCACTTGTTCTCGTCGATCAGCGCGCCCGAGTACGTGCGCCACGCCATGTTGCGTCGATAGAGCAGGTAGAGCTGGCCGAACAGCGCCTGAATGAGCGCCACCAGCGCGATCGTGTGCTCGATGTGCGTCGGCATATCGCAGATACGAACTTCGACAGTGTCGAAGAACGGATGCACGCGGACGTCCCACCAGATCTTCTTCGCGTTATCGATACAGCCCGTCTGAACGAGCAGCTTCACGTAGTCTTCGAACGCTCCGTACGACTCGAACACCCCCGGAATCCCGGTGCGCGGAAAGCGCTTGAAGATCTCGCATCGCGTGGACTTGAGCCCCGTCATGCGCCCGAGCCAGAACGGCGAGCTCGTCGAGAGCGCGAGCAGGTGCGGCAAGAAGTAACGGACCTGGTTGGCCAGGGCCATCGCCACGTTCTTGTCCTTGATGCCGACGTGCACGTGCAGCCCGAAGACCAGGTTCGCGCGGGCGACGTCCTGAAGGTCCTCGACGATCTTGTCGTACCGCTGGTCCGCGGTGATCTCTTGCGTCTTCCAGTCGGAGATCGGGTGGGTGCTCGCGGCGATGATGCGGAGACCGCCCTTGCGCGCGAGCTTGTCGAGCTCGCAGCGCATCTCGACCAGCTCGGCTCGAACCGCATCGACGTCCTTGCAGATGCCAGTGCCCGTCTCGACCATGGACTGGTGCATCTCTGCGCGGACGCGCTCTCGCAAGATGGTCTTGTCGCGCTCCTCCATGATCTTGGAGACATACGAGCGAAGCTCGCGCGTCTCGGGGTGGACGATCTGAAACTCTTCTTCGACGCCCAACGTGAACTGTCCGTCCAGCACGCGCTCTCCTCCGTCTCGATTACATCGCGTCGTGGCGGAGCATCCCGCGCACGACGCCTGAATTGTTGAATACTGGTGCGATCACGCGGATCCCGCCGCGCCCGCCATCACCACCGCTGCCGCCGGTGCCGTTGTTTCCTCCGCGCCCGCCAGAGCTGCCGCCGTTGCGACCGGTTCCGCCGAACGCGCCGGACAAAGCGACGCTGAATCCGCCGCCGCCGAGGCCGCCAGCGGCGTCGAGCGTACCGGTGAAATCCACGGATCGCGCGACGATGAACACCGCGCCTCCCGCGCCGCCGCCGCCGCCAGCGCCAGCGCCCGATGCACCCGCGCCGCCGCCGCCGAACGCGGCGCTTCCCGTGAACGACGCACTGGTCCCCATCGCGGGAACGCCGATGCCCGACCCTGCGCCGCCCAGCCCGCCCGCGGCGCGAATCTGTCCGCGGAGCTCGACGCTCGCGGCCGAGCTCCCGCCGCCGCCGCCGCCGCCGCCGCCGCCCGAGAAGCCTCCTGCTCCTCCTGCGCCGCCGCCCGTGCCGGCGCCGCGTCCACCGAAGCCCTGAAACCCTCCAAAGCCCCCGCAGCCGCCGCCCGATCCACCCTGGATTGGAAACAGGCTCGAGTCGAACGCGAGTCCCGTCATCGCCCCGCCCGGCGTCGTGCCCGAGCAGCTCATGCCTCCCGCGCCAGCGCCGGAGCCCGTGCCCACGCTGCCGCTCGTCATGCTCGGAGCGCTTCCTTCGCTGCCAGGGTTGCCCGCAGTTGCGTGGGAGCCACCCGCGCCGCCGCCGCCGCCGCAGCCTCCGCCGCCGCCGCCGCCGCCAGCGCCAGCGCTGCCAGTGGCGTCCCCTCCGCGACCACCTGTTCCGCCACAGGCGCCGACGCCGCCTCGACCGGGGCCTTGCCCGTTGCCGGAGCCGCTCGCGCAGCCACCGGAGATGGTTCCGCCAGAGAATCCGCCGGCGCCGCCGATGCCGCCAGCGCCTGGCATGTTCGGCATGCCGCTCACGCCTTGCCCGCCGTTGAGGTCGATCGTCCCGAGGATCGAGACGTCGCCGGTGCTGAGCAGCGCTGCGACGCGAGCGCCCACGATTCGCAGCGTCGCGCCCGTCGGAACCACGATCGACGTGAAATCGAAGACGGCGATGCGCGGCGTACCGACGCGTCCCTGATCCACTTCGGTCGGCGTGTAGCTCATCGTCGTGGCGCCCGTGAGCTGGCCAGTGGTCGTGCTGAGCGTGCTGACACCTGCGCCGAGGGTGAGCGCGCCGAGCGCGCCACTTGGAGCAAAGCTGAACGGTCCACAGTTGCCCGAAGGACCGACGCCCGTGTCCGTGCGCACGTCCATGGGCACGCCCGTGTCTGTTCGAATACCGGTGTCCATCAAAACGCCGGTGTCCATCGAAATGCCCGTGTCCATCGAAACGCCCGTGTCGCCTTGGACGATCGCGTCTTCTTGAATTCCTGTGTCGATCACGACGCCGGTGTCCCCGACCGTGGCGTCCAGCTCGACGACGCCCGTGTCTGCGCCGGTGTCCGTCGGTCGGGCGTCCGTCGATGCGCCGCCGTCGGGCGGCTCGAAGGTCGGGAGCCTCGGCCGCGTGACCGGTTCGCAGCCAGAGCGCCCGCAGGTGAAGCCCGTGGGGCACATGCGCGAGGTCGCCTCGCGACAGCGGTCCGCGAGAAAGACGTCGAGCTGCGTCGTGCGGTCGCGCTCGAAGGTCACGGTCGAGCTCGTCGAGAAGAGCTCGGTGTCACCTTGCATCGCGGCGACCACGACGGTGATGGGCGTCGTGACGTCGTTTTCGCGTGGGAGAATTCCCATGTCCGCCGGCAGAAACGGCGACATCGGGTCGCCTCGGAGCACGAACTGCCTGCGAAACGTCGTGAGCTGCTCGCCGTTCAACGGGCGACTCACCTCGACGCGAACCGCCGTCAGCGTCGCGCCAGGCCCCTGCGTCATGTCCGTGTCGACGCGCAGCACGATCTCGGTGCGCGGCGCCCTGCAGCTCGCGAGCGCCGCCGCGAGCGCCACCGTCGCGAGCGCTGAAGGTCTTCTCGTCATCGGACGGCTCCCGACAGCGCCTGCGCGACGGTGTCCCAGCTGCCTCGGTACGGATCTTCGCGGGTCGTCCCCAGCACCACGCCGAGCGCGATCGCAGAGCCGATCACCGCGGCGGCGCCGACCCCGACGCCGACCCACACCAGGGGCGAGATGCCTCCCTGGGGGCTCTGGCGCTCGAGCGCGACGCGCAGCCGCACGTCGGCGTCGGTGATGCGCACGCTGCGCTGATACCGCAGATAACTTGGCGCTTGGACCTCGAGCTGGTGCGTCCCTGGCTCGAGCTGCAGCTCGACTGTGCCGCTTCCGCGCGGCTGACCATCGACGCGAACCGACGCGATCGAAGGGTCGACCTCGACGATCAGCCGTCGACGGAGCTCTTCGCGCTCGAGGCGCAGATCCACCATCGCGCTGCCGCCGCGGCGCAGCTCGATCTCTCGCCGTTGCCGACGAAATCCCGGCGCTTCGACGACGATCTCGTGTCGGCCAGGGTCGAGCTCGATCGCGCGCGCCGTCGCCGGAGCGCCGTCGATCGTGACCGTCGCTTGCTCGGGGCTCACCGTCAGCTCGAGCCTCGCGAGGGTGCTCTCTGCCTCGGTGAGATAGCCTTGAATTTCTGTGCGTCGTTCGGCCGACAGCCTCGCCCCGTGCTCCGCGACGAGCGCTCGAAACGTCGCGCGCGCATCGCCGATCCGCCCGACGGCGCGCTGGGCGAGGCCGAGGTTGTAGAGCACCGGCGCCGTCGCCTGAATCGCCCGCGCCTGCTCGAACTCGCGCAGCGCGTCCTGCCAGCGCCCCGCGTTGCTCGCCGCGACCCCCGCATCGAAGTGCGCGCGCGCGTCGCTCGACGGCGCGCTCTGCGCGACGCTCGTCATCGGCGCGAGGAGCGCGACCGCCACGAACGCCGCGGGAGCACAGGCCATTCGAATAGATGTGCGACGATTCATACGGCTTGGAGTATCAAAGGGTTTCGAAGTTGGTCGCCGCGCGGACGCCCGTCGTGCGGCCGCTCGGTGCCGCGCCGCGCTCCGGCGGTTGTTCGCTTTGTGTGCCGCCGCGCGTGGCTGGGGTCGAGCCGCTCCGGCGTCGGCCGGGATCGCGGCTCGGGGCCACCGGCGTCTGCGCCGCGACGGGCGCCGCGGTGGGCGCGGGCTGTGGCGCCAGCGCGGGTTGTGCCAGCTGCATCGGCTGAATCGGCGTCGGGAGCGCGAACTGCTGGGGCGACGCTTGCGTCGGTGGAGCGACGGCTTGCGCGGGAGGCGACGGCGCGTTCGTCGGCGGATTGACGACGACGAAGGGCGCGGGTTGTGTGCTCGCCGCGCGCTGTGCGGCGACCGCGACGAGCGCGCCGAGCAAGGGGAGGGCGACGGCGATGGCCACGAGCGCGACGCGGCTCTTGCGCGCGCCTTGCTCGCTCGGCGGAGCGCCGGCGAACTCGTGCACCGGCATCGACGGGGTCGGCTGTGGGCCGAAGGCGAGCGGGCCATCGTGGCCGTAGCTCGTCTGCGTGGGCTGCGGCTTGCGCGCGACGGCCGAGCGCGACTCGGGGTCGACGTCGCCCATCGGGTCGCTCGGAGACTCGTTTTCGTCCGCCGACTCGCCGCTGCCGGGCAGCACAGTGTCTCGGTTGCCGAAGGCGTCGGCGACGGCGCTCGACTCGGCCTTCGGCGACGGGGCGCGCTCGTCGCTGGGCGCGTTGAGGAGCTTCTCTCTCTGATCGATTCGCGCTTGAAAGTGCGAGCGCATCACATCGCCGACCTCGTCGGGGCCGACGGCGACGCCCCGTGAAGCGATGAAGCGATCGAGCTCCCTCGCGAGCTCTCCAGCGGTCTGCAGGCGCTCGTCGGGGTTGCGGTCGAGCGCGCGCGTGAGGATGGCGTCGAGCTCTGGAGGGATCCCTGGCGCGAGGCTCGAGGCTGCGGGGATCGGGTCCTGAAGCACCGCGCACATCGTGGCGGCCTCTGTTCCCTTTTGAAAGAGGCGTTTGCCGGTGACGCACTCCCAGAGCACGACGCCGAGCGCGAAGACATCGATGCGCCGATCGGGCTCGAGGCCGCGCAGCTGCTCGGGCGCCATGTACGCGAGCTTGCCTTTGATCATCCCGGTCGACGTTCGCTCCGCGGTGCGATCGACCGAGCGCGCGATGCCGAAGTCGACGACCTTCGTCACGCCGTCATAGAGGACGAAAATGTTCTGCGGCGAGACGTCGCGATGAACGACGTTGGCCAACCTGCCATCGGCGAGCTTGAGCTCGTGGGCAGCGTGCAGTCCTCGCGCGGCGTCCGCGACGATCCGGCAGGCGACAGTGACCGGCAGCGGCGCGCCGACGCTGAGCGCGCTCTTGATGAGCGTGCTCAGCGACTCGCCGTGCAGGTACTCCATCGTGAGGAAGTAGGTCGAGTCTGCCTCGCCGAAATCCAGGACCGCGCAGATGTTCGGGTGGTTGAGCCGCGCGACGAGCCGAGCCTCGTCGAGAAACATCTTCACGAACGAGCGGTCCGACGCCAGCTGCGGCGAGATCACCTTCACCGCGACCCACTTCTCGAACGCCGCGTGGCCTCGCGCTTTGGCGAGGTACACCGAGGCCATCCCGCCGGTCGCCAGTCGAAAGCGAAGCTCGTAGCGGCCGAGCGAGAGAGACCACGGGGCGTTCTGTGCGGCGTTTGCTGCGGTCACGAGGGATGCGATCCTCCGATAGGAGAGGCTCGAAGATACCACAAGCCCAAGGTCGCTCGTCGCCTGGGATCGACGCTCAGCGCAGCGTTGGCGCGAGGTATGCGACGATGTCGGCGAGGTCTTGATCGGGCAGCGTCTCCGTCGAAAACGGCGGCATGAACCCGGCGAACCCGAGAAACGCTCCGTGCCTGGTCTTCTCGACGAACACCTGGCGCAGCGTCTCGATCGAATACCCTTGCGCCACGCCGTGCTCGCGCTCGGTGTCGTCGGGCAACGTCGAGGCGGACGGGATGGGCCGCTGCGCGGCCCGCGGCGCGCCGTGGCAATACCCGCAGGCGTTGTCGTACACGCGCTGTCCGCGGGTCGCGTCTCCCGGCCCAGGCGGCGACGTGGTCAGCGGGATCGTGACGGGGATCGGCGTGGTGACCGCGTCGGGGCGGGACGCGAGCGAGTCGAGGTAGGCGTAGAGCGCGATCGAGCGATCGTCGGTTGGGTCGAAGCGCCCGCCGCGCATGAACTTCTCGAAGCAAAGCGCGACCGCGTCCTCGAACGCCACGACGCTGCCTCCCCAGAACGTCGATCGGCGCGTCGATCCCGCGAGCATCGCGCCGGGAAGCACGCGTCCAGGTTGCTCGCTCGGCGTCGCTCGGTGGCACGTGGCGCACGCGTACCCGTTGAACCTCGAGCTCGAGTAGGCGCGGTCCGCGAAGACCTCGGCTCCCTGACGCTCGGCGGACACGCGGTCGACGCACGAGCCAGAGAGCGCGGCGCTCGCGGCGATCGCAAACGCCATTGCACCTGCGCGTTTGCTGGCGACTCGAATACCTGTGCTGGACGCCATCACCGCCCTCCATGGGGCGGGACGAAGGCCACTGCGTCCGGGTACACGCCGGTCTGGACGCGGCTGCGAGTCTCGAGCGTCTCGGGGTCGATCACCAAGAGCGCTCCTGGCTCCTGGCGGGTCGCTGTGTGGACGCCTTCGCATACGAGGAGAAACTTTCCGTCTGGGGCCCGCGCGACCTGGTGCGGCAGTCGACACTCGGTCGCGGCGAGCGCTCGGGTGCGTCGGATGCTCATGGTGGCTCGGTCGATGAGCACGAGCTGATCGGGGTTCTGCGTGGGGACGATGAGCGTCTCGCCCGAGGGGCCGATCTCGGCGAAGAACGCCGCGGCGTTGACGCGCGTCGCGCGGGTGTTGTCGAAGGCGAGCGAGCCGTCTGCGCCGATGCGAAACTCGCGAACGTCTCGCCCTTCGAGGTTGCCGACATAGCCCGTGCGACCGTCGCTCGACAGCGTGATCGAGTAGGGACCGAAGCGAATGTCTGGCAGCACTCCCGCGCCCGCACCGACGGGGAAGAGCCTCGCCGCGAGCGAAGGGCTCGCGAGGTCGATGACGGCGAGCGAGTCCTCGCCGTTGCACGACACCAAGAGCCATCGGTTGTCGGACGTGACCGCTCCTCCGTGCGCCGCGAGGCAAGGACGGATCGTGTGGATGCGCCGGAGGGTCTGCGCTTCGTGCACGGTGATGGCGCTCGAGCGCGGGTCGGGACCGCCGTCTCGATCCGTCACGCCTCCGTCCCAGCGAATCACGCGGTTGAGCTCGAAGTGCGTGACGATGATCTTGCTGCGATCGGGCGTGAGCAAGATGTCGCCGGGGTTGCTCTCGACGTCGGCGCGGGCGACGACGCGCAGGTCGTCGAGCGAGTGGGCGACGACGACGCCGAGCTGGTTGCTGGCGCCGTGGTTTCCGTGCGGGCCGACAGAGAGCTCGGGCGGCGGAAACGCGTAGGCGGTATAGAGAATTCGACGCATCGGGTCGATCGCCAGGTGGTGCGGGCCGTCGTTGGCGAGCGGATCGACGCCGATCGGGTAGATCCCGACGCGGGTCATGTCGCCGAGCGCGACGATCGTGACGGTGTCCGATCCGTTGTCGGACGTCACCGCGCTCGCGGTCGAAGGCCACGGAATCCGCGGTCGTCGATCGGGAAACGCTTGTCCGTCGTACGGCTCGAGCACGCGTTGCCCGCAGGAAGAGAGCGCGAGCGCCGAGAGCATCGACGCACACACAATCAACGCCGAGGTGGCCGTTCGATGCGTCATCATGGAACGATGGTGAAGGTCACCCGCGTCGGCGCTTCGAACGGCCCTTCGCTGACGGTGCTGTTGCGAAATCTCGTGGCCGTGATGCGAACTTCGATCGGGCCACCGGCGCCTCGGAGCATGTCCCACGCGAGCGCGCCAGGCCTGAAGCTCGTGCCCGACTGCTCGACGCGTAGCACCACGCGACCGCCTGCCCGAAAGTCGAGCCCATAGCCGAGCCCCGAGAAGGGCGCGCAGTGAGCGTGCGCCTCGGGCACGAGCGACGTCCATCGACGAAGCTCGTCGAGCACCGACGGAGACCCTGCGAGCGGCGCCGGGGTGACCGACGCGCGTCGCCATCGCAGCGGGGTCACGCGCGGAGCCAGCGCTGTCGGAGCGGTCCACTCGAAGTTGAAGGGCGTCGCCGCGGCGAGCGCGGCGCCCGTCGCGGGAGCGGTGATCGTCGGCGCGCGCATCGGGTCGACCATCGCGCCGCTGCGGGACTCGGTGTCATCGAGCGAGAAGCACGCCTCGTCCGAGTAGGGATCGCCGCCGCGATCACAGGCAGGGAGCACCGCGGTGAGGCAGCGCGAAGGCGCGGCGCTGTCACCAGCGTCGTTGCACGCTCCACCGTCGCAGGTCTGCGCGGGCGGCGAGCAGCCAGCGACCGCGCCGAGCACGAGGAGCGAGGACAAGAAATACCTTTGGACCGTCACGGCTGGACGATAGCGCACGCGCGCGCCCGGACGAGCGAGGTTGTCTCGAACAATCGATTCGAGCGACTCGCTCGCCGCCTACCGCGATCGCGGGCTCAGCGCGGGTCGTAGAGCCACTTCGCGCGGTGGTCGTAGGCTTCGAGCCGCTCGCGGCCGATCGCCATGAGCTCGTCGACGCCCGCGCCCTGGTCGATCGCCTCGCGCACCCGCCCGTCCCCGGTGAGCAGGTCGATCGCGGGGACGTCGTCGACGAACTCGTACTTCTCGGTTCGCCAGTGAAATTGCGGGTGCTTCTTCATCTCGCGCAGCGCCGCGATGTACGCGCGGTACGGCGAGAAGGCGCGCGCGTCCGTGCCGTGAACCTGCACCGCGCCGATCGTCTGGCCCGCCCACTTGTGAAACGTGGGGCGCACCGTCGTCGGCCTCGCGATGAAGCCCGCGCCTCCGTCGCGCATCATCGCCGCTGCGAGCGCGCGCGCGTCGAGCCACGGAGCGCCGAAGACCTCGAAGGGACGGGTGCAGCCGCGGCCTTCGCTCGCGTTTGTTCCCTCGAGGAGGCAGCCGCCGGGATAGACGCGAGCGGTGTCGACCGTCGGCATGTTGGGCGAGGGCAGGACCCACGGGAGCCCGGTGTCCTCGAACAGCATGTCCCGCGTCCAGCCCTGCATTTTCACGACGCGAACGCAGTCGAGCCCCTCGTCCTTCGCGGCGTCCGCGACGATCTCGCCGATCGTGAGGCCGTGGCGCACAGGAACGCTCCTGAGACCCACAAAAGACCGGAGCTTCTCGAGTTGCGGCGCTCCCTCGATGGTCAGTCCGCCGAGCGGATTGGGGCGGTCGAGCACGATGAGCTCGACGCCCGCGCGCTGACAGACCCGCGCGCACAGCACCGCCGTCCACACAAACGTGTAGTAGCGGCTCCCGACGTCTTGCAGGTCGACCACGAGCGCGTCGAGCCCTTCGAGCCACGCTGGTGCGGGCGAGAGCGAGTCGAACGTCGCGCCGTACAGCGATCGAATCGGCGCGTTGGTCTCGGGGTCTCGCGCGTCCTCGACGCCGATCATGTCCTGCGCTTCGCCGCCGTAGCCGTGCTCGGGACCGAAGAGCGCGCGGATGTTCGCGCCAGCGCCAGCGAGCACGTCCTTCGCGTGAACGAGCGTCGCGGTGACCGACGCGGGGTGCGCGACGAGGCCGATCGACCGACCTCGTACGAGCGTGTTCACCTCGGAATCATGGGCGATGCGGTCGAGTCCGGTGCGAACCGTCATGAGTATGTTCTCGGGCGTATACCTTCGCGCGCGCGGCTGCGCTACATTCCGCGCCCCTCATGAGTCATGGCCCGCGCGCGAAGGTCGCGCTCATCCTCGCTTTCTTCGCTCTCGTGCTGGCGCCGATGGGCTGCGCACGTCGCATCGGCGACGGGTGCGCGCTCGACACAGATTGCTCAATCAACAACGACCGACGCTGCGACACCTCTCAACCGGGCGGCTATTGCACGGTCGCCGAGTGCGACCGCAACTCGTGCCCCGACGACGCGCTCTGCGTCGAGTTCTTCGCCGATACCCCGCGACGAGCGCGGCGATTTTGCATGTCCCCTTGCAGCACGGACGGCGATTGTCGCAGCGGATATCGCTGCGAACAGCCCACGGCCAACGTCACCGGGCTCTTCGTGACGTGCCCGCCGGGGACCGACCCCGAGTCTGGCTGTACGAGACTGGTCGACGATCGAACCGGCCCGGGCACGACCAAGCCGCGCACGCGCTTTTGCGCGCTGCCGCTCTCTTCCATCTGAGCCGACGCGAGGACCATTGCGCTACCTCGGCTACCTGTTGCGCAGGACGCTTGGCGGAGCGCTCACGGTGCTCGCCGTCGTGTCGGCGTGCTTCCTCGTCCTCGAGGCGCTCCCCGGGGATCCGACGGACACGATCCTCGGTGAGACCGCGACGGCCGAAGACCGCGCGCAGCTCCGTCGCGCGCTGCGTCTCGATCAGCCGTTTGCGACGCGCTTTGCGCAGTTCATTCTGGACCTGATCGTCCCGGCGCGCGGAATGGGACACTCGCTCAGGCAACCCGCACGCTCTGCGGCGAGCATGATCGCCGACGTGTGGCCCAACACGATCACGTTGGCGGTGAGCTCCGCCCTCGTGGCGTGGGCCATCGCGATTCCGCTCGCGTTGCTCGCGGCGAGCAGGCCGCGCACCAAGACGGACGCGGCCGTGGGCGTCGCGTCGCTCGTGGGGGTGGCCATTCCGTCCCTTTGGCTCGGGCCGCTGCTCATCCTCGCGTTTTGCGTCGCTGTTCCCGCGCTGCCGTTTCCGGGACCGGACGCGAAGGGGCCGCTGTCGCTCGTGCTTCCGTCGCTCACGCTCGGCGTCGGAATGGCGGGGATCCTCACGCGCATGGGTCGCGCGTCGCTGCGCGAGACGCTGCGAGAGCCGTTCGTCACCGCGGCCAGGGCGCGAGGGCTGAGCGAGCCTGCGGTGCTCGTGAAGCACGCGCTGCGCGCGGCGATGGTTCCCCTGTTGACGACGGGAGGCGCACAGCTCGCGAGCCTCCTCGGCGGCGCGATCATCACCGAGAAGATCTTCGATCGGCCGGGGCTCGGGACGCTGTTGCTTCAGTCGCTCACCGCGCGGGACATCCCCGTGGTGCTCGCGTGCGTGGTGGTGATCGCCGCGACCGCCGTGCTCGTGCAGCTCATGGTGGACGTGGCGTACGTGCTGGTCGACCCGAGGATCCGGCTGTCGTGAGCGAGCGCGAGCGCCGACGATGGAGGCTTCAGGGGCGGGCCGCGGTGGGCGTTCCGCTGGTGTGCTTGTTCTTGGTATTGGCGTTGGTGGGGCCGTGGTTCGCGCCGTACGCGCCGCGCGCGATCGACCTCGCGCACGAGCTCGAGGGCCCCTCGCGCGCGCACCTGCTCGGCACCGCGGACAACGGCGTCGACGTGCTGAGCGTGCTCTTGACCGGCGCGCGCACGGCGGGTCTCGTCGCGGTGAGCACCGTGCTGATCTCGTTTGTGGTCGGCTCGCTGCTCGGCGCGGTCTCCGGCTACTCCGGCGGAAAGACCGATCTGGTCCTCTCGCGCATCACCGACGCCGTGCAAGCGATGCCCTCGCTGGTGATCAACGTGGCGCTCCTCGCGCTCATCGCGCGGCCGGGCTTCGGGCACATGATCGCAGCGCTGAGCGCGACGGGGTGGGTCGCGTACGCGCGCGTGAGCCGCGCGGAGGTGCTGCGGCTGCGAGATCGCGAGTTCGTGACCGCGGCCCGCGCTCTCGGCGCGTCGTCGTCGCGAATCTTGTTCAAGCACGTGTTGCCCAACGCGGTCGGGCCGCTGATCGTTCAGGCGACCTTCGGGCTGGGCGGCGCGGTGCTCGCGGAGGCATCGCTCAGCTTTCTCGGCTTGGGCCCCGGCGCTGGCGCTTCGTGGGGCGCGCTGCTCGATCAGGGAACAGCGTACCTCCTCCGCGCCCCGCGCCTCGCGCTCGTATCGGGCGGCGCGATCGCGGTCACGGTGCTGGGATTCAACTTGACCGGCGATTGGCTGCGCGACGCGCTCGATCCCAAAGAGCAGTAATCGTCGCGGGTCAATCCATGATTCGCGCGATGAGCCTCGGGCTGAGCGTGGTGCCGGGCCGCACCATTCCGAATCGCAGCGAAATGGGCGGGAGCGTCGGCGTCTCGCTCGAGTTGACGACGAACACCCGCTCTTCGCCGCCGCTCTCTCCCCGCGCGATCACCGACTGCTGCGCCACTTGATCAGGAAACGCTCCCAGCAACGCCTCGGCGCTCTGCTGCGCCGCCACCATGAACGCAGCGTCGTTCGTGCGCTCGGCTGCGGGGAGATGCTGCCAGAGCCCGTCGTCTGCCCGCAGCAGCGCGGCTCGGGCCCTCCTGTTGGCGAGCAGCGCGTCGCGCGCCGCGACGCTCACCGAGACGTTGCCGGGCAGCCGCGTGAGCTCGAGATAGATCGCCACGCGCCAGGGAGTCACGCTGCGCTGCAGCGCGCCGTCGATCGCCTCGCGCGCCCGTCGAACATCGAGGATGCTCTGGACGCTCGCGACCGGCGCGCACTCGTTCGCGACGGCGCTTGCCATCGCGTGCTCGATCCAAGTCGCTTGCTCTTCTCCACGCGGAAGCTCTGCCGCCACCGCTCGCTCGCAGGCCGCGAGGTGCTGAACGATCACCGCGTCGTTGCGCGCCGCGAGGGCGAGCTGCGCCCGCGCGACGCCCGCGTCGTCGGTGGCCGAGCGCCGGTAGAGCTCCATGTAGAACCCGCCGATGCGGTAGAAATCGCGCACGTCCGCGGCGAGTCGCCACGCGGCTTCGAGCGTCGCGATCTCTGCGTTCGGCATGGACCATTGGCGCTCGATCGGGGTCAGTGCCGTCGCGCCGGTCTCGCGAAAGATCGCCAGCGCCGCCCGTTGCGCGGGCGTGGGTTGTGCTCCCGCTGCGCTCTCGACGAGCATCTGCGCGAAGCTCCGCGAGCGTTGTCCCACTGCGCGAGGATTGGCCACGAGCCACTCGACCCACGCGGGGACGTTGTTCGCCGAGGTAAACGCCTGGGTTGGCACGGAGCTCGCGTCCATTCCGTTGAA
>LNEO01000253.1 GCA_001465015.1 Deltaproteobacteria bacterium Ga0077539 | reverse complement strand
TGCATGCGCTGCCTTGCGGCGCATGGCCCGCGACGCTCCTGCGGCGCGCGCTGCCCCCGAATTCATTCGGGGGCAGACCCGCAGACCCCGAATTCATTTGGGGGCAGACCCGCAGACCCCGAATTCATTCGGGGCAGCGCCCTCAGACCCCCGCACGCGCGCACGATCCGCAATCACACCCGCGCCGCGCCGTTGGAAGGAAGAAACGCCACGAGCGTTCTCCTGGGGACGATCTCGGGATGCTCGCGGTGCGTTTCGCCAACGGACGGCGGCGCGACGTCAAGCGCCAGGGCGTCGTCGAGCGAGCGCGATGATCACGACGATCGCCGCGACCACCCCGAGCAGCGCCCACACAGGCGCGCGCCGGGCGGACGGTGGCCGAGCGACGGGGGCGCTCTGGGACCTTCCAACGGGCGAGAGCCTCCAGCGCGCCTCGTTCATGCGTAACGTGACGCGCTCGCCCGCGGCGCGACGGGCGAGGATCGAGGGATCAGCTTCTCCGGACTCGGTCACAACGCGCATCGAACTGCTGCTCTCGACTCGAAGCTCGCGCCAGCCTGGGCGGTCGGAATAACTCTCGTCTCGCACGCTCACCACGAAGGCCGACCGCGAATCGACGGGCAAAGGACGGTCGATCCTGAGCTCTGCCACGACGCGGAGCGTGTTCAGATTACCTTCTCCCGTGCCGACTTCGAGGCTCCTCGCGACGATCCTCGGTCGGGTCGGTCGACCATCGACGCTCCACCGCCATTCACCCTGGAGTCGTTCGAACAACGCGTCGAGGTACGCCTCGCGCTCGACGGCCGTGACCTGACCGTCGCGATCGCGATCGAGCCGCGCGAGCTCCTCGGTTGTCGGCAGCTCGGCGAGGTCGAGGACGTACGCGACGCGGGCGCCGGTCGTGTCGGGCTCGAGCGCGAACAGTCGGTTCGTCGACGAGAGCCCGAAGGGATGCGCTGCGCAGAGGGCGCCAGCCGAGAGCGCCGCGAACGCGAGGCAGAGCGCCGAGGAGCGAGCGACCTTCACTCGAAGACGACGCGGTTGCGACCGCCGTGCTTTGCGCGGTAGAGGCGCTCGTCCGCGAGCTGAATGAAGGCCTCTGGCATCGCGAGAGAGTCCTCGAGCTCGGCGACGCCGAGCGACGCGGTGACAGAGATCTTCTCCCGTTCGAAGACGAACGGGTGCGCCGCGATGATGCCTCGAATGCTCTCGGCGACGTACGCGGTGCCTCGCAAGTCGGTCTCGGGAAGAATGATCCCGAACTCCTCGCCGCCATAGCGAGCGAAGATCTCGTCCCGGCGGATGCGCGCGCGGACGAGGTTCGAAATCTCCCGTAGAACGTAGTCTCCTGCGAGGTGACCGTAGGTATTATTGACGCGCGAAAAATGGTCGATGTCGAGCATCACGAGGCCGAGCGGCCGATGATAGCGGCGCGCGCGAGACATCTCGCGGTCGAGCGACTCGAAGAAGTACCGACGATTAAAGGCCTGCGTCAGACCATCGACGATGGTCATTCGGTAGATCTCTTCGTGGTACGCAGCCTCGACGTCGCTCCCCGACAAGAACTTGAAGATCGAATCGCCGATCTTCACGTGGTCGCCGCGGCGGAGCCGATGCTCGGTGACGGGCTCGTCGTTGACGTACGTCCCGTTGGTCGAGCCGAGGTCGATTACCACCCAGTTTCCATCGCGGCGCTCGAAGCGCGCGTGCCTGCGCGAGACGCCCTCGGCCGCGAGCACGACGACGTTGTCTGTGCCGCGGCCGACGCTGACCGCCGGCGCGTTGGCGTCGAGCACGAACCGCTTGCCGAGGTTGGTCGTCTCCTTCGCGTAGATGATGACGAGACAGTCACCGCTGGTCGACCCGGTGGCTTGGCCGTCTGCGCGCTGGACAACGGTCTGCGTGATCCAGTCGTCGCCGCTGTCGTTGGGGTCCCTCGTCATTGCAGCAACAAAACTTTGACGAGTGTGTTTTGAGAACGCTTCACGGTCAAGTGAGCGAGCTGCGGATTTTCCATGATCACTGAGCAAACACAAGGCCTCGAGGAAGCCATTCGGACGCGATGTTCTTCGCTCGGATTCACGCGGGTCGGGATCGCGCGCGTCGAGGACATTTCACAGGATTTCTCGCGGTATCGTGCGTTCATCGACGAAGGGATGCATGGCTCGATGACCTACCTCGCGCACAATCAGGAGTCGCGTCGCACCCTCGACACGCCAGCCGTGCTCGACGGTGCGCGGAGTGTGATCGTGTGTGCGACGGACTACCGTCCCGCTGCGCCCGTCGACGCCGCAAAGCGCGACGCGGTGGACTCCGGCATGCTGGGCCTTCGAGGGGCGCGCGTCGCTGCCTACGCGAGGGGCCAAGACTATCACAATTTTGTTCGAAAGAGACTCCGAAGACTCGCCGAGTTTGTTCGCAACGAGACCGGCTGCGAAGCGCGGCCCATGGTGGACACAGCGCCGATCCTCGAGCGCGCCTGGGCGCGCCTCGCGGGCGTAGGTTTCGTAGGAAAAAACGGCATGATCATCGCTCCGGGGATCGGCTCGTTCTTCCTGCTCGGGGAGGTGGTGACGACCGCGGAGCTCGCTCCGGACACTGCTCTAGACTCCCGATGTGGAGCCTGCACGCTGTGTCTGGACGCGTGCCCGACCGGTGCCTTTCCGAGACCATTTGTGCTCGACGCTCGAAAATGTGTTTCGTTTCTCACGATCGAGCACGAAGGCGAGATCCCCGAAGAGCTCAGAGAAGGGATCGGCGACCGCTTCTTCGGCTGCGACGAATGCCAGGACGTCTGTCCCTTCAACAAGAGCCCGACGCCTCGAGAGATCGCTCCGCAGTTCGCGCTCGGAGCGCGGTGGTCCAAGCGCACCGTCGAGTCGCTGCTCTCTCTCGACGAGGCAGAGTTTCGGCGCCTCACGCTCGGCTCTCCCCTCGGCCGCCCTGGACGCGACGGCCTCGTCCGCAACGCCATGATCGTGCTCGGTAACTTCGGCGACGAATCGCACCTCCCCGCGCTCTACGCCTCGATCGAACGCGAACGCGACGAGCCGCTGCGCGCGCTCGCGCGCTGGGCCATCGCTCGCATCGAGTCCCGTCAGCGACCCTGACACATCTGCTCCGAGCTTCCGCGACGATGGTGTAGGCTCCCCGCGCACGAGCAATGAGCAAGGTAGTGGCTGCCTCGACCGACCCGATGTTCGGTCTCTTTTCGGTGATCGGCGACGATGGCTCGATGAGCGCCGAGCACCAGGCGAAGATCTCTGACGCGCTCCTCACGCGGATGTACCGCGAGATGCGCAGGCTCCGCGCGCTCGACGAGCGGATGCTCGTGATCCAGCGACAGGGACGCATCGGATTCTACGGCGAGGTCAAAGGGCAGGAGGCCACGCCGATCGCCACGGGGCTCGCGCTCGACGCGGAGGACTGGATCTTCCCAGCGCTGCGCGAGGGACCGGCGATGCTCGTGCGAGGATTTCCGCTGGAGACCTACGTCGCGCAGTGCTTCGGCAACGCGTGCGACGTCAACAAGGGTCGCCAGATGCCAAGTCACTACTCGGGCAAGAGCGTTCATCAAGTGAGCTGGTCGAGCTGCATCGGGCCGCAAGTCCCGCAGGCGGTCGGCGCGGCGTGGGCCATGAAGCTCCGCAAGGCCAAGAGCATCGCCGTGGGCTTTCTCGGCGACGGCGCCACGAGCCAGTCAGACTTTCACAACGCGATGAATTTCGCAGCCGTTTTCAAGACGCCCTGCGTGATCGTCTGCCAGAACAACCACTGGGCCATCAGCGTGCCGTCGAAGATGCAAACCGCCTCGCCTACCTTCGCGTCCAAGGCCATCGCCTACGGGATGCCCGGCGTCCGCGTGGACGGCAACGACATCTGCGCGGTGTTCCTCGCGCTCACAGACGCCGCCCAGCGCGCGCGGGACGGACACGGTCCGACCTTCATCGAGTGCGTCACCTATCGCATGGGCGCGCACTCCTCGAGCGACGACCCCACGCGCTATCGCTCGAACGAAGAGGTCGAGGAGTGGCGCAAGAAAGACCCGCTCGACAAGCTGCGCAAGGCCATGGTCGCTCGCGGCCTGATCGACGAGGCGCGGGACGAGGCGCTGTTCGCCGAGGTCGACGCCGAGGTGAAGGCCGCCATCGCGATGGTCGAGTCCGCCTCGAATCCGCCGCGCGAATCGGTGTTCGATGACGTGTACGGCGAGCTGCCCTGGCATCTGCGCGAGCAGCGCGACGAGCTGCTCGCGAGCGCCCCTCCCCCCGCTCACGGCGCGGGGCACTGAGCGCGCGAGTTCGATGCAGCGCGCCCAGTTCGAGCGGGTCGAAGTTGAGCGAGTCTCTCTCGCCTACGGAGCCACCCGCGCGCTCGCAGGGGTCACCGTAGCCTTCGACGCAGGCACGGTGAGCACCATCGAAGGCCCCAACGGCGCGGGAAAATCCTCGCTCCTCAACGTCCTCGCGACGCTCGCGCGCCCCAACGCAGGCGCTGTTCGCTACGGCGAGTACGAGCTGCCCGACGACCGATCACAGATCCGCCCCGCGATCGGGCTCGTCGCGCACGAGGCGCTCGTGTACCCGGACCTGAGCGCGCGCGAGTCGCTCACGCTCTACGCGCGCTGGTACCGCGTCTCGTCCCCGAGCGCCGCGATCGAGCGCGTCATCGACGCCTACGCGCTCTCGTCGTTTGTCGACAAGCCCGCCCGAGTCTTGTCGCGAGGACAACTGCAGCGCGTCTCGCTCGCGAGAGCCATGGTTCACGAGCCGACCATGCTGCTCTTCGACGAGCCCACGACGGGACTCGACCACGCTTCGACAGAGCGCGTCGCGACGGCCATCGATGACGCCAAGAAGCGAGGCTGCATCGTGATCGTCGTGACCCACGACCGTCCGCTCGCAGAGCGCGTCGCGGACCGACGCGTGTTCATCGCCCGAGGAAAAGTCGAGCGAATCGAGCCATCGACACGCCCCCCCTAGCGCGGCTCCCCCAGCGCTCAGCTCACGGACGCGAGACCGACACGCTGAACGCGCCCGAGTTGCTCAGACAACCGTCGACGTAGAGCGTGTGAATGCCAGCGCCCGCCGGGATCGTGCTGGTGATCGACGATCGAACACCACACGTGCCGCCGACATCGTCGTTGCAGACCTCGACGGGCGTCCGCGCCGCGCTGCGCTGCGCGAGCTCGGTGTCCCAGGTCGCGCGACCGCAGGTGCTCGCCGTGAACGAGCCGCCCATCGCGGCGCCGCACGTGTACCAGTAGTACGTGTTCTCTGGCCCAGTCGAGCAGCAAGTCGAGGTGATTCGACCCGTGCCAGACGTCGTGCCGGACGGCGTCGAGCTGCCAGCGGCGAGCGCAGCAACCGCGCCGTTTCCAACAGGCAAGTGCTGAAAGCGGATGTTCGTCGGTCCGCCCGCGCCGCAGCCAGAGACCACGAGGCGGTATGCGCCCGCGGGGAGCTGCGCCATGATCTGCGACTGCGTTCCGGTCGCGCAGCCCGCGAGGCCGCCGTCGTCGTTGCAGGTCGCCCCGTTGGGCAGACCAGCGCTCGCCACGTTGGTGCCCGTCGAGGTCTGGATGAAGATCGCCGTGTCCCGCGTCGATCCGATCGTGTCGGCGTAGACGATCTCCGGCGCTGTCAGCGTGAAGTTGTAGAACACATCCTCACCGGCCGTGCAGCCGCAGGAGCCGGAGGTGTCGTTGACCGCCGCCACCGTGTTCACGGTAAAGGTCGACTGCGGGTTGGCCATGTTGATGACGACCGCGCCTGCGGGGCGGTCGTTGGACGGAGCAGCCACGCACACGCCGCCGCTGCACGCCGTTCCTGCGTTGCAGCGACGCGCGCAGCCGCCGCAGTTGTTGTTGTCGTTGAGCGTGTCTGCGCAGATCGCGCCGCAGCGCGTCCCAGTCGCGCACGTCGCCATCACGTAGTTGACCGTGGCAGCGCCGGACCCAGAGCACCCGTCGACCACGAGGGTGTTGAGGCCCACCTGGTTCGCCGCGGTCGCGGGGATCGACGCGTTGACGTTGGACCCGTTGCCGCACACGAAGCCGAAGCCGACGTCATCGTTGCACACCGCGCCGCTGCGCAGCGCGCTCGCCTGCGTCAACGACACGTCGTACGCCGCCGTCGTCGCGCCGGTCATCGCGTTGCACGTGTTGGCGTTGAAGGTGTTGGCCGCGCTGCTCGGGCAGGTCAACCACCACAGAGAGTTCTCGGGAGAGCCCGAGCAGCAGGTGCTCGTCGTCGTTCCCGTGCCCGACGTCGTGCTCATCGCTTGACGAACCGTGCCGTCCGGCGCGATGCGCGAAGACGTTCCGTTGCCCGCGGGCAAGTGCTGAAACTTGATGTTCGCCATGCCCGCCGAGCAGCCCGACAGCACGAGGAAGTACGTCCCCGCCGGGAGCCTCGCGACCACCATCGACTGCAGACCACTCGTCAACCCGCAGTCGCGCGCGTCGTCGTTGCACGTCGTGAAGCCAGCGCTCGCCGTCACGTTGTTGCCCGCCGCGTCCTGAATGAACAACGACGTATCCCAGGTCGCGCCCAGCGTGTCGGCGTAGACGATCTCGGGCACCGTCAAGACGAAGCGATAGAAGACGTCGTTGCCCGTCGTCGTGCAGCCGCACGTGCCGTTGGTGTCGTGCCGGGCCGACGTCGTGTTCGCCGCGATCGTCTGCGAAGGCATCGCCAGGTTGATCAAGGTCGCTCCCGCGCGCGTGTCGTTCGCTGGCGGAGTACCCATGCAGCGACCGGCGGTGCACGCCGTCCCCATCGGGCACGCGGTCCCGCACGCGCCGCAGTTGGCCGCGCTGGTCTGCAGGTCCACGCAAACGCCCCCGCACGCCGTCTGGCCCATCGGGCACGCGCACACGCCTGCGTTGCACGTCTGGCCCATCGCGCACACGCGACCGCACATCCCGCAGTTGTTGCGGTCCGTCTGCGTGTTCACGCAACTCGAAGGCGTCCCGCACGCCATCTGTCCCATCGGACACCCGCACACACCCCCGGTGCAGCTCTGCCCCGTCGGGCACGCCCTGCCGCACGCTCCACAGTTCGCCCCGCTGGTCGTCAGGTCCACGCAGACCGCCGGGGTGCCGCAGCCCGTCTGGCCTGCGGGGCAACGGCAGGTCCCGCTCTGGCACGTCGTGCCACCAGCGCAGACGCGGCCGCACGCGCCGCAGTTGTTGTTATCCGATGTCGTGTTGATGCACGTGCGTCCGCAGAGCATCTGGCCCGCGCCGCACGCGCAGCGACCGGCAGAGCAGGTCTGCCCCGCGCCGCACACAACCCCGCACGCGCCGCAGTTGGCCATGCTCGACTGAAGATCCACGCAGTTGGGAGCAGGCGCCATCGGGGCGCAGTCCGTCTGCCCCGCGGGACACATCGGACGGCCCATCACGCAGCGACCCATCGAGCAGGTCTGACCGGCAGGACACATGGTGCCGCACGCGCCGCAGTTGATCGGGTCCGTCTGCAGGTCCGCGCAGGCCGACCCGCAGACCATCTGGCCCATCGGGCAGACGACCGTGCCCATGCACATACCCGCGGAGCAGGTCTGCCCCATCGCGCACGCGCGGCCACACACGCCGCAGTTCGTCGCGCTCGTCTGCGTGTTGACGCAGCGGCCGCCACAGTTCACCTCGGGCGCGGTGCACATCACCATCGTGTTGACGCACGCCCCAGCGGTGCACGTCTGTCCCATCGGGCACACGTTGCCGCAAGCACCACAATTCATCCCGTCCGTCTGCGTGTTGACGCAGCGGCCGCCGCAGAGCGTCTCGCTCCCCGTGCACATCGGCGCAGCGCAGGCGCCCATCATGCACGTCTGCCCAGCAGGGCAGGACGTTCCGCACATGCCGCAGTGGGTCGCGCTGGTCCGGGTGTCGACGCACATGCCGCCGCAGTCGGTCTGCCCCATCGGGCACATGACCGCCGGTCGACACATGCCCATCGCGCACGACTGGCCCATCGGGCAGGCCATTCCGCAGGCGCCGCAGTTGTTCGCGTCGCTCTGCGTGTCCACGCAGGTGCCGCTGCAGTTGGTCTGGGTGCCCGTGCACATCGTCGTGCCTCGGCACGCGCCCATCGTGCAGGTCTCACCCGCGGCGCAGGCGCGCCCACAAGCGCCGCAGTTGGTCGCGCTCGTGTCGAGGTTTACGCAGGTGGGCCCGCACAGCGTCTCGCCGCTCGCGCACACACCGGTGTCGATCGGCATCTGCACGTCGGGACGCTGAACGTCGGCGACCGCGGTGTCTCGTCCGGTGTCCCGGCCCGAGTCCGTGGTCTGCACCGGCATGGCGCACGCGAACAAAGCGGTCGCGGCGCCGATGGTACAGATCGCGCGCGCGAGCCACTGCCTCTGATGGTGAATCATTCATCCTCCAATGAGATCGATAGCGAAAACTGAACGGCGCATCATACAGACTTCCGCGCTCGGCCAACACCGAACTCGCGCGCGGACTCTGCGTTCCCCCTGCGAAAACTGCGCTAACCCTGCTCAGGGTCGCGTGACGGCGACCGTGTACGAGCCGGACGACGTGCTCGAGAAGCCATCGACGTACAGCGCGTGAATGCCCGCCCCCGCGGGGATCGTGGCGGTGATCTGCGACTGCGTGCCGCACGAATCGTCGTTGCATACGATGGGCGTCGCGCGGCCAGGGCTGCTCTGCGCGAGCGAGGTGTCCCAGCTCGCGCGACCGCAGGTGTTGGCGCTGAACATCGCAGCGGCGAAGGCCGGGCAGGTGTACCAGTAGTACGTGTTCTCGGGGCCGGCCGAGCTGCAGGTCGACGTGACGCGACCGGTGCCCGAAGTGCTCGTCGTCGCGATCGGAGTCGACCCCATCGGCAAGAACGAGAGCGGCCCGTTTCCGATCGGCACGTGCTGAAAGCGGATCGTCGCCATCCCTCCCGATCCGCAGCCCGAGACGACCAGGCGGTACGTCCCTGCCTCGAATCGAGCCATGACTTGCGATTGACGCAGTGTCCCGCAGCCGGCGAGCCCGCCGTCGTCGTTGCAGACCGCGCCCTGCGCTCCGAGGTTGGCCGTCGTGATGTTCGTACCAGTGCTCGACTGAAAGAAGATCGACGTGTCGTAGTTCGAACCGATGGTGTCGGCGTACACGAGCTCGCTCCGTCCGGCGGCGACGGTAAACGTGTAGAACACGTCGTTGCCCGACGTGCATCCGCAGCTGCCCGTCGTGTCGTTGCCGGCCGCCATCGTGTTGACGGTGAACGTCGACTGGGGGTTGGCCATGTTGATCGCGATCGCCCCGGCCGGCTGGTCGTTGAGCGGAACGTCGCTGCACATCCCCATGCGACAGCTCTGCCCCGCGGAGCAGCGTCGATCACAGCCTCCGCAGTGGTTGACGTCGCTCGCGGTGTCGACGCAGGCGCTGCCGCAGCGCGTCCCGCTGGCGCACGCGCCGAGCGAGTAGTCGACCGAGTAGCTACCCATCGCCATGCAGCCGTCGATCACGAGCGAGTTGAGGCTCAGCTGGTTGGCGCTCGTCGCGGGGATCGTCGAGGTCACCGTCGAGCCGTTGCCGCACACGAGACCCACGTCGTCGTTGCACGCGGCCATCGCGCGCGACGCGGAGTGCTGCGAGAGCGAGCTGTTGTATCCCGCGCGGTTCGCGCCGGTCATCGGGTTGCACGTGGACGCGTAGAAGGGCGCGGTCGCGGTGTTCGGACACGTGAGCCACCACAGCGCGGCGTCGCCGCCGCTCGAGCAGCAGCTCCCGCTGTAGCCGCTGGTCGCTCCGGTCGTGCCGGTCGCAGTACGAGCCGTCGTCGTCGGGGTGATCCGCGTCGCCGCTCCCGCTCCTGCGGGAACGTGCTGAAACCGAATCGTCGCCGCGCCCGCGCCGCAACCGGAGAGCACGAGAAAGTATGTTCCTGCAGGGAGGCTCGCGAAGATCGCTGATTGGCGACCCACGTTGCCGCATTCGGTCGAGTCATCGCTGCAGGTCGTAAAGCCTGTGCCCGCGGTGACGGACCCGCCCGTCGAGCTCTGAAAGAACAACGACGTGTCCCAGGCGGCGCCGAAGGTGTCCGCCATGACGATCTCGGGCTGCGTCAACGTGAAGCGATAGAACACGTCGTTGCCCGACGTGCATCCGCAGGGGCCCGTCGTGTCGTTGCGCGCCACCATCGTGTTGACCGCGATCGTCTGCGACGGCATCGACAGGTCGAGCATCACCGCGCCTGCGCGCGTGTCGTTCGCCGGAGGAATCCCTCGACACATCCCCGCCATGCACCCGGTGCCCGGCCCGCACGCGTTGTTGCACGCGCCGCAGTGGGCAGAGCTCGTCTGCGTGTCGACGCACAGCGCGGGCGTCCCGCAGGCCATCTGTCCCATCGGACAAGCGCACCGACCGGCAGCGCACACCTGCCCCATCGGACACACCGTCCCGCACGCGCCGCAGTTGTTGCGATCGGTCTGCAGCGAGACGCACGCGCTGGGCATCCCGCAGAGCACCTGCCCGGTCATGCACGCGCAGCGGCCCGCAGCGCACACCTGATCCATCGGACACGCCATCGCGCAGGCGCCACAGTTGGCGCTGTCGGTCTGCGTGTTGACGCAGACGCCGCCGCACAAGAGCTGTCCCGCCGGGCACGCGCAGCGTCCCGCAGCGCACACCTGCCCCATCGGACACGCGCTGCCGCAGCCGCCGCAGTTCATCGCGTCCGTTTGCGTATTGACGCACGAGCGACCGCAGAGGGTGGTGCCCGCGGCGCACGCGCAGACGCCGGCGGAGCAGCTCTGCCCCGCAGAGCACGCGTTGCCGCAAGCGCCGCAGTGCGCGCTCGAGCTCTGAACGTCCACGCACATGGGAGACGGGGCGGTCGGGGCGCAGTCCGTTTGGCCCGCGGCGCACATCATTCGCGCAGAGACGCAGCGCGCCATGGTGCAGCTCTGCCCGGCGGCGCAGGCGGTGCCGCACGCACCACAGTTCATCGGATCGCTGTCGAGCGAGGCGCACGCCGCGCCGCAGCGCGTCTGGCCAGCAGGGCACATCGCCATGCCCATGCACATTCCGGCCGCGCACGTCTGCCCCGCGGCGCACATACGACCGCAGGCGCCGCAGTTGTTCAGGTCCGTCTGCGTGTCGACGCAGACTCCGCCGCAGCTCATCTGGCCAGCCGGGCACATTGGCGTCGCAGGGCCGCAGCGGCCCATCGCGCAGACCTCGCCGGGAGAGCACTGCGTACCGCAGGCACCACAATTCATCGGGTCCGACAAAACGCTGGTGCACACGCCGCTGCAACGGGTGTCACCGCCAGGGCACGGGGCCTCGCCGTCCATCGGCTGAGGGCGAACGTCCGGCGTGACGACGTCGGCGCGCGCGTCCACTCGAGCGTCCGACCGCGGCAACATCATTTCGGGCATCGCGCAGCTCGCGCTCATCGCGATCGCGACGACGGACAGCAACCAATCGATCTCTCGTCTCTCTCTCGCCATCGTTCGCCTCGCTCGCAACTGATGGTGCACGGTACCGCAAGCACCAGTGCGCGGCGAGCGCATCGCCGCTCACAAACCGAGCGACCGCCACGTCTCTGCCTCGTAGAGCGCGTCGCACACCAGAGCCAGGTCGTCGGCCATCGGGCATCGCACGTCGAGGCGCTCGCCGTCGCTGCGCTCGAGCGTGAGCGCAAACGCGTGCAGCGCCAGCCTCGGCAACGAAAAGTGGTCACGAAACCAACGATTGAGCGGCTGCTTTCCGTAGTTCGCGTCGCCGAGCAGCGGGTGGCTGATGTGCTTGGCGTGCCGACGCACCTGGTGCGTGCGCCCCGTGAAGATCTGCACCAGGACGAGCGAGCTCCGCGCCTCGCCTTCGCGATGGCAAACAGCGCTGAAATGACTGCGCGCTTCGCGCGCGACGCCGTCTTCGTCCCGCAGCGCGTGCTCCACCATCTGCGGCGCCTTCAGGCATCCGCGGACGAGCGCGAGGTACTTCTTCGCGCACTGATCGCCGCTCATCGCCGCTTGCCATTCGCGCGCTGCCTCGGGTCCCTTGGCGAGCAGCAGCGCTCCGGACGTCTGTCGATCGAGCCGATGGACGGGCACGAGACCCTCGCCGAGCTGCGCGCGCACGAGGGTCATGACCGTCTTTTCGCGCGGGCCCGCCCAGGCAGAGTCGTGAACCAACAGCCACGCGGGCTTGTCGATCACCACGGCGGTGGCGCTCTCGGCGAGCACGACGAGCGCGCTCGACTCCGCGCGCGCTACAGCGGCCCTCGCGCCCTCGGTCATCGCGTCCTGCGTCATTCTTGGCCATAGAGACGCTTGCATACCCGCGAAACCGGGGGAACCTTGATCGCGCCAGACCCCAAAGCAGATGAGCAACTATCGCGACGACCTCGAGGCGCTCTCCCATGAAAACGAAGCCCTGCGGCGCAAGATCGCCGACCTCGAAGCAGAGCGAGCCGGCGCGAAGCCGCCCGCCCCGCCGCGGCGCGCGGGCGTCGGGCTCGTGATCGGCGTGGCGACGTCAGTGCTGTGCATGGGGGTGGTGGCAGCCCTGTTCGTGAGCCGGCCTCCCCCGCCGCCCGCAGCGGAAGGCCGAGCGCCGGTGGCTCCCACGACGGACGCGCCGATCAACATCACGATCACGGTGGAGGGCCGCGTTACGCTCGACGGCGAGCTGCTGTCAGACGTCGCGCTGAGCGATCGGCTCGCGATGTACGCCCGGCTCAGGCACGGTCAACGCGCGGTGATCGCCGCGGACTCGTCCGTCGCCTACTCGAGGGTGGTCGAGGTGATGGATCGCGCGCGAGCCGCGGGCGTCACGAGGATCTCGTTCGCGGTCGCCGCACGCTGAGCGCGCTCAACCAAACAGCGCGCTGATCGCGACGCCTGGGACCTTGAACCACGACGGGTTGGCCTCGAGCGCGAGGACCTTGGGGGCCACGACGTGCGCGTTCTTGTGGGTGACGAAGAAGGGCGGCTTCGGGTTGACCGTCACTGGCGCGCGCACCACGACCTTCTCGATTCCCTCGAGCATGAACGTGTTGTGCACCCAGCCGAGGCCGCCCTGAATGTTCTCGAGCGTGCTCGAAGGGTGCGCCCCCCACGGAGGCGTGACCATGCCGTACACGACGCCGGTCCAGCAGTTGATGCCGACGGCGCCGTAGCGAAGGTCAGCGATGGCCTTGTCGACCGCCGCCGAACCCGCGGCGTCCTTCTCGATGGACGGGTGGACCACCATGATGCCCGACAGCGTTCCCCACAGCTTGTCGTTGCAGAACCGCGTCGCGGCCTCGATGAACTTCACTGGATCACTCTCGTCGAGCACCGCTTCGCTCAAGATCGGGCAGAACGGCTCGGTCACAAAGAGCTTGTCGTCACCCTGGCCATCGAGCCCCGTGACCAGCGTCCACGGCAGCTTCTCGCTCGACTTCTCGCCGAAGGCCTCGACGCCCGCGCGCCCTCCCACGAGGTGCTCGTACCGATCGAACGCGCCCGGGTAGTAAGCCTTGCGCGACGGGATGTCCTTCAGCACAGCGCGCACCTTCGAGAGGAGCTCGTCGCGCTGCGCCCAGCCCTTGGACGTCACGAGCATCTTGCCCGCGTTGCAGTTGCAGCTCGCGTTGTTGACCATCATCGTGGCGACGTTCTGCGAGAGAAAATCCAGCTCTTTCTCGGAGAACACCGCGGGCGCGATGACGACGGGGGTCACGCAGCCGAGCTCGCTCGTGATGCTCTTCTTGAGCAGCGGGTCCTTCGCGGCGATGCGACGGTCGCGGTCGGCGCCGGGCGGGCCCCACACAATCAAGTCGTGCGTGCGGTCCGAGCCCGTGATGTGCACGTCGTCGACGAGCTTGTGGTTGACGAGGTACGCGCCCACGTCGCCGCCGCCCTTGACGAAGGCGAGATAGCCCGCCTCGACGAGCGGCGCGAGCGCCTTCTCGTAGAAGGGTCCCAGGTACTCGTTGACGGGGTTGAGCTTGACGATGCAAACGTTGCCGTCGACGAACATCTTGTAGAGCGCGTCCATCGGCGGAATCGACGCGACGTTGCCGGCGCCCAGCACGAGCGAGACGGCGCCCTCGGGGTCCTTCTTGCCGTAGAAGCTCGACTGCCGCGCGATCACGGCCTGACGATCCATCCCCTTCTCCATCCGAACGCGCGCGGAGAACCCCGCGAACAACGCCCCGTCCAGCGCGTCGCCCGGAAACACCTCCACCGTCGTGACGCCGCCGCGCATCGTCCCGAAGCGCTTGTCGGCGAGCGTCGGCTTTCCGCCCTTGGCGACCTCGCGCAGAGACCACGCGAGCCAACGGAGGTTGCGCACCGTCGTCATCGGCCCGCCGAAGACCTCTTCGCTGGTCTCGGGGTGCCCAACGCGAAGCCCCTTCGCGCTCACCGCAGCAGACACCCAGTCCTCTGCGCACTCCATCAACCGAGGGATGCACGCCTCGAGCAGCGCGGCGCGCTCTGCCGCGGACAGCCGCGCGAAGGGCCGCGCCTTCTCTTTGAGTTTAGCGAGCAGCTCGTCGAGCTTCGCCGTTGCCGTACTCGCCGAGCTCTTGGCGCCGGCGCTCATCTCCATCGAGGCGGATGTCATCGTGCGCGGGATCGTATCACCCGTCGCGGCCGCGTTTCACCCGCAGCGGCCAGATACGCAGCGCTGACCCATCGGGCAAACCGTGCCGCACGCGCCGCAGTTTTCGGGGTCGAACTGCGTCGTCGTGCAGCGGCCGCCGCAAACCACCTCGCCCGAATAGCAGCCGTTGACGCAGGCGCTCGACTCGCAGCGCTGAAGAGCGCCGCACATCCGTCCGCACGCTCCGCAGTGCAACCGGTTGGACGAGAGCGCCACGCAAGTGCCGGCGCAGTTGGTGAAGCCCGATCCGCAGCCCGCGACGCACGCGCCGGCGGTGCACGACGAGGCGGCCCCGCACATGTTGCCGCAGCGACCGCAGTGGTTCGGGTCGATGTTCACGTTGGTGCACGCACCCGAGCACATCATCGTGCCGGCCGGGCAGCCCGCCGTGCACGCGCCGGCCACGCACGAGCTCCCGCTCGGGCAGCGAGCGCCGCACGCGCCGCAGTTGTTCGAGTCGATCTGCGGATTGACGCACGTGCCCGAGCACATGATCCCCGGCGCTGGGCAGCCCGCGGCGACGCAAGCGCCCGCCGTGCACGTCTGCCCCGACGAGCAGACATTGCCGCACCGTCCGCAGTTGTTCACGTCCATCGAGAGCACCGTGCACGTCGTCCCGCACATCACGCCGGGCGACGGGCAGCCCATGATCGACCCGCACGTCCCAGAGTTGCAGGCCTGCCCCATCGGGCACGCGTTGCCGCAGCGACCGCAGTTGCGCACGTCGCTCGCGAGATCCGTGCACGTCGTCCCGCACATCACGCCGGGCGACGGGCAGCTCGTCATGCCGCCGCACATGCCCATCGTGCACTCCTGACCCGCCGCGCACGAGCGGCCGCAGGCGCCGCAATTACGTGGGTCACGATTCAAGTCAGTGCAGAGCGATCCGCACATCGTCCCCGGGCAGCTCCCGGGGCGGCACGTCCTGCTCTCGCAGGTGTGCAGCGCCGGACACGCCGCGCCGCACGCGCCGCAGTGGCGAGCGTCGCGGTTGATGTCCACGCACTCGGTTCCGCACCGGATGAAGCCGGCCGGACACGAGGTCGCGGCGCACGTCCCGCTCGAGCACGCCTCGGTCGCGGCGCAGCGACGGCCGCACGCGCCGCAGTTGTTCGCGTCGATGCTGGTGTTCACGCAGAAGCCCGCGCACGCCGTAGTGCCCATCGGACAGGTCACGCCGTCGACGCACCGACTGCCCATGCACACGCGACCGGCCCCACACGCGGTGCCGCACGCCCCACAGTGGGCGTCGTTGGTCGCGAGGTTGACGCACCCCGCGCCCGCGCAGAGCGTTCGGCCGCTCGAGCACGAGCAGGCGCCGGCGACACAGTCGGCGTCCGCGCCGCAGCGCCGCCCGCAAGAGCCGCAGTTCTCCGGGTCGATTTGAAGAGCCACGCAGCTCGCTCCGCACATCGAGCGGGGCGGATCGCAGCTCGCCGACGACGAGCACACCCCGCCGACGCACGACTGACCGGCGGCGCAAACACGCCCGCACATGCCGCAGTTGGCTGGGTCTGCGTTGGTCGACGTGCAACGGCCGCCGCACGACGTCGTTCCCATCGGGCACGTCGACGATGGAACGCATCGTCCCATCGCGCAGTCTTGCCCGGCAGGGCACGCGTTGCCGCAGGCGCCGCAGTGGTTGCGATCGGTCTGAGTGCTGGTGCAGTCCGTCCCGCATCGGGTCGCGGTCGACGGACACGTGCAAGCCCCCGCCGTACACACGCCCATCAGCCCGCAAGACGTCCCACAGGCGCCGCAATTCGACGAGTCCTCTTGCAGATTCGCGCAGCGGTCGCCGCACATCGTCGAGCCCGGCGCGCACATCGTCGCGACGCACGCGCCCGCGCTGCACGCCTGCATGACGCCGCAGACGTTTCCGCACGAACCGCAGTTTTCTCGGTCGATTTGCAGGTTGGTGCACGTTGTGCCGCACGCGCTGGTGCCCATCGGACACGCCGCTACCGTCACGTCCTGCGTGACGTCACCGCTCACCGCGTCCGGTCCCGACCCGTCTGCGGGCGTCACGCGATCGCTCTGCGCGTCGCGCGGAGGGATCTGAACGTCTTCCACAGGAGCCGGAACGGGCGCAGGGCAACCCGAGAGGGCGAGCGAGACCGCGAAGACCCACGATGCGAGAGAGCTGTTTCGAAGGGTATTCATCAGCGGCACCCGTATGTGCAGCGGTAGTTCCAATTGCAGGAGTAGTTCCAACCGCAGGACCAGTTCCAACCGCAGGAGGTGACGGGCTGCCAGTAGGGCTCCCAGAAGCACCAGGTCCACCACCACCAGCCAACACACACGTATCGCCAACGGAGCTCCCAGTTGGTCCAGCACGAGTAGAACGGCGTGCATTGGTATTGCCAGCCGCAGTCGTACTGCCATCCGCAGGTCGTTCCGCAGCAGCTCCCCGCGCCGTTGCATGTGTATCCGCCGGAGCAGACTGTGCCCGCGGGCGAGTTCGACGTGTACGAGCAGTACGGCCCCGCGCCGCCCGAGCAGTACTGATTGCCCTGTCGACATTCAGCAGGCGAGCACGTCACCGCGGGGATGTTGTCGACCGTTCCGTCGCAGTTGTCGTCGACGCCGTTGCAGACCTCTGCCCGCGGGGCCCCAGCCGTCACGCTGCAGGTCGTCGTCGCGCCGGCGCTGCACACCGTCGTGCCGGTGCGCTGGCACGCTCCGACGCCGACCGTGCAGCTCGTGCCCGTTCGCAGACACGTCCCGCCGCAGTTCGAGAACCCAGGAGCGCACGTGCATGTGCCCATCCCGTTGCAGATACCGCCGCCAATGGACGAACAGCTGGTCCCATACGCAGCATTGCCGGTGAGCGCGCAGAGCGGCCCCATTCCGCCCGAGCAGTACTGCACGCCCACGGCGCACTCGCGCGGAACACACGCTGCAGCCGGGATGTCGTCCGTGACGCCGTTGCAGTTGTCGTCGACCCCGTTGCACACCTCTGCTCTCGGCGCGCCCGGAACAGCGCTGCAAGCAACCGCTCCGGCTACACACTGGGTCACGCCCGTGCGCTGACAGATCCCCAGTCCAGCGGTGCACGCATCGCCGACCCGGCGACAGACACCGCCGCAATTGACCTGTCCCGGCGGACACGCGCAGGTGCCGAGCCCGTCACAGGTTCCGCCCATGGGCATGTTGCACGCGGTGCCCGCGGGGTCATTGCTCGTGTACGAGCACGAGGGCGCTCCAGCCGAGCAGAACGTGCTCCCTCGACGGCACGGCGCCGGAGCGCACGCCACCGACGCGATGTCATCGATGACCCCGTCGCAGTCGTCGTCGACGCCGTTGCAAGTCTCCGTCTGTGGAGGAGCCGGAGCGGCGCTGCACACGGCGTTCATCCCGCTACAAATCCAAGTGCCAGACACAGCGCAGCCGCCGACGCCAGCGGTGCACGCACCCGCCATGCGACAGAATCCGCCGCAGCTTTGCTGGCCCGCCGGACACGCGCACACGCCCGCGGTGCACACCATGCCCGAGCTCAGCGCGCCGCACGCGGTCCCGTTGGGAACAGGTCCAATATCCGCGCACACAGGCCGGTCCGCGACGCACGCCGTCGTCCGACCGAGCCTGCACGGAACGCCCGTGTCACACGGACCGTTCACCGTGCACGTCAAACACGAGTACGGCGGCCCATCCGCGCGACGCGCGCACTGCACGGGATCGACGTCGACCGTCGGCGCTCCCGTCGCGACAGACGGATCGATCACTTGCGATTGCAGCGGGCGAACGACGCCCGATCGAAGCGACGCGTCGGCGGTCGAAGCGTCAACCGAGCGCTGCGCGGCTTCGTTTCCACAGCCGACGGCGAAGAGCGCTGCCAGCAGCGCGGCGATGGACCAGACCGGCGAGAGCGCGATCCGCTCGCGCCGCGACAGGCGGTTCGGCAAGGATCGACGATCAGTTCCGGTCTCTGGTCGCACCGGGTGCGATATGCGCGTCATCGAACAGTGCCTCCGCGGAGTCCGCCAACCATTCAAGCCGAAGAAAAGAAAAATGGCCACCAATCTGACGCAACGCACGTGCCGCGCCGCACGCGCGTCGTCGCACGCCATCGCTCGGCGCTCTCCGAACGCGGCTGACTCCCGACTCCGCAACGCTCGACACATCCTCGCAATCGTTGCAGAGCACGCAGCCGCCATCGCGGACTGGTAACCTGCTACATTGCCCGACAAGCGCCGCCGCTGAAATGCCCACCACTCTGCGCGACAAGCGCCGCCGCTGAAATGCCCACCACTCTGCGCGACACCATTCAACGCCGCCTCTCGCGTGAGCGCGGGACGATCTTCAAGTCCGCGCCGCTGCGCGTCGCGCTCACGTACCCCTCGCCCTACACCGTCGCGATGAGCTCGCTCGGCTTTCAGACGATGTACCGAGAGCTCAACGGACGCGCGGACACCGTCGCCGAGCGCGCCTTCTACCCCGACGACGTCGAAGAGCATCGACGCACGCGAGAGAGCCTCGTCACCTACGAGGGCCAGCGTCCGATCGGCGATTACCCCGTGATCGCGCTCAGCGTCGCGTACGAAAACGAGCTCGCTGGCGTGATCGAGACGCTCGAGCTCGGCGGGATTCCCGCGCTTTCGAGCGAGCGATCTTCGAAGCACCACCCGTTCGTGCTCATGGGCGGACCGCTGACATTCTCGAACCCAACGCCCCTCGCGCCCTTCGCCGACGCCGTCGTGATGGGCGAGGCCGAAGACGTCATTCACGCGGTGATCGAGGCGCTCGTCGCGCACGACACGCACGAGGCCCGGCTCGACGCGCTCGCGACGCACCCCAACGTGTGGGTCCCCGCTCGGCACGGCGAGGCGCTGGCGACGATCGCCAAGAGCGACAAGCTCCCTGCGTTTTCGCAGATCATCACGCCCGAGACCGAGCTGGCCGACATGTTTCTCGTCGAGTCCGAGCGCGGCTGCTCTCGCGGGTGCACCTACTGCGTCATGCGCCGCAGCACCAACGGTGGAATGCGGCTCGCCCCCCAAGACGAGATCCTCTCGCTCGTGCCCGAGGGAGCGAAGAAGGTCGGCCTCGTCGGCGCGGCGGTCAGCGATCACCCGCGCATCGTCGACATCGTCAACGCCCTGGCCGATCGCGGGCTCGGCGTGGGCCTCTCGTCGCTCAGGCCCGATCGGCTGACCGATCCCTTCGTCGCGGCGCTCAAGCGTGGTGGATATCGCACGCTCACCACCGCGATGGACGGGCCCAGCGCTCGACTCAGAACCATGCTCGAGCGACGCGCGAAGGTCGAGCACCTCGAGCGCTGCGCCGAGCTCGCCAGGGCGCACGCGATGCAGACGCTCAAGCTCTACCTCATGATCGGCCTGCCCTCGGAGACCGACGAGGACATCGACGAGTGCGTCGCGTTCGTGACCGAGCTCAGCAAGCGCGCGCCGATCGCGCTCGGGATCGCGCCGTTCGTCTCCAAGCGAAACACCCCCCTCGACAAGCACCCTTGGGCGGGGATCAAGGTCGTCGAAGACCGACTCGAGAGGCTCCGCAAAGGGCTGAGGGGCCGCGCGGACGTTCGCCCCACCAGCGCGCGCTGGGCCTGGGTCGAGTACGTCCTCGCGCAAGGCGGCGCCAACGAGGGGCGCGCCGTCTACGACGCCGTGAAGAAGGGCGGCCGCTTCGCGGACTACGCGCGGGCGTTCGACGCGATCGGGGTCAGCGAGGGCGGGCGAAAGCCGCGCCGCGCGCTCTCGGTCGTGTCCGAAGGATAGAGCGTAGCCGAGGTTGGAAGCAGACACGCAACGAGCGAACTCCTGGGAGATATCCCGAGAGACCCAGCCCGCGTGTCGCCAACCGAAGGCGGAGCCGTTGTCAGCGACGCCCGGTTGGAAGAAGACACGCCACGGGTTCACTCGAGCGCGTGTCGCCAACCGAAGGCGGAGCCGTTATAGCTTCCGAGATGCAACTGACGCTCGAAGCGATCGAAGAGCTCGCGGCGCGCGCCCGCTCCGGCGCGCCCGTCACCGCCCACCAGCGCGAATCGCTGCGATCACGGTACGAGCACGCCCGCAGCGCGAGCCCGGCGCTCGGCGCGCTCGTCGCAGAAGCACACACACAGATTCAACACGAGCCCGCGAAGGAGGCGCTCGCCCGCGCGTGGCAAACGTCCCCCGTGACGATCGCCAGCGGGCTGGCGGCAGAGACCCGCTCGATCGCGATCGACTCGCTCGAGTCGACGGTCGCCCTCGAGCGCGAAGACGCGCGGCGCCACGCCCTCTGGAGCGCCGCCAGCGCGAGCGCCATGGACCACTTCAAGAGCGCGCGATCGTCCGTTGAATCGCTGCGTGATTGCGCGGGGTCGCTGAGCCTTTCTCCCGCGGACACGCTGCTCGATCGGGTGGGCCTCGGCGACGCAGCGATCTCCTCGAGGCTCTTCGACGCGATTCTCACGGCCACCGACGGCGCGTTCGACGAGCTCGATCCGTGGGCGCTGCGCGAGTGCGAGCTCGGCGAGCGAGCGATCGACGCGCGCCGAAGGACGCTCTCTTTCGACGACAGGCTTCGCTCGCTGGCGCAGCCTCGCGCGAGCGCGCACGCCCCGCTGGGAGACCGATCCGCTGCGAGCGCCCGCTGGATCGCTCGGGTGGGGCTCGGAGGCGCCCTCGCCAGGGTGCTCGACAAGAGCGAGTCGTCCCGCGCGGACGCGACTCGAATTCGTGTGCGCGTCGAGCGCGAGGGCGTCCGCGTCGTGCTCTCGGGCGAAGAGGACCCCACGGTGCTCGGCGGCGCGCGGCTCGCGTCGCGATGGGGCGAGGCGCTCGCGTACGCGCTGCCGCAAGAGCCGTCGACGCGGGGACGCGCGGGGCTCGACCGGCTGCACGTCGCCGTCGCCGGAGCGCTCGCCAAGGGGCTCTACTGCGAGCGCTCGTTCGTCACGCGCGAGCTCGGCGTCGACCCGGCGCAGGCCGCCGTGGTCGAGCGCGCCGCGCTGCACGGGCTCTTGTGCGAGCTTCGCCGTCGCTGCGCCGAGGTCTCCTTCGCGCGCGCTGCGTTGAACGCGCTGCCCGAGCTCGCGACGCGCCTGCGCGACGCGTACACGCGGGCGCTGTCATCCTCTATCGAGCCGGCTTGGGCGTCGCACATCGCCGCCGCGACGCTCGAGCGCCGCGCCGAGGCGAGCTGCATCGGCGCGCTGATCGAGCCGGTGTTGCGAGAGCGTCTCCGCGAGCGCTACGATGAGGATTGGTTTCGCAACCCGCGCGCGGGCGAAGGGCTCGCGAACGAGCTCGCCGCGCTGCGAGCGTCGGGCAGCGTCGCGTGGCTCCGCGCGGCCGTGGGCGCTGAAACGGACGCAGACGCGATCACCCGCGCCTCGAGCGCGCTTCGCGCGCGAGTGAGCGAGCGCTTCGAGCGCGCCACGCGCTGAGCGCGCGACCGGTCCGACAGCCTGCGCTCTGGCGTCGAGACGCAAGCGGCACGAGCGATCTCATCGTCCCAGCGCCGACGCGCGGCGATCGAACGAGCGGCGGCTGAGCTGGCTGCAAATTCGCAGCCAGAATGCCTCTCACAGCGGCCAGCGTCGCTCTCGCTTGAGCGTCAGTCGAAGCGCGTCCAGCTGCTCGGCCGACAGCCGATCGATGGCCCCCCTTTGCTCCGCGGTGATCTTGATCGCGAGAAGCTCACAGAGGTCGTTGATCGCCGCGCGAAGCCCCTCTGCGCGACCCTCCGCGCGGCCTTCGGCCGTCGCCTCTGCGCGCATCTTTGCTCGTTCAGCCTCGTTGATCTTCACCAACTCCGCATAGCGCATCTGCAACTCCTCCGTGTTCGCGGTGCTCGTTCGCATCATCCTGTCGAGATCACGCTGCATCTGCAACAGCAAGTTGTCGATGACGGGGCGCTCCCACGCCGCTGCTGGCAGCGCGCGCGCGTCGCGAACGGCGTTTCGCAGCAACGCGCCGCTGCCCATGAGGCGAAGCAGCAGCGTCTCGCGTCGCCGCGACAGCTGCGAAAGCACCACCACCGAAGCGATCGGTCCGAGGTAAACACCGCTCGGCCAGCCGCGGCGCCTCGTAAGCCCCCATGCGTCGATCGCGGTCCGTGGCTCGCCCGGAGAGATCACCCAGAGCCGTAGCGGCCTCTTCTTCTTCACCCCCGCGAACAGCGCCCGCGCCGCACAATGATCGAAGTCGAGCCGGGAGGGCGTCGCGACGAACGCCTCGATCGCACAAGGCTCGAGCGCCAGTCGCCCCAGCAGACCGCGCGACAGCAAGTCCGCCGTTGACGCCTTCGGCATCACGACCGCGTCGATGTACATCGTGTCTGGCGTCGTCGCTGCGTGTAGCGTGACTTCGCACAGGCCAACCAGCGCCGCATCGATGAGCGCCTTCGCAGAGGCGTCGAACGGTAGCTGCATTCGCCGAGCGAACAGCAACGGCGATGCCGCGAGGGTTGCCGTTGATTTCCTGTGTCTCGCGCGCACGAGCCTGGCTGCCGCCATGGTGGCCGCCATGGTGGTCAGCGCCCGACCACCATGCTGCGCGCTGCCTCGTACGGGCGCCTGTACGTGACTTCTGCCTTCGAATTTGCAGCACTTGCGCGCTCACGTTTGGACGAGCGACTCGCTGTCGGCGAGCGACAACGTCACGCGCAACCCCTTGTCGGTCACCGCGCTCTTCGCCCATCTCGACCGCGATCTCGCGCGGAACGCGCTGCACGATCCCCAGGAGATTTTGCGCCTGCGTGCGCCCTATGACCCGCTCAGCCTCGAGCAGCGCGCGGCTTCTTCATCGGGTGGCCGAGCATACCGCGCGGGCGCGCGACGATCAGCCCGGCGGCGAGATCGGCGCGAGGTCGAGCCCGCCTGGAAAAGCGTAGCTCGTAAACGACGCCACGCCGTACACCTTGAGGCCGAAGCGCTCGAGGTCGGTCATCGCTCGGATCGAGTGCTGCCCCGGCATGATCGACAGGTGATACATGACCAGGTTGGCGCCGACCGGCGTGGGCGTCGCCATGAGCATGTTGCCGTCGAGCATGATCATCGCGCCGCGCGGCGCGGTCACGTTGATGTAGTTCTGCTGGTAGCTGTCGGGGATCAAGAAGTTGTAGTTGCTGCGGTACTGATCGGTCGGAACCTCGAGCACCATCGCGGGATCCCCGACGCACATCGGGCTCATGGGGCAGGTGAGCCCGTTGCAGCGGCAGGCCAGCATGTCGCCCAATCCGCGCATGAACTGAGCCACCATGATCGGCTGCGAGCCAGTCACTTGAAACGGCGTCTGGGTGTCGAAGAGGCACGACTGTCCTTGATTGAGCATTCGATTGCAGTCCATCGGCGTCGGAATGCCATCGAACGTCAACATCACCCCGTCTCGCTGCGCGACGATGCGAATCTGGTGATTCACCTGCGTGGGTCGGTCGCGAAACGGCGTCACCGCGTAGGTGCGACCCCAGGTCGTCGTCGGGAAGAGCTGCTCTTCGACGTGGTCGCACGCTGGCGTTCCTGTCGGAATGCGCGCGCAATCGTGACCCGCAAACACCGCGACGGGCGCAGAAGCATTGATCAGCGTGCCGGTTAGATCGCCACGACCAGGCGCCCCTACGAGCTGCACGACCTCTCCGCGCTCGACCTGCAGCATCACCTCGCCGGGTCCGATCGTGCGTGCTGGATTCGAAGGGTCCTGAACCGCGGCGGTCAAACGAACCGAAACGGTGTTGGTTCCCTCAGCCTGCGCTCCGACAATCGAGACGAAGGCTCCGAACCAAGCGGTGCCAATGTTCTCGTTCGGCGGGGCCACAACGATGTACTGTCGCGCCAACACGTTCTGCGGCATGAGCAGCGAGGCGTCGTTGGTAAATGAAAAGTCCGACTGACGTGACGCGTTCATCACCTTCGCAAACTGCAGCGGATTGAACTGGTAGACCGCGACAGGTCCATTCGACGTCAGGTGGAACGCTCCACCTGGAACGCGCCCGCTCCGTCCCGAGCAATTGCCGCCAGGGCACATCCGCGGATCGTTGTTGCTGAGCTGCGGAACCCACGGAAGGTTGATCGCCTCGACAGCGCCCGCGCGAATCACGCGCTCTCGTGGCGAGGTGAGCGCTCCTCCCTCGACCCGCACGTTGACGTCACGCGTGCTGGGGTTGGCGACCACCGCCGAGAAGAAAAAGCCGTTGTCCAACTGACTGTTCGACGTGATCGTCGGCCAGTACTCGCACCCGAGGTAAGACGAGCCGAGCTCGCTGCACGCGCCGCGGCAAACGCCGCCCTGGCACGACTCTCCACCCGCTGTGTTGCAAGTGGCTCCGTCGACCCAGCCGCTTCCGTCGGAGGCACACTCCTGCGTGGTGTTGGGATCGCCGTTCTTGCACTGGCGTGTTCCGGGGGTACAGACGCCACACCCCAGGCCAGGGATACACGAGCGCATCATCGCGGAGCAATCGACCATCGCTCGAAATCCACCGCGCCCGTCGCACTGTCGCGCGACTTGAGAGCCGGGAATGCAGGCCCACTGACCGTTCGCGCAGATGCCGCCCCCATCCGTGCCTCCACCGTCAGGGGGAGTCACGATCATGTTGGGCTCGGAGCAACCAGCGAAAGCGAGTGCGAGGAAAAGTAGCGCAAAACGAAACATGCAAGGATTGTCCACCCAAGCTACGCAGGCGCGCAAGCTTCCGTCGCTCACCGAAGAACATAGCCTGCCCCTGTGATGTCCAGTCCCGCACCGCCGCTGACAGCCACCGCGGTACCCGATCGACAGGGACCCGCGCACGGCTCACGAATTGTATTGGAAACGATCAAGTCGGCGCGGTCGTCGCGGTTAATGTCTGAAAAAACGACGTGGTGAAGCGGCTGAAATCGAGCCCAAGTTAGCTGCTCGGTAGGCATTGGTACAGGTCCGAGCGAGGTTCCATTGAACCGGTACAGGACGCGCTCGGCGCCGGAAGTGAATCCATCGACACGAACGAACACGTCATCGAAGCCGTCGGCGCCCAGATCTGCGCCACCGCCCGCGATCGAAACATTTGCATCCATCGCCCCAGGCGTCACGATCCGCGTCGGCACCATCGCGACGCCGCTCGGTCCTCCCGGGACCCAAAACGCCGACCGCTTGATGTTTGGATCCGCGCCGCCGAACACGAAATCACCGTACCCGTCACCGTTGACGTCTCCGGCGCCGCTCACGGATGCCCCCCACCGCGCTCCGTCCTGCGGCACCCCCATCACTTCCAACCGCATCCACTCACGTGTGGGCGCCGCTGAGATTCCCGCCATTCCGCCTCGGTAATAGCGCACGTACCCGACACGCGCCTCGCCCTCGGAGTCATCGTTCGCGAGCGGCGCGCCGATCACAATATCACCGAACCGATCGGCCTCTCCGTCGATCGCACCAGCGAGCGAGCGGCCAAACTCGCCATTTCGCCCAGCCCCCTCAAGCACACGTGACGGCGTCGGCGTGATGCCCATCGGCCCGCCGCGAAACACGTACACACGCCCCACACGAGCAACGCTGGACACCGTCGCTCCAGGCGCCCCTACGATCACATCGCCGTAGCCGTCACCGTCCACATCGCCCGCAGCGCTCACCGCCGCGCCAAACTCCTCATTTTCTGCGGATCCGTAGATTTGGACACGCATCGAGGTGAGCCCCGTTTCTCCACCGAGCACGATCGTCGCGCTGCCGGTCGTCACCATCATCGCGTTTCTGCCACGCTCGGCACCCACGATCACATCCCCGTACCCGTCACCATTCACATCGCCCGCACTTCCGACGCTCGAGCCGAAGAGCTCCCCCATCGCGCCCGTGACGCCCCACGCGGAAGGCAGCACCGGGCCGGCAGCGCTCCCTCGAAACACCTGAACCGAGCCAGTTGTGGCACTGCCACCAGGATCCCCCACCACCAAATCCCCGTACCCATCGCCGTTGACGTCGCTGAACGTCCCCCAGTTGGTGTCCGTCGCGCGATCCCTCGCGCCCACGACGAACTCCCACACGGCGCTCGCTCGGGTCCCTTCGCCCATGCCCGCGCGGCCCTTCACGCGCCACCAGTACACACCGGCGCTCAGCGCGGTTTGCACGCGCCAGCTCGTCGCTCCGCCCGTCACCGTTCCTCGCTGAACCACCATCGCGCAGTCGCGCGCCGCGCACACTTCGATCGCTGCCCCATCGACGCCCATCGGCGCCTCCCACCGCAGCGTCGGGCGCTGGCTCGACACGTAGCTCGTGCTCATCGGCCCGATCAGCCGGGGAACCTTCACCTCGCACGCCATCCCCACGCGCTCGTAGCCCGGCAAGCACTCCGCCGAACACACGGACATCGCGCACAGGGCTCGCTCTCCGGCCGCTGCTGGACAGGTCGTTCCGCAGCGACCGCAATGGGCGATATCGCTGCTCACATCGACGCAGCGCCCCGCGCACAGCGTCTGCCCGGTCGCGCACGACGCAACATCACTCACCACGTCGATCGCGTCCGCGTCCGCCGAAGCGTCGGTCGCGCCGTCCCCGACGCCGCCATCCTCGCGCACGACCATCATGCGCTCGGGCGACCAGCACGGCGGCGCGCGCACCCGACAGTCGCCGTAGCACTGGTTGTTCTCGAGAATCTCGCCCGCCGGACAGGTGATCGTCCTGGGACAACCCGCCAGACCCATCGCCGCGAGGCACACCAACAGCAACCACACACGCTTCGAAGCACCCATCGTCGATCACTCCTCCCGCGCTGAAGAACGAGCTCCGCCGGGACGAGCGCTATCTGCGCCGACGACACCCACGTTGCTCGCCCCCGCGAATTTTGTCGCTAGCCCCCGACGCCCACTGGCCGAAACCACACCCCGTTGAAACGGAACGTCGCGCTGAACGCGTCTTGAATTCTGGGGTCCATCACGCAGGTGCGCCCGGGGATGCGCGTCCCGTTGCCGTCGACGCACTCGGTGATGCGCGGCGCCACGGTCGCGGTGCCCGGCGTCCCGATGATCTGCTCGAGGCCGTCGCCGTCGAGGTCGATGTCCGCGCGGCTCGGCCCCACGATGAGCGAGATCCCCACGAACGGAATCATCACGCGGTAGCCGCCGATCATCGCCTCGAGCAGCGTGCTCTGCGTCGGTCCGGGCCTGCCGCCGCGCGCGAGCAGCTCGAAGAAGTTCGGGATCGCCGCGAGGTCCCGAAGCGGAACCGCGCCGCACAAGATCCCCGAGTCGATCGCGGTGATGCGCGTCCCGTTGTTCATCAGCGTCCCCGTGATGCGCGAGCGCCGAACGCGGAAGCGAAAGTCCATCCCCATCACGGGGCTCGGCAGGTTGAGTTCGATGTCCTCGGGCCCGCCCGCGATGCGACTGGCCGTAATCGTGCTCTGATAGTTGGCCTGCGGCAGCCCGAGCATGTTGAGCGCCATGCGGTTGATCCGCTGCGGGTTGCCCGGATCGCGGTTGTTCAAGCGATCCATGTCGCCGTCCGCGCCGGTCGTGAAGCCCACGCGCACGTCGCGGTCGTTGACCCCGAGCCGATCGTCCAGGCCCAAGAACGTAAACTGCAACAGCACGTTTCCGTTCGAGATCCCGTTGTTGATCGCCGTGTTGATCAGCCCGAGCGAGTCTCCCAGCGCCGCGCCGAACGTGTTGTCCGGCCGACCGTCGCCCGAGAAATCACAGCCCCGCGTGCTCGACACGCTGTCGAAGAAGAACGCGTCCATCACCAGCCCCTGCTCGGTCTGGCAGTCCGGCGCGCACCCGTCCCAGCGCGTCGTGTTTCCGTCGTCGCACGTCTCGCCAGGGTCCATGCGCATGTTGCCGCACGTCGTGATGGTCCGGCAGTCCATCGAGCAGCCCGGCGTGCCGTCGCACACCTCGCCGCGCGAGGTGTCGACGATCATGTTTCCGCAACGCTCGTCGCTCAAACAATCGCTTCGGCAGCCGTCGCCCGAGCGGTTGTTGCCGTCGTCGCAGACCTCGCCAGGGTCCCGTCGGTTGTCGCCGCAGCGGGCCTCGAAGCGACACATCGCACTGCAGCCATCGCCGTCGCGGTTGTTTCCGTCGTCGCAGGACTCGCCAGGGTCGATCACCGAGTCGCCGCAGCGCGGGACGCGCGTGTCCAACACGCGGTCCGACAGCACGTCCGCCGCGTCGATATCGGGCACGTCCGGGGTCGGAACGTCGATCGGCTCGCCGTCGATCACCGGCACGTCCGGCCGGATGACATCTGGCAACGGGCCGTCTCCCAGAACGTCCGGACGCGGCCCCGAATCCCGCGGCTCCCACAGCACCGAGCGACCACAGCTGGCCGACAACACAGCGGCCAACAACACAAGCGACGATGAGCGACGTGTCATGACGATGCGTATACCACTGTTCTTGCGAGACGGCCGACTCCCGAGCCGCTCTATACTCCGCCGTCGCAATGACCTCGCTCGTCTCGGCCCTCGCGTACCCGTTTCGACAGCGCTTCCTGAACTACCAGGAGATCAACGATCAGCTCGAGGCGTGGGCCCGGGCGTTTCCAGCGTTTGTTCGCGTCCATTCGATCGGGACCTCGATCGAGGGGCGCGCCCTTCCCCTGCTCACCATCGGTCGCGAGCCCAATCGCGCTCGCCCGTCGGTGTGGGTCGACGGAAACATGCACGCCACCGAGCTCAGCGGATCGTCGGTGGCCCTCGCCATCGCTGAAGATTTCATCCGCCTCCACGCAGAGCCGGACTTCGACGCGCAGTCCCTGCCGCCGCACGTGCGCGACCTGCTGCGCGACCTGCGCGTATACGTCCTTCCTCGCATGAGCCCTGACGGCGCCGAAGCCGTGCTCAGCACCGGTCGCTACGTGCGATCGAACCCGCGAGACCGACGTCCCCAGGTCCATCGCCCACGATGGCTCTCTCGTGACATGGACGGCGACGGCCTCGCCCTCTTGCTCCGAAAAGAGGACCCCACCGGCGAGTTCGTAGAGTCCCGCGAAATCCGCGGGCTCATGCTCCCGCGCGAGCTCGAAGACGTCGGCCCCTTCTACAAGATCTACCCCGAGGGCGTGATCGAAGACTGGGACGGACACACGATCCCCGACCCCTATTTTCTGGGCGACAACGACACGGACCTCAACCGCAACTTCCCTTGGACCTGGGCCGCAGAGCCCGAGCAAGAAGGCGCTGGCGTCTATCCCACGAGCGAGCCCGAGGCCCGCGCCGTCGTCGAGTTCGTCACCAAAGAGCCGACCATCTTCGCCTGGCTCAACCTCCACACCTTCGGCGGCTGCTACATCCGCCCCCTCGGCAACGCGCCCGACCGCAAGATGAACCCCTTTGACCTCGCGGTGTTTCGCCAGGTCGCGCAGTGGGGCGAAGACCACGGCGGATACCCCACGGTCTCGGGCTTCGAAGAGTTTACCTACGAGCCCGAGAAGCCGCTGCACGGCGCGCTCGCGGACTACGCCTACCACCATCGCGGCTCGATCGCCCTGGTCTGCGAGCTGTGGGACCTCTTCGCGCAGCTGGGATTTCCCCGGAAGAAACCGTTCGTCGATCACTACACGATGCTGACGCGCACCGAGCTCGAGGCGCTCGGCGCGTGGGACCGCACACAAAATCAATCGCGCATCGTCCGCCCCTGGCGTCCCATCGAACACCCGCAGCTCGGTCGCGTCGAAGCCGGCGGCGTCGACCCGCGCGTCGGGATGAGCAATCCGCCGCTCGAACAGCTGCGCGAGCTATGCGCCCGGCAGAGCGCGTTCTTCTTGCGCCTCGCGGCGATGAGCCCGCGACTCTCGATCCCCGAAGTGACCGTCGAGCCCCTCGGGCAGAACGTATTTCGCGTCACCGCGATCATCGCCAACGAAGGCTACCTCCCGACCAACATCCTCGAGTCCGCCAGGGCGCTTCCCTTCAACGAGCCGCCCACCGTGGTCGCGACAGGACACAACGGCGCGCACCTCGTCGATCCCAAGGGAGCCCGCAGGACCCTAGGGCACATCGACGGCTGGGGCCGCGGTCGATTCGGCGGCGCGTTCGCGCTCTTCTTCCAGCGCTCGCGAGGAAGCGTCTCGCGCCGCGAAGCATGCTGGATCGTCCGAGGCACCGGAACCGTCGAGATCCGCGTCGAGAGCTGTCGCACAGGCAGCGTGTCGAGGACAGTGACGCTCGACGGCGCGGGCGCGAGCATCCCTCCTTCGACGTAGCCCACCGACGAGCGACCATGCAGCCCCGAGCGCTCGCGCCGAGCGCAATACTCTTCTCCACGATGTTCGCTGCAGCCTGTCGACCGTCGGCGACAGCGACGCGGCCGCTCGCGCTCGTGAGCCGTGACGTAACCTTCGATCGCGCGCTCGCGCAGGGGCAGCGCCTGGCGTTCGAAGGCACCCCCCGGTCGCTCGCGGCAGCAGAGCAAGCGCTGCGAGACGCCCTTCGGTCCCACGGGACCGAGCCGCTCGCGCAAGCCGCTCGCGTGTTGCTCGTGCGTGTCCTCGTCGCTCGGGACGACCTCGATCGAGCGCGCGTCGAGCTCGCTCGAATCGACGCTCGGGCAGACCCCGACCTGATCGCGCAGCGCGACATCGCCCACGGCGTGCTCGACGCTCGCGACGCCGCCCGCGCGCGAAACACCGACGATCACCGCGCGCACCTCGTCGACGCACGACGACTCCTCGGGGCGCTCGAGCGCACGCGCCCCGACGCCGCAGAGACCGTCGAGATGGCCTGCGCGCTCGCAGAGACCGCGGCGATCGAGACCGACCCTTCGGTCGCGCTGCGGACGATCGCGCGCACCCTCGCGACGATCGAGCACGCCGAGAACGGCGGAACGCCCTGGGTTCGCACTGGATTGCGCTGCGAAGACCCACGGGCGCGCGTCACGATGATCGAACAGCTCGCGCAGCGCACGGCCGACGCGCGCGCCCTCACAGACGCGATCGACGCGTCGGAGACCGGGTCGGTCTTGCGCAGGCCGCTCGCGCTCAGGCTGCTCGACGTCGCGCGCGGTCTCAATGATGTTCCGCGGTATCTGCGGTGGCTCGTCGACCTGCCCGACGACCGCGCGACGCAGAGCTCGCCGTCGAACGCTCTCTCCAACGCGTCCGTCGTGGGCCTCGTCATCCCTCTGTCGGGCCCCCGCGCGACCATCGGGACGAGCGTGCTGCGCGGCGCTCAGCTCGCGCTCGAGCGCATCGCCAGCATTCGCATCGCGCTCGAAGACGAAGGAACAGACCCGTCGCAGACCGCCGCCGCGATCGACAGGCTCTTCGCGCAGGGCGCGCGCGCGATCATCGGACCGACCCGCGACGAGTTCGCCGGGCCCGCGGCGATCCGCGCCCAGAGCCTCTCTGTGCCTCTGTTTTTGCTCGCGGTTCCGCCGGCGATCGAGTCGACAGGGACGTTCATCCGCGCCGCGGCGCCGTCCACCGCGGACCGCGCCGAGGCCATCGCGCACGCGGTCGTCACCAACGGTCGCTCGCCGCGCGCCCTCGTCGTCGCGCCGCTCAGCGCCGATCCCCTCGCGGAGGCCACCGAAGACGGCCTCCTTCAGCTCGGCGTCAGCGCGTCGCACGCGATCTTCGAGGGGACGAGCGTTCCTCGGCGCGACGGCGTCACGCTCGTGTTCGTCGGCGACGTCGGACGCGAGGCGCGCCTCGCGATCGCGCGCGCCGTTCGTACGCGCGCCGCGAGCTCGCGCTGGGTGCTCGACGCGCGCTCCGCGATGCATGATTTCACAGCATCCCCCGATGACCCCGGCGCGGGACAGGGATCGCCGAGCGACGCGCGGACGCCCGGACCCTGGGTCGGAGTGCGCGCAGGCCCAGGTTTTCAAGCGACGCTCCGCGCGTGGTGCGCCCGCTTCGGCGAGAGCCCAGACGAGCTCTCGCTGCTCGGTCACGACGCCGCCGTCCGCGCGTCCGAAGCGCTACGCCGCCCGGGAGCGCCGCAGCTCGCGCTCGACCCCCAGCGCGCGCTCGTGACCGGAACCGTCGCTGCCAACGCTCGTTGGAGCGACGCGCTCCCCGCCGCCGCTGCTCGCTGCACCGAGTGAGCACGCAGCGTGGCGCGACGAACATGACGAGGCCGAGCCGTGCCCGTCACCCGGCGAGCACGATTCGGGATTGTCGAGGACGACACCACAGAATTTACCGAGCCATTGCCCCCCTGCCACGAGACGGCGCGCGCGCCAGAATCGTCGGTGCCTGTGCATTGCGCGCGGCGGCAACCTGTGGCCCCACTCCTCACCTCGTTTCCTATGACCCAATCGATCGACTCGCTCTCGTATCGCTCGCGGTTCGTCGACTCGCTGCCCGCGGACCCGCGCGACGACATTCGCACACGGCTCGTGACTGGCGCGGTCTACTCGCGCGTCGCGCCGACGCCCGTGTCGTCGCCGAAGCTCCTCGCGCTCGTCCCCGAAGTCTGCGCGCTGCTCGACCTAGACCCGAAGCCCACCGACGAGCTGGCCCACGTGCTCGCAGGAAACCGCGTGGTTTCCGGCATGAAACCCTACGCAGCCTGCTACGGCGGCCATCAGTTTGGAAACTGGGCGAGCCAGCTCGGCGACGGCCGCGCGATCACCCTCGGCGAGGTCGAAAACCGCCGCGGACAGCGCTGGGAAGTGCAGCTCAAAGGAGCAGGCCCCACGCCGTACTCTCGCCGAGCCGACGGGCGCGCGGTCCTCCGCTCGTCGCTGCGCGAGCTCGTCTGCTCGGAGGCGATGCACCACCTCGGCGTCCCCACGACCCGCGCCCTCTCGCTGGTTCTGACGGGAGACGGCGTCGAGCGCGACATGTTCTACGACGGAAACGCCGAGCTCGAGCCGGGCGCCATCACGTGTCGGGTCGCGCCGTCGTTTGTGCGCTTCGGACACTTCGAGATCCACGCGTCGCGCGACGACCGCGCGACGCTCGAGAAGCTCTTTCGGTACACAGTCTCGACGCTCTATCCGCAATTCGAGGGGCTACCGCTGCAAGAGCAGGTCGCGCGGCTCTTCGACGAGGTGGCCGAGCGCACCGCAACCATGGTGACGCACTGGATGCGCGTCGGCTTCGTGCACGGTGTGATGAACACCGACAACATGTCCATCCTCGGGCTCACGATCGACTACGGGCCCTTCGATCCGGGATGGACGCCGAACACCACCGACGCGCAAGGCCGCCGCTACCGCTTCGGCAATCAGCCGCGCATCGCTCAGTGGAACCTCGCGCAGCTCGGCAACGCGCTGACCTTCCTCGTCGACGACGTCGCGTCGCTCCAGTCGACCATCGATCGTTGGCCCGCGCTCTTCGCGAAGAAGCACCACGAGATGATGCTGCGAAAGCTCGGCCTCACCGCGCGCTGGGACGAGATCGACAAGCAACAAGACGCCGCGTTGATCGACGCGCTCTTGGAGGCGCTCACGAGCGCCGAGGTGGACCCGACCATCTTCTACCGCGCGCTCGCGAAGGTGCGCGCCGAGGATCCATCGACGCCGTGGGCGCATCACCGCGCGGCGATCGAGCACGCGTTTTACAAGCAGACCGAGGCGCACCCGCTCGACAACGAGCTGGTCCGCGCGCGATTCGAGGCATGGCTTCGAAGGTACGGCGAGCGCGTCGGGACCGAAGGCGTCGGAGCGGACGAGCGCGCGTCGCGCATGAACGCAGAAAACCCCGTGTACATCCCGCGCAACTACATCGTTCAGCAGGTGATCGACCGCGTCGCGAAGGGCGACGTCGGCGCGCTCGAAGAGCTGCTCGACGTCTCGCGTCGGCCGTACGAAGAGCAGCCCGGACGTGAGGCCTTCGCCGAGAAGCGCCCCGACTGGGCCCGGCAGAAAGCGGGCTGCTCGATGCTCTCGTGCAGCTCGTAGCGCCGGTGGGGCTCGAGCGCGGCTCGCGAACCCAACCCGCGCGTCGGTGGCTCTGATGGGGCACGAGAGCGCCGCAGCGCGCATCGAAACCACTTCAGGAGGATGTCCCGCCATGTGCACAGCCGCCGTTTGCCCGAACTGCAACAAGCCCACCTATCGAGGCTGTGGAGCGCACATCGAGCAGGTGCTCGCGCACGTCCCCAAGGACGCGCGCTGCAAGTGCCGCGAGAAGCAGTCGAGCGTGAGCGCGACGCCGCCCAGCGACAAGCCCAGCCGGTAGACCCGATGCCCGATCGGGGCGCGAGGAGCATCGGCGCGGGAGCAGAGAGTGCCGCGCATGGGGTCGCGCAAGCTCGCGACGACGTCTCCGCCAAAGGCGGGACGACAGAGCGACGGGCAACGAGCAGCGGGCGACGGGCAACGAGCGACGAACGACGAGCGATGAGCGACGGGCGGCGAGCGGCGAGCGATGGGCGACGGGCAGCGGGCAACGGGCAACGGGCAACGGGCAACGGGCTCCCTTGAAAAGAGGTGTGTCTCGCACGGGGTTAACAAACCCCGTGCTGGGCGCCGTTCGAAGACTCACGGCGAAAGGTGCGCTT
>LNEO01000252.1 GCA_001465015.1 Deltaproteobacteria bacterium Ga0077539 | reverse complement strand
TCGACTCACGAGGCGCAGGCCTCGGCGGCAAGATCGTGCAGTGCACCAAGTGCAAACGAGAGCGTTCGATGGAGAACGTGTTCTCGAAGAACGCGATGCTGTTCATCGGCGCCAAATGCCCCGCCCGTGAACCGTGGATCGCGGGCACCGGCAAGAGCGACTGCGATAAGCCACTCCGCGTTCTTCAGCGCGGCGCATCGAATGTCTACTGGGGCGACACCACGTCTGCGCTCGACATCCCGCCGTACTCGCCGGACCCCGGAGCGATGTTTGGTCCGCACTGGCCAACCATTCGCGCGTTGCCGAACGACATGAGGGAGCAGGTCGTCCGTTCGCTCGCTCCCCAGCTCCCCTCCCCTCCCGAGGTGCTGCTGCACGCTCTCGACGAGTGGACGACGACGGTCGACAGCGACGACAAAGCGCAGCCCATCGAGTGGGCGGAGTACCGCCAATTTCAGCGCTCGCTGAAGGAGCGCGTGACTCGCCCGGACTTCGAGACGCGCCCCGAGCAGTGCCCGTCGGAGTTTCAGTCGATCCTCGACGGCGTGGTGCTCGCGCGAAGACTGCGCGAGGTGCGGGTGCAGGTCGGCTTCACGCGCATCAGCCCGCCGGGCGGGATGTTTCGCGCCGCTCAAGGGACGAAGGGGCGGTTGTCGAAGACCCCGCTTCCGTGGCTGCCCGCAATCGAGATGCGCGGTGAGGGCATCTACCTCGAGTTCAAGCACAGCGAGGTCGCTCGCTGGGAGAAGAGCGACCCCGTCAAGAATCACTTCGGCCGTTACGCCAAGCAACTGAAGACCGACCTCGAGCAAGAGGCGAAGACCGAAGAGACGCTGAAGTTGATCCGGGAGAAGTTCAACACGTGGGTCGATCACGGTCCGCGCTTCGTGCTGTTGCACTCGTTCGCGCACGCGTTCATGCGGCGGCTCTCTCTCGAGTGCGGCTACAGCAGCTCGGCGTTGCGCGAGCGGCTCTACGTCAACCGGACCGGCCTCGACATGCTCGGCGTGCTCATCCACACCGACTCGCCCGACTCTGAGGGAACACTCGGCGGCCTCGTCCGCCAGGGCCAACCCGAGCGGCTCTACAGCACGCTCGTGGGCATGCTGCGGGACCTCTCGTGGTGCTCGTCCGATCCCATCTGCATCACTGGAACCATGACGCTGTCGTCGCCCCGCAACGGCGCCGCTTGCCACGCGTGCCTGCTCGCCCCTGAAACGTCGTGTCTGCACTTCAACACGCTGCTCGATCGCGCGCTGCTCGTTGGCACCAGCGAGGCGCCAACCGTCGGCTTTTTGCGACCGCTCATCGACGAGCTCACATGAAGATCGCCGCGCGGGCGTTGGTGCGCGCGTGGCACGCCGTGCGCGCTGCGGGCTTCGACCTGTTTCGGCCAGGTGCAGGCGACGAGCTGCCCAAGCTCACCAACCTCGGCGACGAACTAGGCGACGGACCGGCCACCGAGCGCGTGACCACCATCGAAGCGCTGCGCGCGCTCGAGCTGCAGCACCGCGAGCGCCCGGCGAACCTCGCAAAGGTCGAGCTGGTCGCGACGCTGCCGGGCGGCATGCGTCAGGTGACGGCCACCAGAGACGTCGTGCGAGAGCTCATCCGCGGCGCGAAACGCGAGCTGCTCGTGGTGGGCTTCTCGATCACCGACCGAGAGTTTCGCGAGCTGCTCATTCGGCGGGGCATCGAGGGCGTCGCGATCACCGTGGTGGGCGATCGGACGTCGGGCGACGTGATCGACCTCGTGCGCTCATGGCCGACCGCTGCAGCGCCGCTGGTGGCCCTGCAGGACACGATTCCCGACCGAGAGGAGTACCGGCGCATGCACGGCAAGGTCATCGTTTCGGACCGCACCACGGCACTCGTCGGTTCTGCGAATTTCAGCGTCGGTGGGTTGCGCGGCAACATAGAGCTCGGTGTCCGGGCAGAGGGGATGATTGCTCAAGAGCTCTGCAGCATTGTGGATCAACTGCGCGCCGAGGGATGGCTTTGTCCCGTCAGCGTGTGATCACTCAATGGCGCGCCCAACGAAGTGATGCGCTGATCACTCGAAAACGTGTGCGTCGCCGGAGAGCCTCTCAGCTCTTGTTGCTCACTCGCACGCGCGACACTTCGGCGCGGCTCGGGTTGAGCCGAAGAAATCCATGGTCTCCGTCGACGAGCACGAGGTCTCCGTCGGCGACCCACTTGAAGAGCCCGCTCACCGCCGCCACCGCAGGAACGCCCAACAGCCCCAGCATCGTGCGCGCCGAGTCCGTCGTGACAGGCTCGCTCAGCGCGACGCCCGCGAGCCCAGCCTGCGCGGTGACGAGCAGGTCGAACGCCGTCAGACGATCACCCACCAGCACGGCGCCGCGCGGAATGGCTCCGCGCCGATCGGGCTCGCACAGCATGGCGAGCGCCTCGCACACGTCCGAGATCTCTCGCGCGCGGTCTTCGAGCATTCCCACACCGGTGCGCGCGGCTTCGCGCGCCGCTTCGCCGCCCACCGTTTGCAGCGCGATCGAGAGGGGTTTTCCCTCTTCGACGAGCTCGAGGACGCGCTCGCGGAGCCGTCCGTCCGCGACGATGGTGCGCACGAGGTCGAGCTGCGAGCTGTCGAGGCTCTGCGCCTTGGCGCGCGCGACGAGCGTGACGAGCGTGTTGTTGGCGTGGGTGATCGCCGCGTCGAGCGCCTCGATCGAGCGCTTGCGCGAGGGCTTTTCGCCCTTCGCGGGGCGGGACGCTGGGCGACGCATGGCCGCGACGATCCCGACGGCGGTGCCGGCAAACACCGGACGCGCGGGGAGCGTCACGCGGCGCGTTCCTCCGCCGGGGGTGGTGCGGCGCTCGCCGCGAAGGGCCTCTCGCAAGTGCGCGCGCTCGGCGGCGGCGGCGATGGGCGCGGTGAGCGCGGCGGCGAGCTCGATCTCGCGCTCGTCGAACGCGGGCTCTTTGGCGCGCTGAAGGACGAGCGCGCCGAGCGGGCCCTGCGCGCCCGCCACGGGCACCGCGAGGAAGATCGGGAAGCGCTCTTCACCGAGCGAGGGAAAATGCAGGTAGTTCGCGTGCTCGGTCGCGTGCGCCGTCGACACAGGTCGCATGCACTCGACGGCCGTGCCCGTGATCCCCTCGCCCACGACGAGGCGCACCTCACCGAGCGCGCTCGGGGGAAATCCCAGGTTTCCACGCATCACGAGGTCGTCGCCTTCGAGCAGATAGATCGAGCAGACGTCGGCGCGAACGATGGACGCGATGCGCTTGGGCAGCTCGTCGAGCGACGTCGCGAGGGGACAGGGCTTCGCGGCAAACGCGACGAGCTCGAGCACGGCGTCGAGCCTCGCAGCGTCGCCTCGGGCGTGAATGCGCACCGCTGGGGCGCGATCGGGAGAGCGCTTCGAGGTCATCGCCGTTACAGTCGTTCGACCGTCGCGCCGAGCGAGTCGACCGCGAGGATCTTCGCCACTCCGCCGAGCGATTGCCGCTCGGCCTCGGCGATCAGCGCGTGCGCGACCTTGTGCGCCTGCTCGACGTTGCGCGCGAAGGCCGCGATGGTCGAGCCTGCTCCCGACAGCCACGCGCCCAGCGCGCCGGCCGCCCGCGCCGCCTCGATGAGCCCCGGCATCGCGGGAAAGATCGCCGTCCTCGCGGGCTGGTGCAACATGTCCTTGGTGGCCTCGCTGAGCGCTTCGAAGCGCCCCGCGCCCAACGCGGCCACGAGCAGCCCGGTCCGACCGACGTTGAACACCGCGTGCTCGAGCGGCACCACCGGCGGCAGCGCGGCGCGCGCTTCTTTGGTGGGCATCTTGAAGGGCGGAATGAACACCACGACCTGCGGCAGAGACGCTGCGCTGACCTCGACGCGGTGGACCCTGTCGCCGTCCTTCACGGCGACTTGAAGCCCGCCGTAGAACGCAGGCGCGACGTTGTCGGGGTGGCCTTCGAGCTGCGTCGCGAGCTCGAGCAGCTTCTCTCGTCCGAGCGTCCCGCCAGAGACGTGGTCGCCGAGGAGCAGTCCGCTCACGATCGCCGCGCTCGAAGAGCCCAAGCCACGATCGCCAGGGATCGCGTTGGTGCAGCGGATCCGCACCGGCGGCATCGCGTAGCCCGCGACCTCGCACGCGCGCAGCGCAGCGGCGATGACGAGGTTGGACTCGTCTTCGGGAAACAGCCCCTTGCCCTCGCCGAGCACCTCGATCGAGAGCTTCTCAGCCGGCTCGACGTGAAGGTTGTTGTGCAAAGACAACGCGAGGCCGAGCGCGTCGAAGCCAGGGCCCAAATTCGACGTCGACGCCGGAACACGAATCTTGAACGCCGCCATGGTCTCGTTCGTTGATAACACGGCGAGCAGGCCGGTCACACAGCGACAGGTCGAGCCTGGTCTCTCAAGCGCGAAGCTCGGAGAGCGGACCGGGCGCGACGCGAAAGTGTCGCTCGCCGCCGAACATGTCGAGGTCGAGCCCCGCGGCGTGGCCGACGGTGTTCCAAAAATTCGAGAGCTGACGATGCCGCGGCGTCCCGAGCCCCGGGTACACCACGGTGCGACCGCCCGCCGCGAAACCGAGTCCCTGTCCTCCGACGAGCAGCAGCGGAAACTCCGAGCCCGTCGAGTGATGCTGCTCGCCGTTGTCACCCAAGAACACGATGAGCGTGTTGTCGAGCATCGTTCCGCCCGAGGGGTCTGGAGTGCTCGCGAGGGCGCGAGCCATCGTCGCGACCCCGCCGACGAGCGCGCCGGTCACGCGATGAATCGCAGTGACATACGCGGCGTTCGAGCCCGACCCGTGATGCGTGTTGTGCCTGGTCACGCTGGGCAAAATCGTCGGGTACGTGAAGTCCCAGCTGCCGCCAGGGCCGTGCCCGACGACCACCACGCGCGTGAGGTCTCCGATGAGCGCCGCGGTCGCCAGCTCCATGTGCGCCAGATAGTGATTGATCGGATCGTTGTTCATGTAGAGCGGGTTGGTCGCTGGCGGCGTGGGTCGCACGCGCGTCAGCGTCGCGCCCATCGACATGAACAGGTCGTGCTTGCGCGTCGCGTCCTCGAGCGCGGCGATGTACGACTCGACCTTCGCCCGCTCGGGGCTCGAGGGAGCAAACAGCGCGAGCGCCTCGCTCGCGTCCGCCCGAGCGAAGTCCAAGAGCCTCCGGCGCCGCGCGAACACCGCGCGCTCGGCGGGCGATCCCACGGCGCTGAAGAGCGACTCGAACGCCGCGCGCGGGTCGACCACCATGGGCGCGGGCTGCCCGGGGCCGTTCGCGCACAGGCCGTAGTTCACGGGCTCGCTCAGCGATCCGGTCGCGAGACGAAACACCTCGAGCGGCGTGTTTCCTCGGACCATCGGGCTCTTTCCGAGCAGCGCGTCGATGGTGATCCCGCCCGGGCGCCCGGCCACCGTGCGCGCAGAGCTGAGCGCCCCGTGCGACGAAGAGTGACCGCCGCCCGTGATCTGCGACGAGAGGCCATAGACCACCGTCGAGCGACCGACGAGCGAGTTCGCGCCGCCGAGCGCCGCGAGGCCCGCCGCCGACGCGAGGTCCGCGGTCGCGAGGCTCGAGACGGGTCGGTCTTGATAACGTGTGTGCCACCATCGATCCCCGCCGATCGGCGCGCGAAGCAGCGGGTTGATTCCGGCCAGGGCCATCGGCGAGAGAAAGGCGCGTGGCTCGGCGCAGTTGCCCTCGAGCACGAACACGAAGCGACGGACGGGCCGCGACTGCGCGGTGGCCAGGTGCCTGAGCAACGGCGCAAAGAGCGCGGCGCCCGCGCCGGCAGCGCCAAACTGAAGCAAGCGACGACGCGCGTTGTTCATCGCGCACCTCCCGTCGAACGATAGAGAAACGCGTCGCTCGTCGCGAGCGCGTCGAGCATCCCGAAGAACGATCCGCCAGCGAACGCGCTCTCCATCGCGCGCAGGGCGCACGCGTCGCCGAGCGTCTCGTCGCGGCCCATGAAGTACCGAAACGCGTGACGAACGAAGCACCGCCGCGCGTGCTGCGAGCCGGCGATCGCCGTCGAGAACTCGACGGGCCCCGAGAAAGTTCGGTTGAGCGCAGGGTCCGGCGCGTTGTCGATCGTCGTGGCCGCGTTGGGGGGCGACCCGTGGTCCGTCGCGCGGACGATCCCGGCGTGGTTGAAGAGCTCGAAGGGGTACCCGAGGGAGTTCATCAGCCGGTGGCAGCTCGTGCACGTCGCGGCATCGGGGCCTCGCTCGGTGGCGGTCATCACCCGTTGCCGCGCGCTCAAGGTCGGTCCGCGCGGGCCGAGCTGCGCCACGACCTGCACGTTTTCGAGCCCAGGAACGGACTCGCAGAACACATGCTCGCGGATCCAGCGGCCGCGCTCCACGAGGCTCGCGTCGTCTTCGAAGTTGCCGCCGTGCGCCGCGAGCCACGCGGGATGCGTGAGCACGCCCGCGCGCTCTGTGGCAGGAACCTCCACCCATCGGCCCTCGCGCGTGTCGGGCACGTTGGGGATGTCTCCGTACACGCGGTGCGTCGACGAGGTGTTCGATGCGATGGAGCTTCCGCAGAGTCCGATGGCCAGGCAGTCGGAGTAGCCCGCGGCGGTGCACTGCGCGGCGCTCGTGCACGCGACGCCGTTGGTGTTGACGAGGTTGGACGGAAGCCTCCACCGTCGCGCCGTGAAGAGCGCGCGAAAGACGTCGCGTCCTGCTGCCTCTTCGTCGACGACGATGCGCGCGATGGTGTCGTCGAGCTGATCGACCAGCGTGGACTCGTAGCCGTAGAAGCCCTGCTGCATGTTGTGAAACCCGCGCTGGACCTGCTGTCCCGCGCGCGCCATCGTGGCCCACTGGGTCGTCGCTTCGGGCGTGTCCTTGAAGGACGTGTTGGCCGCGCCGTAGTCGAAGTACTCGCGAAAGAAGCGGCTGATGCGCCCGGCGAGCCAGCGCTCGCCGCGGCTCGCGAGGCCGCGACGGTCGTACGTGTAGTAAATGTCCTCACGAGAAGGATCGATCCCGCCGCGGTAGAGCGCGAGCAAACGGCGGATGGTGGGGGGGTCTTGGATCGTTCCGTCGAGGGCTGCGCGGCGAATCGCGCCGAGCCAGCCGCCCGAGGGCTGCGACCAATCGGGGTCCATCGCCGGCGGAGGTTCGGTGGCCGGACGAAACGCAGCGGGCAACGACGAGCCGGGCGGGTGCGTGCTGAGAAGGTCTCCGAGCGCGAGGCCGAGCTCGTCATCGGTGAGCCGGCGTCGCCCCATCGCGTCGGGATCGCCGCCGATTTCGCCGCGAAACAGCGCGCCCACCATCATCCAGCCCGCTTGTCCCACGAAGCCGAGCGTCTCGGGGCGCTTGGAGAGATCTCCCGCCTCTTCGGCGAGCGACGACACGAGCAGCGCGCGCAGCCGGGTTCTCTCGGAGGCGCTGGGGCGTCGAAAGAGCAGCCCCCGCGCGATGAACGCGTCGAGCCACGCGTCGATGCACATCGCTGACGGCGTCGCCTGCGAGTACATGCACGCGATCGTCCCGTCGTTGAGCACGGCTTGCAGCCGGTCGCTCACGCGCCCATCCGACGCTGGATCGCGGTGCGTCCAGCTGTTGGACGCCTCGGGAAGCGAGAGAAAATAAAGATCGAGCGTCACAGGATCGAGCGTGAGACCCCGCGAGTACGTCGTGAACGGCGCGCCTTCGGGGACGTCGAACGGGTTGTTCACCGCGAGCGCTCGAGGACGCGCCGTCTTGCCGACGGAGTGCTGCCACTCGAGCCGCTCGACGCGGCGCAGCCGCGCGGGCGACGACGCGGTCTGAGCGCCCGCGGCGCACGTAAAGAGCGCGCCTTGATCGAGCAGGTTGGGGTCCGGGTCCCTCGCGGGCTGCGGCGGAGTCACGGGCGCGCACGAGGACGGAGCGCCAGCGAGGATCCACTGCTCGAGCACCGCGCGCTCGGCGATGGGCATCCCCACGCCGACCGGCATCAGCCCGCCGCCCGACGCGCCCTGCGTCCCAGCCATCTTGCGAAAGAGAAAGCTGCGCGAAGGATCACCGGGGACGATCATTCTCTCGCCCGGCGCGACGCGGCTCATTTGCGTCGCGAGCATCGGCAAGGTCGCGCGGGTGAGCTCAGGAAAGCGCCCCCCTGCCCCGTGGCAGCTCCCGTTGGAGCATCGCGTCTCGAAGAGCGAGACCACAGGATCGGACTCGGCGCAGCCTCCACCGTCGCCGCCCGCGTCGTCGGTCGTCACCGCGCCGTCCGTGTCAGCATCACTGCCCGACGGCCCACCGCAACCGAGCGCAGTTGCTGCGGCCACGACCGCGATCCAGCTCCGTAAACGCGCCATCACCGTGCGCCTCCTCGCGCAGAAAGAGCGAGGATATCCCGGCCAGCGCGGTCACCTTCGGAGAAAACTACGCGGGCTCTTGCCGCGTACGCCACAGCGCGAGCGTCGCGAGCGCCTGCTGAAAGCCGAGCAACACGAGCAACACGCCCATGCCTCGCAGCATCCAGTCGCCGTTGGTGAGCCACCACGCGCTCGTGGCAAACACCGAGAGCGAGAGCGTCGCCCGAAGGGCCATGCGCGGCCACGATGGAAGCGGACCCTTCGCGTCTTTGCCGGCGGGCTTCCAGAACGCGTAGTACCCGATCAGGTACAGAACGAGCGACGCGAGCGCGAGCAGAGCGCCCCAGCCCGAGGTGCGATCGACCGCGCGCTGCAAGGGAGTTCGCCAGTGCGTCGTTGCCCGAACCGACTCGAGAGCGCGATCGAAGCTCTGCCTGAGCTCGCGCTCGCGCTCCTCGGGGCCGAGCAAGACGACGACCGGCGTTCCGCCACGGGCGGGGATCGGCGCGGCAAACCGCACGACGCGCTGGCCGTCGGCGCTGCCTCGACCGACGGTGCCAGGGACGTCGAACCCGAGCACACGAAATCGAGCCGGGCGCTCCTCGAGCGGGACGAGCGTCCCCTCGCTCATGCGCGCGAGCTGCGACGCAGAGAGCTGGCCGCCTTGCGCGAGCTCGTCGCCCAGCTCGTACACGACGAAGATCGCGCGGCGCCCTGGGTGCGCGAAGGCCGCAAACACCACTCCCGCAGAGTTTTGTCGCATGAACCCCTCCGGCGAACGAAGGACGAACCGCGGCTCCGTGTCGTGCTGAATCCACATCGGCGCCCGAGACTCGAAGGACTGCGCCCACGCCGCGCGCGAGCCGATCGGAGCTCCGGACGCGATCACCGCCGCCGCGACGGCGAGCAGGGAGATCCTCGCAGACATGTGGGCGAGGCGCCGCGTCGGGCGAGAACGCCGAGGAGTTGGCTCGCGAGCTGGTTCCATCAGGCAGCTACGAAGCTGTACCATCATTCCCGACGTGGACGCCTCCGACGACCCGCTTTACCGCGCGCGAGCGCGGCTCGATGAGCTGCTGCAGACCCTTCATGCCAAGCGAGGTGATCACGCGATGCTGCCTGCTGCGCGCAACGCGATCGAGTGCCTCGGCGGGCTCGCTCGCTTCGGCGCGAGCGGCAAGGACATGTCCGACGCGGTCGAACACACGGTGGGCGTCCTCGTTCCCCTGCTCGACCGAGACCCCGCGGACGCGCTGTGCGCGCCGCTGCTCGAGCAGCGCGCCGTCGATCTGAGCCACGTCGTCACAGAAGTGGGCGACCTCGCGCGGCTCGCGGCAGACGACCAGGAGAGCTGGTGCGAGGCGGCCACGGAGACGTTGGGCATGCGCGACTCGGCCGACGCGTGGCTGCTCGGCGCCTCGGCGATCCTGCGGCGAATCGAGCCGGGCTCCGAGCGCGAGTTCTTCGAGCGGGTGCGCGAGCGAACCGTCGCCGCCGTCGCCCGCTTCGACATCGCGCTCAAGCCAGCCATCGCGGGATTGAGCCCCCTTCGCGACACCGCGCGCGCCGCGCTCATGCGAGCGCGTGGCGACAAGGGCTACGCGCGGCGGGCCTGGTACTGGCGCACGCTCGCCGAGACGTAGTCGCGCGCGAATCGAGTCCATCGCGCAGCGATGACCCACGCGCGATCCGTCACTGGGAAGTCGGAGAAGGGTGCATCGGAGAAACACGAACACCCGGCGACTCCCTTGGAAGGGAAGGATCGTCGGGTGCTGCGGTGACGGAGGTTCCTCGAGGCTATGCCCGAGGCGTCGGTTGCGGGCGAATCGTTCAGCGGGAGGCGCCGCTCCCAGTCCGATGGTCTTCTCGAGCGCTCCGTTCACGCTTCGCTCGAAAGAGGTTTGTTCCATCAGCGCTCTGATCGATCGCTGGTGATCGCCGTAGTGCATTCGACAGCGCGTAACCGTCGAACCGGCGATCGCTCGTACCGCGACCTTCTTTGCTGAGCGTCATCGTCGAGCCGCGCCGCCGTTTGACCGGCGTCACGGTGTGCATCGCCCTGACCGTCGCGTCGAAGCTCGGGAGCCAACCGTCGCTTCGCCGCCGCAGTTCGATGCCGCTCTCGTCGCGACACCCGCGGCGCGGACCAAAGACCGCGAGCTCATCGCTCGACCGCCTCGGAGGACCGCTCGGCTTCCTCGCCCTCGCTCTCGCTCGGACTCAGTCGCCGCTTCTCCGCGCTGCTCGTCGCAGCGAAGAGAGAGACCGCGTGGGATGTTCGACCCGACGCTCCCTGGCGTCGACGCGTCCGGCGAGCTCACGTACCCGTAAGGCTCACCTTTCGCAGATACGGCCAGCGCTTGGCCTCTGTCGCCTCGTCCGTGCCCGCGATCTCGACCCGCTCGAAGCGCTGTCGCACCGTGGCCACCGGCCGAATCGAAGCAGAGGCTCGTCACCGAACCGCAGGAGATCCCGCGCATCGGTCGTTCTGTTCGAACTCCGCTGCTCCGCAAAACCCCGCGAAGGGTCTCTCGAGAACAGCTTCGGTCGAACAACGCGACCCATACATTCAAGTCGCTCCGCGCGCAGGACGCGCAGAGAGGGGACCTTCACCCGTCGAGCGCGTCGTCCTCTCCGCTCGTGTGGATCACGAGGGGAGCTAGCGAGCGCTGCGCCGAGCGGTCGACTGCGTTTCCGCCGCCGACAAGGGGTTTGTAACCGAGGTCCTGCACGGGAGAAACTTTTCTGCGTCGATTTTACGATACCCAGCTTTTTCATTGACGAATCCCGTTCGTGAGAGGGGCGTGTGAGCCGTGATCGCCTCCTCGATGGCAGGGTCTGCGGTGTTGCGGCGCGCGAGGCGGTCGGTCTCGCGCAGATCCGCTGGACACCATCTCTGGAGGACGAACGATCCATGCGCCGAACCATCAAGTCCCCGCTCGCGCTCGTCGCGCTCGTCGGAATCGCGGCCTGCGCGCCGCCCCCCGCGCCCGCAGACAGCGGAGACGCGGGTCGACCCGCCGACGTCGCGAGCGACACCCAGTCCCCAACTGACACCAACGTCGGCGCCGACGCCCCAGCGCCCACTGACACCGGAGTCGAGGATGCTGCGACTCCCGCAGACAGCGGCGTCGAGCCGATGGACTCGGGAGTCGCCCCGGAAGACACCGGCGTTCAACCGACGGACACGGGCGTTGCGCCGACCGACACGGGCGTCGCGCCGACCGACACGGGCGTCGCGCCTGCGGACACAGGCGTGCCGCCGATGGACAGCGGCGTCGGGCCCACAGACAGCGGCATCGACGCACGAACGGACAGCGGCGTCGGGCCCACAGACAGCGGCATCGACACCGGCATCGACGTGCGAACAGACAGCGGCGTCGACACGGGCGTGGATGTTCGAACGGACACCGGCGTCGACACGGGCGTGATGATGCCCGACAGCGGATTGCCGCCCGGCGCGATCGGGCTCACCAACGCCACCGCGGACTTCTCGCAGTCAGGCTTCTCCGTCGCCGAAATGGTCAACGGCATCCCCACCGGGGACAACGACGGGTGGGCCATCACAGGCGGTGGGACCGCGCGCACCGCGGTGTTCGAGACGTCCGTCGACACGACGAACTACAGCGGCGGCACGGACCTCACCTTCAACATCGCGATGAACTCGACGCTCGGCGGCGGTCCCTACCTGCTCGGGCGCTTTCGCTTCTCGGTCACCACCGCAGATCGCGCGATGTTCGCCGACGGCCTCGCCAACGGAGGAAACCTCGGAGCGCCCGCGATCTGGAGCGTCGCTCGCGTCGTGTCCGCGACGGCGACCAACGGCGCGACGCTCGCCGCGCAGTCGGATCAGTCGGTGCTGCTCGGCACCCGCTCGAGCACCAGCGTGTACACCGTGCGTATTCGCACGCCGTTCACACGAATCACGGGCGTCAAGCTCGAGACGCTCACGCACCCGAGCCTCATGAACAACGGTCCCGGGACGTCCAACAGCGGAAACTTCATCGTCACCGAAATGACCATGACCGAAGCTGCCGCGCCGATCCCTGCGACGGCGAGCGTCGCCTTCGGAGCGCCTCCGAGCGCGTGCGCCGCGTCGCTCTCGCAGACCGGTTACCCCGTCACGGCCGCGATCGACGGAGCGCTCACCCCGACCGCGGGATGGGCGATCGACACAGGATCGACCAACGCGCAGACGGCGGTGTTCGAGACGCTCACCAATACGCCTGCGTACGGCGGCGTCGGAAGCAGGCTCGTCGTGACGCTGCACCAGCTGTTCGGAAACAACCACACGATCGGTCGCTTCCGGTTGTCTGTGACCAACGCCAATCGCGCCATGTTCGCCGATGGCTTGAACAACGGCGGAAACCTCGGCCCTGCGATGATCTGGACGCCCGTCGACGTCCGCGCCGTCGCCGCGACGACCGGCGCTGCGACGTTCGCGCCGCAATCGGACGGCTCGATCCGCGCGACGAGCGTCAGCGTGACCGCGACGTATCAAGTGACCGTCACGACGCCGCTCGAAGGAATCACCGGCGTTCGATTGGAGACGCTCACCGACCCGCTGCTGCCCACGTCGGGCCCCGGCAACACGACGACCGGCAACTACGTGCTCACGGAAGTCCAGCTCGCCTCGGGGCCCCAGATCTAAGGCGAGGTCACACCCCCCGGCGCGCACGATCGCCGCGAGCGCCCTCGACACGGCGCGCGAGTCAGGGTTGAGTTCGACCTCCGTCGTGCCTCCCCGAAACCTTCGCGTCGCCGCCCCTGCCCTCGTGCTCGTGCTCGCCTGGTCGCGCCCCGCGCTGGCCCAGAGCGACGACAGCACAGCCACCGGGGACACCCTCGCGCCGACGAGCGCGACGCTCCCACTCGAAGCGCAGCTCAACGGCGCGCCTGGCCCCTCGCCCTGGGCGGCGCGCATCGCCGAAGCAGACCTGCGCCGAATCGAAGGCGAGCACGTTCAGGCGTGGACGTTGTTCTCGTGGGGCGCGCTCAACGTGGTCCAGGGCGCGGCCATCGCGATCCCGGGCCTCGTCTCGCCGACGACGACCGAAGCGCGCACGACGTCCTACGGCGTGATGACCGCGGCGTGGGGCGTCGTGAACCTCGCGCTGGCGATTCCATGGGTCATCCGGCTCGGCCGCGAGCGCCCACAAATTCAACGCTGGAGCCGGCTATCGAGCGACGAGCTCGAGCGCGAACTCGAGAGCGCCCGCGACAGCGCCCGCTCGGGAGCGGCGTTCTTCGCGCTCAACACGGGCCTCGACGTGGCGTACATCACCGCCGGATCGCTGATGCTCTACATGGGCGAAAGACAAGAGACGCGCAACGCGATGCTCTCGGGCATGGGCATCGCCGTGCTCGTTCAGGGCATCGCGCTGCTCGGATTCGACGCGTGGGGATGGGCCTGGCGCCACACCGATGGCAATCGCTTCCGCGACGCGCGTCGGCCGCGCTGAGCGCGCTCAGTGAAACGCGCCGCCCGAGAAGAACACGAGCACCGCAGCCAAACGACGCAGCGACGCGTAGCCGCTGCAACAGTTGTTGGCGCTGCCCCAACGGGAGCCGCGGACGTAGACGTCGCCGTCGCTCTCGATCTGTCCGACGCGCGAGCCAGAGAGATAGAGGTCGCCGTCGCTCTCGATCTGTCCGATGCGGCTGCCGCCGCGGTAGAGATCGCCGTCGCTCTCGACCTGCCCGACGCGCGAGCCGTTGATGTACACGTCCCCGTCGCTATCGACCTGGCCGGCGCGCGAGCCGTTGATGTACACGTCGCCGTCGTCTTCGAGCACCGCCCAGCGACTGCCGCCGCGGTAGATCGTGACGTCCGCCGAAGCGACGCTAGAGAGTGTGATCACCGTCGAAAACGCTGCCGCAAACGCGCCCGCGAGCGCTGTTCGTTTCATAGGACGTGATTGTGCGCGAGCCGCGATCGAGCGTCGAGCGCTTGTCGCTCACTCGTCGAGCGAGGGGCAGTGGCCGGCGAAGAGGCCGCCTACGATCGTTCCGCCGGGAAAGGTCGCGGTGACGTCGTACGAGACCGCGGCGCCGCGATCGACATAGCGAGGGGTGACGCGCACATCCGTCGCGCGCAGCAGCGGGGCCATCGTGAAGAGCCCCCTGAAATCGAAGAGCGTCGCGCGAACGCCGTCCGCGTACGTCTGCGGCGCCATCGAACCGTTGGCGCGGACGTTGACGATCACCAGCGTTCGATCCGGCGTGGGAGAGCTCGCCGAGGGGCACATCGGGTTGCCGCCGAAGTGAGCCTCGATGCGGATCGCGTCGGTGCCCGCTCTCCCATGCTGCGCGCGGTCGAAGTTGCCGCGCGTCGCGCCGAACGTCCCCATGAGCAGCGTCGTCGCGCACGCGCCGCTGCAGGAGCCCGCGTCGGACGAAGCGCCGCCCTCGCGCCCCGCGTCGCCCGCGTCTGTTCCGCCCGCGTCCGGCGGCAACCGCGCGCAAAACTGACCCACCGTCGGAACGGACACGCACCGAGGGAGCATGCCCATGCAATCCGACGGTCCGCGGCACTGGTCCGAGCAGAGAAAGCCGGAGGGGCCTTCGACGCAGAGCGCGCTCGCACAGTCGTTTCCGTTGGCGCAGGGCTCGCCGAAGCGCCTCGCGCCGCGGGGGCCGATCGTGCAGCGACAGCCGGACATCTCGCTGCACTCGCAGCGCTCATCGGCCGGGCAATCGACGTTGAACGAACACGCGGCGAGCGAGCTGCCGTCTCTCGCCGGCCCGTCGATCGAGGCGTCGGTCGCGCTCGTCGCGTCGATCGAGCCGTCGGCAGGCGTTGAATCGTCGTTCATCGAAGCGTCGCTCGCGTCTGCTGGCGTGGGCCCAGGCGGCGAGCACCCGCAAAGAGCGAGGGCGACGACGGTCGAAGCGAAGCGAAGGGTGCGCATCCGCGAAGCTGTACCCTCGAAGCCGCTGAAAATCGACAGGCGATCGTCGGACTCGTCGAGCCCCGCGGCGCCGAGGCGCTCGGCGTCTGTGAGGCGCGCTCAGCGTCGCTCGATGATCCAGAGCTGCGTTCCGAGGCGCCCGACGATGGTGCGGCCGTCGGCGCTGACAGTGAGGTCGCTCAGCTGACGCGTGCGGCCCGCGAGCTGCGGCGGCCGCCAACCCTTCCATCGACCGGTCGCGTCGCGGACATAGATCGCGTCCGCGCCCTGCACGGCCACGACGCGGCCATCGCCGCTGATCGCGCCCTGTCCCGCGGGATACCCCGAGCCCGGCGCCGCGCGCAGCAGCGGCACGAACTCGCGTCGCGTCGCGCCGAGCCCGCGCAAGAGCCTCCCGCGATAGGCGATGATCAGCCCGTCCTGGCTCCACCCGATGGCTCGGAGCTCGTTTGCCCTGCGAAGCGGCTCGCTCGAGGCCTCGCGACGAAGGCATCGCGCGCCGAACTCCGGTGACGGCAGATCAGCGATTCGCTCGAGCGTCGCGCCTGTCGGAGGATTGCTGCCGCCAGGCGCGTTGGCGCAGTTGCTGTCAGCGCTCGGACAGACCGCGAGCACCACGCCGTCGCACGTTTGCCAGGCGCCTACCGCCACGCGCGCGCCGTCGGGGCTCTTCAGCGCGAGCTCGGCGAGCGCGCCCTCGCCCGTGCTCGTGTTGGTAAACGTGTCGATCGTGAGCTGCGCGTGCACGGGCCCGAGGACGCTCACCGACGACGGCGTCGCCGGAGGATCGAGCGAGAGCGCCGAGCGTCGAACGAGCCAGCTGTCATCGATCGTGCTGCCGACGTAGGGCCCCGAGCGCGCGCCGACGCCGGTCTCGCTGCCCGCGCCGCGCTGAAGGTCCTGATCGATCCGATCGTTGGCGAGGACGCCGAACTCTTGCGCAGTGTCTGGCCACTGCGAGGCCTCGGCCGCCGCATACTCGCCCGCCGTCACCAACGCTCGCGCGAACACCTCGGAGAACGCGTTGAACGACGCTCCGCAGCGCACTCCTACCTCGCCCCCCACGCGTACGCGCGGCGCGCCCGCTTCGACGCAGAGCGCTCGGCGAAGCCGCGCTGCGCGATCGACCATCGCGAGCGCGTCCTCTGCGCGGTTGACGCGAAACGCGTTGGCTCGCGTCGCGGCGACGAGCTGCGCGATCGACGCAGACGGCTCGCTCGTGTCCCGCGCGAAGCCCACTCCGCGGTCGAGCAGAACGATCGTCGCCTTCGCGCGCGGAGCGTCGGGCGCGTCCAGCATCCGCCCCGCGGCGAGCTCGACCGAGACGTCCGCCCTTCCGTCCCCGTCGCGATCGATGAAGCCGAGGTCCATCTCGAGCCGCGTGTGCGGAAGCGCCGGACCGAGCTCGCTCACCCGCAGCCTGCTGCTCGCGCCGCTCGCTTCGACGGCGATCGCGACGTGTTCTGTGAGCACGGAGTTGGGCGCGATCGAGCTCTGATCTGCGCCCGCGTCGCTCGCGCCGACCGCGCACCGCTCGAATCGCACCGTCCAGGTCTTCGCCGTAAACGCGGCGAGCCCCGCGGGGACACAGCTACGCGACGGAGCCTCGAGGTTGCTCGCCGGCGCGCTGACGTAGGACGCCTCGTCCCGCGTGAAAAAGAGCACCGCGGCGTTGCCGCTGCTGCGGGTGACCGTGGCGACGAGGTCGTTGTCGCCGTCGGCGTCGACGTCCTTCGCGAGATATTCGTGAAAGCGCGCGCCCTCTGGCGCCGTGACGGTCACGCCTTCGACCACGATCGAGCGCCCGGCGCCTTCGACTCGACTCGCGTTGATCCTCGGGATCGCCGCGCCGCCGTCGCTCGAGACCGCGCCGTCTTGCGCCGGCGGAATCGCCGCGTCGTCATCGACCGTCGAGCCGCCCTCCGCGCCAGGAAACAGCACCACGGGCGGGGTCTTTTTGCACATGCGGCAGTCGCCGAGCGCGAAGGCCAGCGCGACACCCACGATCGCGTTGCGAATCACCACCGGCCTCCCTTGCGCCCTGCGCGGCCGCGGCCCTTTTCTTCGCGGCCGTGCTTGTGGCCCGAGCGCTTGTCGCCGCGCTTGGACTCGACGCGAAGCGCGTCGAGCGCCACTGGGGCGAGCCGTGCGAACACAGCGCGTCGCGTCATCGATACGTCTTCGATCTCCACGGTCGTCGGTTGTCCAACGCGAAACACCACTCCCGTCTTCCGCCCGCGGATCGCGAGGCCGGTCGCGTCGATCTCCCACTCGGCCTCGTCGAGCGACGAGGAGCGCACGAGCATGTCGAGAAACGGCTGCTCGGTCTGCACGTAGGGCCCGCTGCCGGTGACCGCGGTGATGATCGCCGAGAAGCTCTCGCCGATGTGCTCCCGAGCGACCACGCATCGATGGAGATCGAGCACCTCGCGCTCGACCTCCATCGCCCGGCGCTCGAGGCGCGATGAGCTCGCGGCGCTCGCCCGGAGCTCGGCGAGGTGCTCTTCGTCTCTACGAACGCGCTCTTTGCGCGCGATCTGCCGCACCACGCGGTGCACGAGCACGTCGGGATAGCGTCGGATCGGAGAGGTAAAATGCAGGTACGCCTCGCTCGCGAGGCCGAAGTGCCCGGTGTTGATCGTGTGGTATTGCGCCTGCGGCAGAGAGCGCAGCAACAGGAAGTGCAAGACGCGCGCAGAGGGGTCCTTGGCGGTCTTGCGAAGAAACTTCGACAGCTTCTTCGAGCTCGAAACATCGTCGGGGTCGACGGCGTAGCCCAGGGCCCGCGCCGCAGCACAGAATTTCAAGAGCCCGGCCTCTTCGGGGCCGCCGTGTACGCGAAACACCGTCGGCACTTTGTGCTTCTCGCAGTGCTGCGCGATCACCTCGTTGGCGAGGAGCATGAGCTCTTCGATGAGCGAGTATGCGCGCTTGAGCCCAGGGTCTTTGCGCGACTGCACGATGTCGATCGGCGTGCGACCGTCCTCGGCGAAGCGCACGCGAGGCTCGGGGACCTCGAGCTCGAGCGCGCCGCGGCGCAGGCGCATGCTCTTCAAGAGCTGCGAGAGCTCGGCGGCCACTTCGATGTCGGGCAGCAGCTCGACGGCCTTGTCGTTGTGAGCGCCGAGGTCGCTCCAGCCCAGGGCGCGCGCGACGTTTCCGTAGGTCAGGCGCGCGCGAGAGCGCATCACGCCTTCGATCACGCGCGACCTGGAGACGCGTCCGTCCGCGGTGACGTGAGCCTCGACGGCGAGCGTCAGGCGGTCCTCGCCTTCGCGCAGCGAAGCGAGGTTCGACGAGAGCTCGCGCGGCAGCATGGGGATCGCGCGGTCGGGGAGGTAGATGCTAGTGCCGCGGGCGCGGGCGTCGCGGTCCATCGCCGTTCCGGGTTGGACGTAGTGAGCGACGTCGGCGACCGCGATGAGCGCGATGTATCCGCCGTGCGCGTCGCGCTTTACGTACACCGCGTCGTCGTGATCACGAGCGTCGTCCGGATCGATCGTGCACAGCGGAACGTCCCGAAGATCCTCGCGACCCACGTAATCATCGGCTCGCAGCCGCTCGGGGAGCGTCCGCGCCTCGGCGAGCGTGTCCTCTCCGAACGTCTCTGCGACCGCGTCGCGGGCGAGCACCTTCACGACCTCGACGTCGAGCGCGCCCGGCCTGCCGAGGCTCCCCTTCACCCTCCCGAGCGGAAGCTCTCCGGTGTGCTCTGGAAACCGCGTGACTTCGCACAAAACAGCGTCGCCGTCGTTCGCGTCCTCGTGGTGCTCGACGATGATCGGCCCTCGCACGCGGAGGTCGTCGCACTCGACCACGGCGCTCTCTCCGCGCAACACCAGCACGCCCGGAACGCGCGCGGGCCTCCGCGCCACGACGCGCAAAACGACCCCTTCGCGGCCGCGCTCTGCCTGAAACGCTCGGATCGCCACGCGATCGCCGTGCATCGCGCCAGCGATGCTCGTCGCGGGGACGAAGACGTCATCGCTGCCGTCGTCGGGCGCCACGAAGCCGAACCCCCTCGGGTTGTGCGTGTAGTACCCGATCAGCTCGGGCACCTGACGCTTCTTCGGCAGGCGGTAGCGCGAGCCCGAGAGCGACTGCAAGAGCCCCCTCGCCGACATCGCGTCGAGCGCCTCTTCGACCGAGCGCCGTTGAAACATCGGCAAGCCGAGGCGAGCGAGCACATCCGTGCTGTGCAAGGTCCGCCTCGCCTCTTCGTCATCGAAGACCGCGAGAAGCTCGGCGTCGTCGGGGATCGTCGCTCCCATAATGGCTATAAGCGACGGGTGTAACACCGCCACCGCAAGAAGCGATACCTCCGCAGGCAACAGCGGCTCCGCCTACGGTTGGCGACACGCGCCCGAGTGAGCCCAATGCGTGTCTGCTTCCAACCGGGCGTCGCGAGACCGCAGCTCCGCCTACGGTTGGCGACACGCGCCCGAGTGAGCCTGTGGTGCTGGGCGGCGCCTCACCGATCGCTGAGCAAATAGAGCCCGCCGTCGTCGCAGCCGACCGCGATCGCTCCGTCACGCACGATCAGCGCGCTCGAATCGATGTCCGCCCCGAGCGTCACGGACCACGCGAGCCGCCCCGACGGCTCGATCGCGAGCAGCCTGTCGTCTTCGCTGCCCACGTAGATCCACCCCTCGCGATCGATCCTCGCGCTCGCGCGGATGAAGCCTCCCGTGCGAACGCTCCAACGCCTCGCGCCGGTCGCGCCGTCGAGTCCGTGCACGTGCAGGTCGTCGGAGCCAACGATGATCGATCCGTCCCGGCCGAGCGCGGGCGTCGTTCGGACCGGACCGCCGAGGGCGACGTCCCAGACCACCGCGCCCTGCGCCGAGAAGCGACGGACGTGTCCGTCCTCTGCGCCGACGATCACCGCGCCATCGTCGGCGACCATCGGCGAGCCCTCGACGAGGCTCCCGACGCGCGCGCGCCGGATCTCACCGCCGTCCGACGCGCGAAGCCACCGCAGGCTTCCTTCGACGTCGGCGTACACGATCGAGCCGTCCGTCGAGACCGCCGCCCCTCCGAGCACACGCGCTCCGCTCGCGCGCCAGCGAGCGACGCCCGTGCGCGCGTCGAGCGCGGCGACGCCGCGAGAGGCGACGATGACGGTTCCATCGAGCGCGAGCGTAGGGCTCGCGTCGGCGTCTTCTTCGGTCGCAAAGCGCCAACGCAGCGCGCCGCGACGATCGACGGCGATGAACGCGCCACCGCCGTGACCGAGGATGGCGAGCTCTCCGGTGAGCGCGGGCGACGCGAAGACTCCGCCCGGAGCAGCGTAGGCCCAGCGCTCGACGCCAGTGCGTCCGTCGACCGCGTGAACGACGCCATCGACGCCGGCGAACACGACGCTGCCGTCGTCACCGAGCGCGGGAGCGCTGAACACTCTACGCCGAGCGCGGACGCGCCACTGGATCGCGGGCTGCGAGCGCGGGCCGAGGAAGCTCGAGCGCCCCGAGCGTCGCGCGTCCATCGCGAACTGCGCCGTCGGGACGACCGCAGCGGTCGACGCAGACTGCGAGCGAGCCGTTCGCACGAAGGCCAACGACGCGCCGAGCGCGATCGAAGCGGCGACGATCGCGCGCCGGCAAGAGCCATCGCGCCGCACGACTACGCCGGCTTGGCGCGGTCCGCGCCGGTCGCGTGCCGAGCTTCGATGAAGCGATCGCTGAGCACCACGCGGACGATGCGGCCGACCGGCGTCGGTCCGTGCAGCTGCTCGGTCAACACGCCTCCCGTGGAAACGAGCCCCGCGACGGCGCCCGCGATATCTCCGCCCGCGAGGACGGCGATGCGATTGGCGAGCTCGACCGTGCCCACCGCGAGCGCCTCGCCCTCGAGGGCGCGACGCTCGATCACCGCGAAGGCGTGCGGCGCCATCTCCGCGTGCTTCGGCCGCGGGAGCACTCGCGTGATCCTTCGAGCCAGATCATCGACCTTCGCCATGTCTACGCCGTCGAGCGTGAACATCGGGTCGAACTGCCGCGCGAGCGCGCCCATGAGCAGCGTGACGTTGCCGGGCGCGAGTCGCACAAACAGCGCGAGCGAGAGCGCGACGATCGTCATCGCGCGGCCGACTGCGAAGCGCGACGCGGGCGTGTCGCGCATGTCGACCGGCAGCATCACCGCCGCAGGGTGACGCCCCACCGGGAGCACGCCGAGGGGCGTCGCAGGACCGAGGTAGATCTCGACCTGCTCGAGCCCCAACAGCGCGCTCCAACGCTCGACCTCGGCGCGCAGCGGGTGCGGCCTGGCCCCGAGCTTCTCGGCGCGCATGGCGCCCGGCTCGAACGGAACGAGCCTCTCGAGCACCTCGGCCGCCAGTCGCAGAAGCTCGCGATGCGAGCTCGAAATCGCGGGCGGCGCCAGAAGGTCCATGACCTCGGACTGCAGCGCCGCGACGCCTGCGCCCATGATCACTCCTTGCGGAGCGAGCGGCGCGAGCTTCTCGCTCGAGGCGTTGACGGCGAACGCGACGGCGGCGGCGGTGCGCGCACCGTCGAGCTTTCCACGGAGCTTGAGCACGTCGGCGAGGCGCTCGTACGCCTCGCGGTTCAGCAGGTCCTTGTCGAGCTCGCTGCGGAGATCGCCAGCGGCGTTGTCCAGCAGCTCTCCGAGCGAGTCGGGCTTTTGCAGCCGCATGTACAGCCGCGCAAATGCCCGCAGAACGTCGAGGTCCGTCGGGTTGTCTCGACGCGCTTCGTGCAGGGTCGCTTCGGCGTCCGCGCCGCGCTCGAGCTTCTCGCTCAGCACCGCGGCGAGGCGGATTCGCAGCGCCTTTCGGTCGGCCGGGCTCGCCTTGCTCACGAGGAGCTGGAGCATCTCCGCCTCGTTCGTGCTCTGCCCCTGCCGCGCGTACAAGTCCGCGAGCTTCTGGATGGGACGCACGTCTTCGGGCGCCATCTGCATGACGCGCTTGTAGGCGGTCTCGGCCTTGGGCGCGGCGTTCAAGTGATCGTCGAACACCTCGCCGAGGGCGAAGAGCAGCTCGGTACGCTCGGCGTTGTCCTGCGTGTGCCTCGCGAGTCGAATCGTCGCGTCCGCAACGGACGGCCAATCTTCTGCGGCGCGCGAGAGCCGAACGAGCCCGCGAAGCGCGTCCTGGTCAGCCTCGTCGACGGCGAGGACCGATCGCAGGTGCTGCCGCGCCGTGCTGTTGTCGCCCTCTTGCTCGGCGATCGCCGCAGCGCGCAGGCGCAGCGGCTTGGCAGCGTCTTTGTCCGCGCCTCGAGCGAGCCGCGCCTCGATGCGCTGACGCTCGGCCGCGGTGTCCCCCAGCTGTTCGAGCGCCTTGAGGGCGCGAGGAAACGCTTCGGGATGCGCCGGATCTTCTTCGAGCACGCGATCGAACACCGCGCGGGCACGCGCGGCGTCCACGGCCTTGTCCTGCCAGAGCACGCCCGCCTCGAGGCGGGCGGCGGTGGCGCGAGACGTTCCCTCGAGGACCGCGGCGTACGCCTCGAGCGCCTCTGCTGCGGCGTCGAACTGCGTCTGCGCCTCTCTCGCGCGCGCCAGCGACAAGAGCGCCGTCGGGTGATTGGGCCACGCGATCGCCGCCTCGCCGAGGGACGCAGCGGCGCCATCGACGTCGTTCGCGAGCAGCTGCGCCTCGCCAGCGCGAGAGAGCAGCGTCGCTTTCTCCCGCGGATCTTCGGCGCGCTCTGCGCGCACGAGCTCGATCTGCGCAAAGAACGCCGCGTCACCCGCGCGCCGCGCCTCGCCCTCTGCCTGCCACAAGAGCCGATCGTCGTACGCGCCCCGCGCGAACGCCGCGCGCAAGAGCGGACCGGCAGCGGCAGCGTCGCCCTCAGCGTGCACCGTCGCGGCCCGCACCGCAGAATGCGCGATGGCCGCCGCGTCCTCGAGGTCCGCGCCGTGCTCGAGCTGCTTCGAGTAAACCCCGAGCAGCTCTTCAGTGCGACCTTGCTCGATGAAGTATCGCTCGAGCGTGCGCAGCGAAGCCGCGTGTCCCGGGGCGAGCTCGAGGATCGCTTGATATGTGAGCACCGCGCTCGCCACGTCACCGCGAAAGGTGCTGTCGAGCTCGGCGAGCCTGTCGTACGCGCGGATCTTCTGCGCGTCGGTGTCCGCGCTCTTCAGCGCGTCGAAGGCCCGCTCGGCCACCTCTTCGAACATTCCGGAGCGCAGCCACAACGCCTCTTCCCACGCGCGAAGCGCTGGGTCCTCGAGGGCAGTCGCGCGGGCGCGAGAGATCGCCTGCGCGGCCTCTTGCGGCTTGGCGCCATCCTCGAGCAGGCCCGCGAGCTGCAGCCACACGCCGCGCGCGGCGGGGACCCCAGCGGCCTGCGCCCGATCAGCGACGTCGCGCAAGACGGCCGCGCGACGCTCGAAGTCGTTGGCCGCCAGCGAGCGAAGCAAGAGCACCGCGAGCGCGCCGTCCGAACGAGCGCCGTTCCACACAGCGTAGAGCGCGTCCGCGGCGGCCGCGGGATCGTCGCCGCCTCGTCGAAGCGCTGCGCGCACAGCGAACGCTCGCTCGGCGGGCGTCGTCGGGTTGCTGCCTGCCGCCGACTCGAGCGCGAGGGCCACGATGTCCGCAGGAACGTCGCCGCGAAGGCCGAACACCGCGACGAGCTCGCTCGCCGCCGCGTCGCCCGTGAGCTGCTGCGCCGCTTCGACCGCGCCGTCCGCTGCTCCGTCGCGCGCCAACCCTCCGTCGAGCGCCGCCGCGAGCCAATGCAACACCGCGACGCGGGATGGGTTCTTCTGCGTCGAAGCCTCTGCCTTGAGCGCGTCCGACAGCGACTCGAGCGTCGAGCCGTAGCGCGCTGCCATCCGAGAGGCAAACGCGCGAACCGAGTCGCTCGTGTCGTCGCTCGCAGCGAGGTCCGCCACCGTCGTTTCGGCCTCGAGCTTGTCCGTAAGGGCGTGCGCCGCAGCGATCTTCGCCCACGGCGAAGACCCCAGCGCCGAGGACGCCGCGTCCGGTCCACGCGACGACGCGAGCGTCGCGGCGAGGACGGGTCGAGCGTTCGCTGAATCACCGAGCAGCGTCGACTCGAGCTCCGTCGGCGCTCCCTTGTCCGCGAGCAACGCGGCGCGAAGGACGCCCGCGAGCTCGACTTCACCAGCCGCGTCGGACGCAGCCTTCGCGAGCAACTCGCGATCGCCGCTCGTCGCCGCGCGGCGCAGGGCGAACAGCTGCCCGACGGGCGAAGGCTCTCCGCTCTCGCTGTCTCCCAGCGCCTGCCACCCGCGCAGCTGCATCGCGTTGGTCGCAGCCTTGAGCGCCGCGTCGACCTGAGGCCGATCGTCGTGTCCAACGTCGCGAAGCGCGTGCGCGACGAGCCAGCCCTCGACGCCGGCGTCGTCGACCACCACTGGGTCGAACGAGTCCGAGAGCACCGCGGCTGTGCTGCGGTCGAGCGCGAGCGCCGAGCGCACCGACGCTCCCTCTCCAGCGACGCGCGAGATTCCCGCGAGCGCCTCGCGGAGCATCTTGCCGTCTTCTCGTCCGATCGCGACGCGCGCCATCGCGAGCCACGATCCGAGGTCCGCTGGGTCTCTCTGAACGGCCTCTCGCACTGCAGCGTACGCCGTCTCGCCTTCCGCGGCGCCCTCTGCGAGACGAGCGCGAGCGAGGTTGAGCGCCGCCGCGAGCGACCCTTGCGCGACGTGTCCCAGCGCGTCGAGCGCCGCGGCGAGCTGCGTCGAGTCCTTGCGCGATCCGCCCGCGAGCATCTTGGCGAGCGCTCGGTTGCCGGGAGCAGCTTCTTGCCGCTCGCCGATGCGATCCCATCGCTCTTCGCCGAGCGACGCGCCGACGCGCACCGCCAATTCGGCGGAGTACGACTCGAGCTCTGCGAGCTCTGCGTCGCTGAGGTCCATCATCACCTCGCGATCGCACAAAGCCAGGCTCTCGGCCGGCTCGTCCTTCGCGAGCATGCGGCGAAGCCCGCGCAGCGCGCCCGCGCAGCGCGCGTCGAGCCCGAGGGCGCAGTCGTACAGCGCGCGCGCGCGCTCTTGATCGCCGAGCACG
>LNEO01000251.1 GCA_001465015.1 Deltaproteobacteria bacterium Ga0077539 | reverse complement strand
CCACGACTCGCGCAGCTCGACCTCGGCGCGCGCGCTCAACTGATAGATCGCGTTGGAGTCTTCGAGGTCACGCCTTCGAGAGGTGACCGTCGCCGCGAGCAGCGCTCCGCGATCGTCCCGCGGAGGACCTTCGTCCTCGCCGTCTTCGATCGAGATCGTCGTCTCGTCTTCGTCGCCCTCGGTCACAAACTCCGGGCCGTCGTCGCCGTCCGCTTCGATCGATGGACCGTCGTCCGCCGCGTCGCCCGACGCCTCGGCTTCGATCGATGGACCGTCGCCATCCGCTTCGATCGCCGGAGCGTCGTCAGTCGCCTCTGCTTCGATCGCTGGAGCGTCGGACTCTACGACCATCGCCGGCGGCTCGATCGAGTCGCGCATGTCGAGCTCGATGGAATCGAGGTCTGGCGAAGGGGCGTCGATCGTCTCGTCGGGGCTCTCTTGCTCGGCGGCTTCGATCGCCGGAGCATCGGTCGGAGGCTCTGTCGGCGGACCAGCGGTGTCGAGCGAGGGCTCGTCGCCCTCCGATGGTCCACCAGCGGGCGGACGCGCAGTGGCCCGGCCGACCACCTCTGCGTCGAACATGTTCGACGCGGCGTCGATGTCTGCGTCCGAGAGGGAGAGGTCGGTGTCTGCGCTTCCGACCGATTGCACCCGCGGTCCGGGCGGCGGCGGAGCGGTCGGTCGCGCGACCGCCTCGGCGTCGTGCGCAGGCGGAGAGTCCTGCGCGGTCGACCGACTCGCGTCGAGCTCGCGTCGAAGCTCGCCGGCGTCGACCATGCGCGTCGGGCTGTCCTCCTCTTCGATGTCGAACATGCTGTCGGATCCCGGCGCCTTCGGGGGAGGCGGCGGGGGAATCGCGCCAGGACGTGGGATTGGAGACTTCGCCGCGGGAAGCGAAGGTGCCCCAGGCGGCAGCGGAACGCTCCCTGCCGGTCGCGGCAATGTCGGCTTGGGAATACTCGCGCCGGGCGGAGCAGGAACCGCGCCTGCGGGCCTCGGAAGCGACGGAGCCGGCGGCGCGATCCCCGCGGGTCGCGGAAGCGGCGGAGCCGGCGGCTTCGGCACGGCCGCGGGCGGCCTGGGAGCGACCGGAGTCGCAGCAGCAGCAGTGGGTGTCGGACGAGCAGCGACGGGCGCGGGTGGCGCGGGCGGCGCGGGCGGCGCGGGCGGCGCGGGCAGTGCGGCTGGCGCGGCGACGGGCGCAGCCGACGCGGGAACAGCAGGCTCGACCGAAGCGCTGCTCGGACGAGACACATCGAAGTCATCCGAGAGCGCCGCGACCGGCGCGGTCGTGTCCGGGTTGGCTGCGCGCTCGGGGATCTCGCCGCGTTCAGTCGAGTCTGCCGGAACATCGTCGGACGGCGGTTGCGCCGCCGCTGCGGGCGCAGGGGCGGGCTTCGGCGCGGCCGGCGCTGCCTCGTGTGGGGTCAGCCCATCGAGGAGCGCGTCGAGCTCGTCGTCGAAGCTCGGTCCAGAGGTCGGGTTCTTCGGATCGGTCACCTTCGCACCATTGCCCTTAGAGGGTCTTCTCGCTTCGAAACTTCACTGCTGCTCGTGCTCACCGCGCATCACCCGCGATCCACGCCGGTCTCTCGCGATACGCTCGCGAGGCCATCGCTCAACGCGAAGAGCACGAGATCACGTCGGACCGAATCGCTTGGATCCGTCCTGGTAATGTCGCCGAACGCCGCAGGAACAGCGCCCGTCACCGAGAGAGCGCCGCGCCGCGCCGTCGAGAACACCGCGCGCACGCCGCGCGCGATCTCCGACCACGGGTCAGCGAGGCCGCTGATGGGCTTGGCGATGTCCGCCGTGGCCTTGCGCGCGCGACGAGAGAGCGCCTTGGCGACGGGGCGCAGTCGCGCTTCGATCCGCGTCGTTCCGCCGACGATGGGGAGGTCGGCGGCGACCATCGCAGCGACGAGGCAGTCGACCGTCCCGTCGACTCCGAGCGGATCCATCGCGGAAACGCCGCGCACCGCGAGCAAGAACGCGCGCGCCACGCGAAACCGCAGCGCCTCGTCGAAGACCTGAGGAACTCGCTTTCCGAGCACGAGCGCTGGCGTCGATCCGGGGATCACCGCGATGCGATTGTCGTCGTTGCCGCCGACGTAGAGATCGAACTCGCCCACGCCCGCGACCGTCGCGTACGGCGTCGCGGCGTCGCGGTAGGGAGAAGCCCCCTTCACGCGGTCCGCGCGGCCGACGTTGAAGCCGTCCGTCGAGATCCCTGCGAGCTCAGCGAGGTCGGGCATCACCGTGTCGATGAGCGCCGCGGCCGCGCCCGTGTCGTTCGGGTTGCGCACGCGAAGCGCGAGCGCCGCGTCCTTCAACGTCACGCGCCCCGAGGGAACGCCCGCCGCGACCACAGGAACATCCTCGCCCATCGCCCGCGCGACGCGCAGCGAAGTCCTGGTCAACACAGGGTCTCCGCCGAGCTCCGCGGCGAGCGCCACGCGTCGCGCGGCTTCTCCCGCCGGTCCATCGCTGCGGATCCACTCGCGAAGCGCCTCGATCGTGCGCCTCGCCCGCTGCGCGCGCTCGGCCTCGTCCGCGAGCCCATGCACCGCGCGCAACGCGGCGAGCTCCGACGGGAGCACCTCGTGCGCAGCGCGCGCCGCCACGAGCGCTCCAGCGCGGTCCTTCACCTTGTCGCGCTGGATCTCGCACACGCGGAGCAGCGTCTTGCAGCGCTCGGCCGGCGTCTGCGCGCGGTCCGCCGCGACGCGCGCGAACCGCAACGACGCGTCCCACAGCCCCGCGGTCGTCGCGAGCGCGACGCCGCGCTCGACGGTCGCGTCGTTGGCCTCGCCCTCGATCACCATGCGCTCGAGCAGCTCGATCGCCCGCTGCGGTTGCTTCAAGCGATGCTCGAAGATGTCGATCGCGCCCTGCCGCGCCACGCGCCGCTGCGACGCGGGCGTCTCGCGCGCCGCCGAGAGCGCCACGAGCGCCTCCGCTGCCTCTTCGAGCCTGCCGCTCGTCGCGTGGACCTCGGCGAGCAACGCGAGAGCCGCGACGTGCTCGGGCTCTTTCTCGACCACCTGCATCGCGCTCTCGAGCGCTTCTTCGCGCATGCCGAGCGCGCGACGAAAGCGCGCTTGCTCCCACAAAAGTCCGACCCGCTCGAGCTCGGCCTGCTCGGCGCTGAGCCGCAGCGTGACCAACGCCTCGAGGTTGACGTGGTCCTTGCGCGCCTCGAGCAGCATGCGGAGCCGCTTGTAGGCCATGTCACGGGTGGGATCGCGCTGGATGGCCTCGAGCAACGGGCGCTCGGCCTCACGGTGCTTCTCGAGCTGATCGAAGAGCGTGACGCCAGCCTCTTCCCAGAGAACCGCCGCGCGCACGCTGTCCTTCGAGAGCTTCGCGAGCGCCGTGCATGCCTCGACGACGCGCTGCCACTGCCCGAGCCTTCGCGCGCTCACGCGAACGACGTCCCAGGAAGCGGCGTCGGACGGGTCGATCTTGACGAGCGCCGACGCGCTCGCGACGGCTTCTTCGTTCTTTCCGGCGATCGAGGCCCAGACGGCCGAGCGCCGCTCGAGCGCGGTGCGCTCGGCGCCTGGGGTCGCGAGCTTCGCGCGCGCATCGAGCCCCCGCGAGCGAGCCGCGGCGTGGTCGAGGTTCGCTCCGAGCTCGCTCAATGCGACGACGCTCGCCGGCAAAGACTCGAACTGCAGCGCAAACGTCCTGGCCTCGGCGTCTCGACCTTGCGCGCGAAGCGCGGCGAGCGCAGCGCTGCGAAGGGCCGCGGCGGTCACTTCGTCAGCCCCGTCCGCGACGCGAGAGAGCGCCACAGAAAGGTCTCGGCGATCTTCGCGCTGAATCGCGTCGAGCAACGCGAGGAGCCTCGGCGCGGCGCTTCCGCGCGACTCGTCCTCGAGCAGCTCGCGCATGTCCCTCGCCTGATCCGCGGTGTCCGCGGAGGACGAGAGAGCGCGCGCGACCTCGAGCTCGAACGCGTTGCGAAGCGGGTCGTTGGCCGGCATCGCGCCGAGCACCGATTGCAGCGCGGTCACCGTGTCGGGCGCGTCTGGCCCGAGCCGCGAGCCCGTCACGATCGCGCTCAACAACGAGACCGCGAGCGAGTCTGCTCCCGCGCGGATGTTGACGCGCTCGAGCGCGTCCGCCGCGCCCGCCTTGTCGTGCTCGAGAAAGAGCCTCGCGAGAACGAGCTGCACGCCGAGCGCGGTCTCTTCGTCGCCGCCATCGGGGCTCGAGACCGCCGCGTCTGCAAGTCGCTCGCGCAGCGCGCTGTCCGAGCGCCATCGCGTCGTCGCGAGCAACGCAGCGCGCACCGCAGGCGACGCCGGGTCGCGCTCCGAAGCGCGCTCGAGCGCCCTGCGAGACTCGACCGTCGCCCCGGCGTTCGCGAGAAACACCGCGCCCACGGTGAGCCACCGCGCCGCCGCTGCGTCGTCGAGCTTCGCTCCGCGCGCGTCGAGCACGTCGAACGCCGCGACCGGCTCGCGCACGGCGAGCGCCAGTCGAAACGCCAACGTCGCTGCGAACGGATCCTCGGGGTCCTGCTTGTGCGCCGCGAGGGCGACCTCGCGCGCCTTGCGATCGTCGCCGGCAGCGAGGTGGAGCCTCGCGCTGGTCGCGGCGAGGTCCGCGCGCGGCGCGTTGTCGTCGGCGGTCGCGAGCAGCTCGTCCGCGAGGCGAGCGGCGGGGGCGTAGGCTCCGGCCGCGGCGTTCCACACGAGGGCGAGCGGAAGAGCCCAGGGCTCGCCCGCGCGACCGAGCGCCTCGACCGTCGCGGCCGCGGGGCGATCGAGCACCGCGCGCTCGAGCCAGAGCTTCTCGGTGAGCAGCGCCCCCTTGTCCGTCGAGTCGTCGCTCGCCGCGAGCAGCGCGTCGATAAAATTCACCGCGCGTTGCGCGACGTCCGCTTCGGGCCGGCCGGGCAACAGCGCGAGCCACGCCCTCCGCGCGAACGTGTCGTTTGCGTCCGAGTCCGCCGCTTGCGCGAGCCGTCGCCGCGCGCCGTCAGCGTCGCCTTGCATGGCGAGACACACGCCCGCGCCCGCGCGAAACAGCGACGCGCGGAGCTTCTTGCTCTGCTCGGCTTCTGCGAGCCGATCGATCTCGGCCACCGCGCCCGCGGCGTCGCCCGCGGCCACGAGCTGATCGAAGAGCGCCGCGTGCGCCGCTGCCCCCTCGGGAACGAGCGCGATCACTTCGCGCAGCAGCGCCGTCGCCTTGGCGCCATCCCCTTCGCTCGCAGCGGCCTCCGCGAGGCGAAACAAGAGCCCCGCCTTCATCGACGGCTCGACCGCGGATCGCTCCGTGAGCCACCGCGCTGCGTCCGCCGAGCGTCCGATCTCCCCGGCTCGATCGGCGATCGCTGGCAGCTCGATCCACAGCCGAGTGTCCTCTGGCGCGAGCGCGAGCGCAGCGTCGAGCGCCGTCAACGCCCCCGTCGGATCGTCGAGGACACCCGAGCGCACACGCGCCGCGCGGGCCCACAAATCCGCGGCGATCGCTCGCGCCGACGCGCCCTTCTCGACGTGCGCGACCGAGAAGACTCCAGAGCCTCCCTCGAACTCGCCTTCGACCGCGCGCTGCGCGAGATCTGCCATGGCCTCGAGCGCGAACACGAGGTCCTTCGACCTTCCGGTCGCCAACGCGAATCGCTCGAACTCGACCAGCGCCCGCCAACGCCCGAGGGGGAGCGTGGCCGCCTCACGAAAGAGCGTCGAGGCTTGCTCGAGCGAGTCGTCGCTGCCCTCTTTCGCGAGGTCTCGAGCGACCTCCGTGAGCAGCCGCGCCTTGCGCGCGCTGTCGCTGGTGAGCTCCGCGAGGCGCAGCGTGGACTTGCGCGCGAGCGCTCCGTCGTCCGATCGACGCCCGATGCGCTCGAGCGACATCCACGCGAGCCGATAGCTCGGGTCGAGCTCGGCTGCCTCTTCGTAGGCAGCCTTCGCCGCGGCGGGGTCCGCGATTCGATCCTCGAGGATCTCTGCCTTCAGACACAGCGCCTCGGCCTTGGCCCGCGGCTGCGCCGCGGCCTTCACGAGGGCTTCGGCGAGCTTGAGGAGGTTGTTCGCGCTGCGACGACGCAGGTACATCCGCACGAGCGCCTCGAGCGGCGCGCGATAGCGAGGAAAGCTGTTTACCGCGGCGAGAAAGCTCTTTGCCGCCGACAGCTCGTCGCCGCGAACTCGCTCGTCGACCTCTCCCGCTTCCGAGAGAAAGAGCGCCTTGTCCTGGCGATCTTGGAGCCGATTGGCAGCGTCGAGCAGCGCGTGAGCGTGCTCGACAAAGACGTCCCTCGTTCGGTCATCCAACGCGAACGCCGGGCTGTTGAGCCCTGGCGCCGCGATCGACGGACTGAGCGAGTTCGGAGGGGTAGATGCGCCGGGCGGTGGCGCGGACGACGGAGTGTCGTTCGACTGGGTCATGGGGCTCGAGCACTGCGCATGGAGCTCGACGCGAAATCCACAGCGTCGACAACCCGCAGTCGCACCGCGCCGTTGTACCGTAGGGTGCCGGGTCGTTGGAAGCGATCGTTTCGGTTCTCCGTGGCAAACGCCGGGATCGAGCGGTTGGCTCGTCGAGGTCCGCAGCATTGTCAGAGAATGTCCGGCCGCGCCGAGCACGAGAGCGAAACTCGCGGTACACCGTGCGGTCCGAGACCGTTGTGACAGGCCACTATCGCCCGACCCCCAGCCCCCCTGCGCGAAAACCCACATCGGATCCAGCTTCGCGCACCGCGCGCGGCGGGGCCGACCCTGGCGAGCCCGGACGCGAGTCGCGCGACCGATCCCGTGGCGGCTCCCAGACGCTCGTCATCGCCGAGAAGCCGTCGGTGGCCCGTGACCTCGCGCGGGTCCTCGGCGTCACCCCGAAGGGCCGCACCCATTTCGAAGGCGCGACCCACGTGATCACCTGGTGCGTCGGTCACCTCGTGAGCCTCGCGGAGCCCGCCGCGCACGACAGCGCGTGGAAGACCTGGAGGCTCGACGCCCTCCCCATGATCCCGCCGCGCTTTCGGCTGGCGGCGAGGAGCAACGCGCCCGAGCAGCTGCGCGCCGTTCGAGACCTCCTGCAAGACCGACGGAGATTTCGCGGAGTCGTCAACGCGTGCGACGCCGGCCGCGAAGGCGAGCTGATCTTTCGTTATGTCTACGAGCTCTCGGCGAGCACACTTCCGATCGAGCGCCTCTGGGTCTCGTCGCTCACTGACGAGGCGATCACCAAGGGGTTCGCCAGACTCGAGCCGGGCTCGAAGTACGACCGCCTCGCGGACGCCGCGCGCTGTCGCGACGAGGCAGACTGGCTCGTCGGACTCAACGCGACCCGCGCGGTCACCGCGCGCGCGCAGACCGTCGGCGAGCGACGCGTGTACTCGCTCGGCCGCGTGCAGACCCCGACGCTCGCGCTCGTGGTCACCCGCGACGAGGCGATCAGAGGGTTCGTCCCCAAGGATTTCTGGCAGGTCTCGGGGGGCTTCACGACCGCGCGCGGACAGCGATTCGACGCGCTCTGGACGCACGCCACGGGCGCGCGCCTCTCGACCGAGTCTCTCGCCAACGCGCTCTGCAGTCGATGCGCGACCGCCGCGCGTGACGAAGCACAGCGCCCCATCGTCGAGTCCGTGGCCACGCGAAGAACGCGCGAGCCGCCGCCGTTGCTCTTCGATCTCACGAGCCTGCAGCGCACCGCGAACAAGCGCTTCGGCTTCAGCGCGCAGCGGACGCTCGACCTCGCGCAGGCCCTCTACGAGCGGCACAAGGCGCTGACCTATCCGCGTACGGACTCGCGGCACTTGCCCAAGGATCTGCACGGCGAGGTCTCCGCGATGCTGTCGTCGCTGTCGGCGATCGCGGACTACGCGCCGTTCGTGCGCGCCGTCGCGAGCCCTCCGCCCATGCCGAGAAGGATGTTCGACGACGCTCGGGTGAGCGATCACCACGCGATCGTTCCGACGGGGCGCAAGGTGGATCCGAGCGCGCTCGCGCCGGACGAGCGCAAGCTCTACGACCTCGTCGTGCGGAGGTTTCTCGCGGGGTTCTTCGCGGACGCAGAGTTCGATGACACGACCGTCGTGGTGCGCGTCGGGGCGGCCTCTGCGAGCGCTCCGCCGCTCTCGGCCATCGCGCCTCCGCCGACACCGAAGACGCAGGGGACGGGCGACAAATCCGCCTCTGCCCGCGAAGAGCCGAAGATCCTCGAGGCGCTCCCTGCGCCGCCCGATCGCTTCGTCGCGCGCGGACGAGTCCGCATCGAAGCGGGTTGGCAGACCGTCGCTGGCATCGAAGCGGACGAGGGCGACGGCACGAGCGCGAGGCCGCGGAGCGATGGCGCCGAAGGCAACGACGAGAGCGAGCTCGAGCGGACCCAGATGCTACCGAGGCTCGTGCAAGGAGAAGCGCTCGACGGGCGATTCGAGTCCAAGAAGAAGCAGACGCGACCGCCGCCGCGATACTCGGAGGCGACGCTGCTCTCTGCGATGGAATCCGCTGGAAAATCCCTAGAAGACGACGCGCTTCGCGCCGCGATGCGAGAGCGCGGGCTCGGCACCCCCGCGACGCGCGCCTCCACGATCGAGACGTTGATCGACCGCGGGTACGTCCGCCGCGATCGTCGCAACATCGTCGCGACGCCGATGGGAACTTCGCTCATCAAAGCGTTGCCCGTCGCCGAGCTCGCGAGCGCCGAGCTCACGGGCGAGTGGGAGGCGCGGCTGTCTCGCATCGAGCGCGGCGAAGAGTCTCGCGTCGCGTTCATGAACGACATCGGCGCGTTCGTTCGCGGTGCGATCGACGCGGTCAAGAAGGCTCCGTTCTCGCTCACGAGCGACACGACCGCGACGTCGCAGCCGATCGGCCGCTGTCCCCGCTGCGGAAACACCGTCGTCGATCGCACGGGAGACTACGCCTGCGCGCTCGGTCCTGGGCCGTGCGGGCTGAGCATCCCCAAGAAGATCGCCAGCCGATTGATCTCGCCCGAGCTCGCCGCGGTGCTCTTGCGCGCCAAGAAGACCGTGATGCTCCGCGGCTTCAAGTCCCGCGCAGGAAAGAGCTTCGTCGCGTCGCTCGTCCTCGGCGACGACGGCAAGATCACGTTCGAGTTCGAGTCGGGCGCGCGCAGCGCCGGCGAGACCGCCTCCAACGAGGGTCCGCCCAGACCCGCTCCGCTGCGACGAGAGCGCGCCGAAATGAGCGCGGCGCGCGACGCATCCCGCGAGCCGCCGCGGCCCAAGGCTCCTGCAGCCACTGCGAGCGCCAAGAGCAAGCGCCCCTCGAGCCCCGAGGCGACCGAGCGAGACGCGCTCAAGCGCGCGGCGGACAAGGCCGTGCTCGAGACGCTCACCTGCCCTCGCTGCAACTCAGGCCGCATCGTCCAGGGAAACCGCGGCTGGGGCTGCGCGCGCTGGAAGGACGGCTGCACGTTCGTCGTGTGGTTCGAGACCGCTGGCCGAAAGCTCAGCGTGAGCCAACTCGAGCAGCTCGTGGCCAAGGGTCGAACGCGCTCGAGCGCATTTCGTCCCGGAAACGGCCCACCCGTGAAGGGCAAGCTCGTGCTCGACCTCGACGCCAAAGGCGGCAGCGCTCGCTTCGAGCCGAGCGATGCCGAGTGAGAGGTGCATGAGAGATCGAGGGCGCGGCGTTACAGGGTACCGTGTCGCCCCTGATGAACCGCTGCCCCACCACGACCTCGGCGCTCGCGCTCGCAGCGCTCCTCTGCGCCTGCAGAGAACCCGCAGCGAACCCGCGCGTCGAGCCGGAGCAGAATCGAATCGCGCCCGCGCGGGACGTCGTCGATCCATCGCCCGACGCGATCGTCGAGCGCGCTTCGGCACCGAACCCGCGGATCGCGATCGAGCCCATCGACGCTGCGACGCAGGGCGATGCGAGCGCAGAGATCGACGCCACGACGGACGCTTCGCAGCCGCTCGCGGTCGCTCGACCGAGACCGTCTGGCCCCAACACTCCGTACCGGCTCGACGTCGGAAACGAAGAGCACTGTGACCTTCGGTTGGGCGCGCAGGGACTCTCGTCGCGGTGCTCCGAAGGGAGCCTCACGTGCAGGCAGCTCGTGACCGGCGCGTTCACGGCTGCGGGCGCAACGGACACGGTGTGGGATTGCGAACGATCGAACCAAAGCCTGCGCTTCGCGGTGTTGGCGACAGCGCGCGCCGTCGTGTGGGCCGACGAGATCTCGAGCGAAGGCGAGGAGGCGGAGGGCGTCTCCGGCGATCATTGCATGCTCACCGCGGCCACCGCGGAGCCCATCGTCGCGGGGACACACCCGACCGCTGCGCTGCTCATTCGCGCGCGCGATTGCCAGTTCAACGAGACGGCGACGTCCCACGACTACGACCGCCTGTGGATCTGGCGCGACGGCACGATGAACAAGATCGCCGAGGCAGAGTTCGAGTGCCAGTTCAACAGCGCCCGCATGGGGAGGCGAATCGGTGAAGGAATGTCCTCGTGTCAGGGCGAATACATCGTGCCCAACGCTGCGGGCACCGGCGTCAACATCGTGGGCTACCGAGTCGCGGTGCGACAGCGCGACGTAGGCGCCGATCGGCTGATGAAAGGCAACGGGCACATTCAGCGACGCTTGACATGGGCGAGCCTCCTCGCCGTGCCGGGCGACGAGACCGAGTAGCGCGACGCGAGCGAGTCGCTGTTCTCGACTTTGCCTCGCGGCGATCGACGACACCCCTGCCCGCGCTCCGCGCCGAGCGACGCAGAGCGTCAGAGATCGCCGCGCCACCGAGGGAGCAGCGTTTCGATGTATCGTTTCGCCTCCGATGACATCCTGGCGCATCGCTCCCTCGTCGATCGTCCTCGCAGCGCTCGCGTGCGCCTGCAAACAGGCCGCAACGACCCCGCGCGTCGAGCCCGAGCAGAATCGCGCCGCGCCCACGCGCGACGTCGTCGATCCGCCTCCCGACGCGATCGTCGAGCGCGCCTCGGCACCGAACCCGCGGATCGCGATCGAGCCCATCGATGCTGCGACGCAGAGCGATTCGCGCGCAGAGACCGAGGACGCTTCGCAGCAGCTCGCGGTCGAGCAGCCGAGGCGTGTCGGTCGCAACGCTCCGTACCGGCTCGACGTCGAAAACGAGCAGCACTGCGACCTTCGGCTCGCCGAGCAAGGAATCGCAGCGCGCTGCTCCGAAGGGACCATGACGTGCACGCAGATCGCGACTGGAGCGTTCACCGCAGCGGGCGCAACGGACTCGGTGTGGGACTGCACGCGACCAACCCGCTCTGTGCGCGCGATCGCGTTGGCCACCGCGCGCGCCGTCGTCTGGGTCGACCAGGTGTCGCGCAAAGACGAATTCGATGAATTTTGCCCGATCAACAGCGTAGCTGCTGAGCCCCTCGTTTTGGGAACGCACCCGACGCCCGCGCTCTTTCTGCGCGTGCGCGATTGCCAGGCCGCCACCGCGTCAACATCCACCGACTACGACTCGCTCTTGCTTTGGCGGGACGGCGAGATGCAAACGCTCGAAGAAGCCGCGTTTCAGTGCGAGTACGACGGCGGGCGCCTGATGAGACGAATCGGCAACGGAATGTCCTCGTGTCAGGGCAACTACATCGTGCCCAACGCGTCCGGCACTGGCGTGAACATCGTGGGCTACCGGGTCGCCGTGCTGCAGCGTGGCTTCGGCGTCGATCGGCTGATGAAAGGCAACGGGCACATTCAAGCACGCTTGACGTGGGCGAGATTGCTCGCTGCTCGCAGCGACGGGACCTGAGCAAGCGCGTCCGTGGACCTCGGGGACGGTCCTCAACAACTCAACGATTCGTCATAAACACTCGAGTTATTGAGGACCGTCCCCGCGTTTCTCGGACCTCGGGGATTGCCATTCGCTTCGGGAACGGTATGCTCCGCCCGTCGGTTCACCGCTGACACGTCGTCCCTTCATGCGCTTTCTCTTCGCCATCACCGTCGCCATGCTCGTCGCTCTCGTAGCGACGCCGGCGGCGCACGCGGGGAGTCTCCCTCGGTCGATGCCGCGCACGCTGCGCGGTCCCGAGGGAATGCAGCGCTGCACCGAGGCCCCCATCTCGCTCGCGTTCGACGTGGTCGCCAACGAGGCCGCCCGGTTCGCCGCGCCCGAGTCCCTCACCTCGCGCGTCGACGGGCTCGGCAACCCCAACCTTCGGACGCCCGCGGACGGCGCTCAGCGCGCGGCCCCCGCGGCTCCTACGCGAATCGCCGCGGCGCCCCCCGCGCCTCCGCCGGTCAAGAAGTTCGGGACGCACTGTGGGCAATCGACCACGCGCGTGATCATCGGCTGTGCCCTCGGCTCCAACGACGCGCCCGCGTCCGTTCCGAGCCCCACGGCGGATGACCTGTTTGTCATGGGCTCGATCGCCGCGTCCGCCCTGGACGTGCGCGCGAGCCGCTCGATCGCCCTCGCGCACGCGACCGCCCCGGTCGTCGCCGAGGCCGGAGCTCGCGACGCGCACTCGCAGAGCCACTGGCGCCCTCCCTGCGCTTGATCGCATCGCCGTCCCCCTGAAACGCGCTCGTTCGCGCGCTCGTCTTCGAGCGGCGAAGGCGCGCGACCCAGAGGCAGCGGCGAGCCTCGTCCCCAGGACGACCAACACCAGACGACTCTGCTCGACGACCTGTCGATCGAGCGGCGATCGGCTCCGCGCTGCGCTCTCTCTCGGGACCGCGTCGCGCGGGGACAAATCACACGCTTTTCACGCACATCTTTTCAATTCATTCGAAGCAGTTTCGAAAACCATCCACGGAGACACAATGAGCAAGGGAGCAGCATCGATTTCGATCATCCTTGCCGCGGTGTTCGGTTTCTTCATCGGCGTCGTCGCCGGTGGAAAATGGACCGGCACCGAAGGCACGCCAGCGACCGAAGCGGCCGCGAGCGGAGAGGCGCAAGCAGATTCCACGCGCATTCCAGTCGGAACCTCGCCGGTCCTGGGGCCCAACTCGGCCCTCGTGACGATCGTCGAGTTCTCGGACTTCGAGTGCCCGTTCTGCACCCGCGTCGAGGACACGATCCGTCAGGTTCGTGAGCGCTACGGCAACAAGGTCCGCGTCGTTTGGAAGAACGCGCCCCTGCCCTTCCACCAGAACGCCGAGCCGGCCGCCAAGGCCGCGATGGCCGCGCACCGCCAGGGCAAGTTCTGGCAGATGCACCGCCTGATGTTCGCCAACCAGCGCGAGCTCACCCAGCCGAACTTCGAGCGCTGGGCGCAAGAGATCGGCTGCGACATGACCCGCTTCCGCGCGGACATGAACTCCCCCGAAATCGCCCGCCAGGTCGCGGACGACAAGGCCCTCGCCGAGCGCCTCAACGCGCAGGGAACGCCGAACTTCTTCATCAACGGGACCAACCTCGTCGGCGCCCAGCCGCTCGAGCGCTTCACGGCCCTCATCGATCAGGTCCTCGCGCGCGCCGAGACCGTCACGCCCCGCAACCGCGTGTACGCGCAGATGACCGAGAACCCCGTCGCGGCCCCCGAGGAGCCCCAGCGCCCCCAGCAGCCGCAGCAGCCCCGCCAGGAGCTCGACCCGAACACGGTCTACAAGGTTCCGGTCGGCAACTCGCCGGTGCTCGGCGCGAACGACGCGCTCGTGACGGTCATCGTCTTCTCGGACTTCGAGTGCCCCTTCTGCGCCCGCGTCGAGCCGACGCTCGCGCAGCTTCGTGAGCGCTTCGGCCGCGACATCCGCTTCGTCTGGAAGCACATGCCGCTGCCCTTCCACCAGAAGGCAGGCCCCGCGTCGGAGGCCACTGTCGAAGCGATGGCGCAGCAGGGCCACGCTGGATTCTGGCGCTTCCACGGCGCGCTGTTCGCGGAGAACCGCGCCGCGGACATCCTCGATCGCCCCAGCCTCGAGCGCATCGCGCAGGCGCAGGGCCTCAACATGGAGCGCTTCCGCGCCGCCCTCGACAACCACACGCACAACGCTGTGATCGAAGCGGACAAGACCCTCGCGCAGCAGATCGCCGCCAACGGCACGCCGCACTTCTTCATCAACGGCAAGCGCCTCGTCGGCGCCCAGCCGCTCGACCGCTTCGTCGCCGCCGTCGAAGCCGCCCTCACCGAGGCTCGCGCCAAGGTGGCCGCTGGCACGCCCCGCGCGCGCGTCTACGAAGAGATCACTGGCAACGGCGCGACCGCGCCCGTCTACCAGAACGGCGGCCAGGGCGCCGCTGCGCAGCCGCAAGAGCAGGGCCCCGATCCCAACCGTCGCTACACGGTCGCGCCGAACCCGCGCGCTCCGTTCCGCGGCGGCGCCAACGCGCGCGTCGTGCTCGAGCACTTCAGCGACTACCAGTGCCCCTTCTGCACGCGCGTGAACCCCGCGCTCGAGCAGATCGCGCAGACCTACGGCGACCGCGTCAAGATCGTTTGGCGTGACTTCCCGCTGCCCTTCCACAACAACGCCATGGCGGCCCACATGGCCGCCCGCGAGGCGCAGGCGCAGCAGGGCAACGCCGGTTACTGGCGCTACCACGACGCGCTCTTCGGCGCGCAGCAGGAGTTCTCCGGTGAGACCGCCGCGGCGCGCGCGTTCTTCGAGCGCATCGCGCAGGCCCAGGGCCTCAACATGGAGCGCTTCCGCGCCGCTCTCGACAACCGCACGCACGAGGCCGCCATCCGTCAGGACATGCAGGCCCTCGAGCGCTCGGGCGCCGAGGCAGGAACGCCCGCGAGCTTCATCAACGGCCGCTTCGTCTCGGGCGCGCAGCCGTTTCCGGAGTTCCAGCGCGTGATCGACGCGGCGCTCGCGGAGAACCGCTGAGCGACGCGTAACCGAGCGCGAGGGAGGGAAGAGCGCGCGGTGATCCAAAAGGGGTCAGTCACCACGCGACGAAGCTCAAGCCCACGCTCGCGCTCGCGCCCCACAGGAGGGGCTGCCCGTTGAGCGGAAGCTCGATCCACGGCGCCACGGTCACGTCGAGCGACAACGTCGGATAGCGAGCAAATACCCAGCTCGCCGTCCACCCCGCCGCGCGCACATAGAGCGCGTTGCTCGAGCGCGACCGCGAGCTTCGAACGCCGTTCTCGTCGTACGAACGCGAGCGAAACGCCCAGCCGACCTCTGGAAGAAACAGCCCCAACAGCGACGGGAGCCTCAGCCTACCGCGCGCGAAATAGCTCTTCGCGATGGGCGCGACGCCGATCAGCGAGTGCATGTCCGTCGCCGGCGCGCCCAGCCGCGAGAGGACCTGACCCCGAACGTCGAAGCCAAACTCGCTGCCGAGCAACCGCCCTCCCACGAACCCGCGAGGGCTCCGGTCGTCGCACCCCGAATGCGCCTCGATCGCGCTGTCTGTGTACGCGATCGCGTGTCGACGGTAGCTGTTGACCACCGTTCCGCCCAGCCACACGCCGCCGTCGAAATAGCCCACGGCGAAATTCGCCGCCGCGCCGCCTGCGTGCGTCCACTCGCTCGGAGACAGCCCCGCGCAACGGTCGTACTCGATCGGCGGGATCACCGGCTGCGTAACCACGACGACCGGCGCCCACGACTGCCACGGCCCTGGCTCGATCCGCACGCCGCCCGAAGGGCACGCCTGCGCCCCGTACATCACCGCCGACGTATCGAGCTGCTGCGACTCGACGCACGGCATGAGCCGCAGCACAGGAGCGCACGTCTGGGCGTCCGAGCAAACCCACGCGATGGAGCGCTGCGCGACCTCTTGCGTAATCCAAAACCCCTGCGCCGATCGCTGCGCGTAGCCGACGACCCGCCGCTGCGCGTCGCGCACGGTCGCCGGACGCGCCGCGAACAAACGCTCGTCCCGAGGCTGGGGATGCGCGCCGCACGGGCGAGCGGAGAGAAGGGCCACTGTCACGGCGCCCAATGAAGCCAAAGCCGCTCTGCGTGAACTCACGCCCCACCAACGTTTCGAGCGTCGATGGCTTACGCCGCCGCGCCGCTATTCGACAGAGAGCCCTGCGGGCCGAGCGCCGGACTCCGTGCACTCGCCACCGCCACCTCTGCAATTTCGAGAGTACACGGTCCCACGATCCACGCAGAGGACGCGCCCGTCGCTCAGCTTGCAAAACGTCGAGTAGACGGTGAGGTGAGTCGAGCTGCCTTGTGATCCGGCGCCTGGAACGAACGAGCTGCCCTGCGAAACAGTGAACAGCTCGACGCCGTCGACGTTTGATGTGCTTGAATTCAAGTCGATCGTCGTCGAACCAGGCGTGTGCTGCGAACGCCCCATCCTCGAGATCACCTGCGGATCGAGCGGATTGCCGAACCAGCCGCGAGCGGTGCGCACGGCGTAGGTGTTCGCGTCAGCGTTGCCTCTCGCCCTGAGCACGACGGCCTCGCGAAAGGGACCCACTGTAAACGTCTTGCGAGACGTGTCGCACTGAAGCGGCGCGGGGCACAAAACGGCCGGCGACGCGCGAGGACCACCCAGCGCCACGGGTTCGGCCAACGGCGGTTGCGCTGCGGGTGCAACGATCACGTCATCGTCGTCCTCGGGCCTGGGCGCGACGACGTCGGGCACCTCCAGCGGCGGCGGCGGTGGTTGTGATGGCTGCGAGGGAGCCTCGCGAGGCCGCGCGGGTGCCGCCGCAGGCGGCTGACACGCGAGGAGGCCGAGCACGCTGAGAGAACCAACGATTCGTACGGAAGAGCGCACGAAGGTCATTTACCGCGGAGACTCGTTGGAGTGAAAGCCGCGCAGCAATGGTTGCGACTCTGCCGCGCGTCGCCCGTCATCCGACGAGACACGTTCGCGGCGTCGGCCGCGGCGCCTACCGCCACGCGCCTCCGACACGCAGCCCGAAGTACGCTCCGACTGGCGACGGGTCGCGGTTGTTGCTCTGCCCGCGGATCGCCACTGTCGGACCCGACTGAAACGCGATCCGCAGCCCTCTCCGCGAGATGTCCCTCGTCGACCGCGGTGTCGTCGGATCGAGCACGAGCTCGAGCGGCGCGATCACAGACAACTCCCACGGAACGACACAGCCCCCACACGGAGGCCCGCCAAACGCATATGCGATCTGCGCGCCTGCGCCGAATCCCAGGCTCACAATCGACGCCCCGAGCTGGTGCTCGACGAAGAGAGCGCCGTGAGCGTTCATCGCATGAAGCGCCGCGCGCACCGAGAGCGCCCAGCGATCGGTGAGTTGCGCGCCGAGCCCCAGCATGATGCCTGGCGCTGCGGTGAACAGATACTCGCTTATCGAAACGCCGATGCTCCCCGAGAACTCGAAGTGTACCCGCGGGCGTTCGCGCGCAGCCAGGGTCGCGAACGAAGGCACCGGAGGAGGGACCAGCGACGGCACTCGCATCGGCGCGAGCGGCAGCGAGCTGTCGTCTGTCGTCTGAGCGCGCGCGGGCGGAGCAACGAGAACGACCGTCACGAACCATAGAAACGCCGGGCGAGCCATCCCCATACGCGCGATGGTCGCACACAGCCCCAGGCCACGCACGGATCAGTGTCTTCTCCCTCGCCCGGTCGCGCGAAGCCCCCTCGCGCTTTCGTCCCCCCCGCCCCTTTCAGAACGGGATGCTCTCGGCGTCGCTGTCGTCGCCCATCGGATCCATCATGTCGTCGCTCGGACGCGTCGGACGACGCGCGACCGGAGCGCTCGACATGCTCGATCCACGCGCGCTCGACCCGCCGCGAGCGCTCGGGCTCTCGCCGCGCTCGGAGCGCATCCGTCGCGCCCAGCCCCTCGCGCGCGAGGCGTCCAAACGACTCCACTTGCTCTTGGGGTTGCCGTTCTTGTCCACCGCGCCGCTCTCGTCGTCCTTGCCCGCCATCCACTCGAGCGTGTCCGCGAGCATCTCCAAGAACTCCGGCTCGGTGTCCGAGTACTTGCGGCCCTTCATGTCCTCGCCCGACCAACGCTTCGGAACGAACCTCACCTCCGGATTGCCCCTCGGGCTGTCGAGGTCGGCGTCCGACGCGACTTCCTTCTCGCCGGCGCTCGACGGAGGCGCCGCGCGCATCGCAGCGCCCGCACCCGCGCCGTTGCCGAGCTTCGCCAACAGTTGATCCAGCTTCTTCTCGATGCGCTCGAGCCTGTCTTCGATGTCCATGCTCACGTGACCGCGACCTCCGTCCGCGCCGCGGTGACACCCAGTGCGTCTCCGTGCTCGCGCGTGACGAGAGTCATCCTGCGCCCCTCTCGCGCAGAGCGCCACTTTCTGAGGACATATCCTGTCACTCACAAAGAGTCACGTTTTCTACCGTGAATTCAGCGCACGTAGCCCCAACCGAAGCGCCCCTTCACGCACAGGTGCCCGTCGGTCACCGACGAGTCCGACGGAGAAGTCACCCGCACGATTTCGTCCCCTTGGACGTGCAGCTCGAGCACGCATCCGACGCCGCAGTACGGGCACACCGTCTTGGTGACGGTCTGCTTCGCGAGGTCCCACTCGCCCGCCTCGCGCAGCGTGTGCTCGCGACGAAACTGCAGCGCTGCCGTGGGGCAAACGCCCACGCAGTTTCCACAGAATACGCAGGCGGACTCGGGCAGGGACACGTCGAACTCCGTCGCGATTTTCGCCTCGCCCCCCCGGCCCGTCATCACGATCGCGAACGTGTGCTGCGCGTCGTCGCCGCACGCCTCGACGCACTTGTAGCAGAGCATGCAGCGCGAGTAGTCCCGCACGAACAAGTCGTTGTCGATCACCGCAGGCGCGTGCGACGGAGTCCCCAGCCGCTCAGGCTCGGCGTGATACTGCGAGCACCAGTTTTCGAATTCCCCCGCGGCGCTCATGTTCACGCTCGACCCGAGCAGCTCGAGCACCATCTTGCGCGAGCTTCGAACGCGCTCTGTGTCCGTGCGAACCACCATCTTGGGCTCGGCCTTGCGCGAGCACGACGCCACGAGCGTGCGCGAGCCCTCGAGCTCGACCACGCACACCCGGCACGCGTTGACGGGCGTGAGGTTCTCCGCGAAGCAGAGCGTGGGCGTGTCCACGCCGAGCTTCTTGCACGCGTCGAGGATCGTCGAGCCCTCGGGGACGCGGACAGCGCGCCCGTCCACCTCGAGCTCGATCATTCGCTCGATCTGCACGAGCCCGCCGTCACGACCCTTGGGCTTCTCGGTGCGCATCTACGCTCCTCCCTTCTTCTCTGCGCGATCGGGCCACAGCCCGAAGCGCTCGAACGCCGACTCGATCGCGCTCGTGGCGGTGTGCCCCAAGCCACAAATAGACGCGTCGCGCATCACGCGCCCGAGATCTGTGAGGCGCCCTCGCTCGTCCTCCCACGACCCGAGCGGAACCTTCGCTCTCACCCGCTGCACGAGCTCGTCGACGCGAATCGTCCCGACGCGACACGGGACGCACTGCCCGCAGCTCTCGTGGCGAAAGAACCACGCGAGCCCCCGCAGCACGTCCATCATCGACGTCTTGTCGTCGATCACGACGACCGAGCCCGAACCCAACGTCGCGCGCACGCGTCGGGTGTCCTCGAAGGTCAGCGGCAGATCGATCTCGTCGCCGCGCAAGAACGTCCCCGCCGCGCCGCCGAGCAGCACCGCGCGGATCCGCGAGAACTCTGCGCCCGCGAGCGCGAGCAGCTCTCGCAGCGAATAGCCCATCGCGAGCTCGTACACGCCTGGGTTGGCCACGTTGCCCGAGACGCAGAAGAGTCGCGTGCCGGTGGAGTCCTTCGTTCCGATGGAGGCGAAATCCGCAGCGCCGCGCGCGACGACGTCGAGCGCCGCGCACAGCGTCTCGACGTTGTTGACGAGCGTCGGCTTCGCGAAGAGCCCCTCGTGCACAGGAAAGGGCGGCTTGGACCGCGGCTCTCCCCTGCGCCCTTCGAGCGACTCGAGCAGCGCCGTCTCTTCGCCGCAGATGTACGCGCCCGCGCCGCGACGAACTTCGATGTCGAACCGCTGACCGCTCCCGTCCACGTTCGAGCCGAGCTTTCGGTGCGCTCGCGCCTCGCCGATCGCCGCCTCGAGCCGCGTCGCAGCGAGCGGATACTCGCCGCGCACGTAGATGAACCCCTTCTCTGCGCCGACGGTGAAACCAGCGATGGTCATCGCCTCGATCACCGCGAAGGGGTCGCCCTCCATCAGCACTCGGTCTTTGAAGGTCCCGGGCTCGGACTCGTCGGCGTTGCAGACGATGTACTTCTCGCGACCCGGACAGGACGCCACCGCGCTCCACTTGGTCCCCGCGGGAAAGCCTGCGCCGCCGCGACCGAGGAGCTTCGCCTCCCCGAGCTCGCGCAACACCCACGCGGGCCCCCGAGCGTGCGCGCGACGCAGCCCCTGATAACCGCCGTGCGCGCGGTAGTCATCGAGGCTCGTCGGACTGACGACTCCGACCCTGCGCAACAAACGCAGCGACTCGCGCGGCTGCCTCACCACGATGTCCGAGAGCTCCGCCGCCGAGCCCTCGTCGGGCGATCGAAAGATCTCCTCGGCGTGCTCCGGCGATCGCACCGTGAAGGTGCGCTCTTTGGGTACGTCGCCCGCGATCAACTGCAGCGCGGCTGGCGCCCTCTCGCATTGACCCAGGCACGGAGAGCGACGCCACGCGCTGTCTTCTCGGGCCTCTCCTTCGGGCGCGCACGCGAGGCTCAACCGCTCGACGATCGCCCGCGAGCCACGCAGACGACAGCTCACGTCGTCGCACACGTGCAAGACGCGCCGCGGCGAAGGCTCCATCGAGAACAAGTGATAAAATGACGCGACGCCATACAGCTCGGCCTGCGCGATGCCCATGCGCTGCGAGAGGTGCGCGACCGCGGTCTTCGAGATCCAGCCCTGACTCGATTGGATCGCACGCAGGACCGGCAAGAGGGCGTGCCGCGGAATTTGCGCGCCCTCCGCGAACGGTGCGAGCGCGTGATCGATCACGGATCGCACGCGGTCTTCGGGGCTCTGTGTGTCGCGGCCTACATCCATGGAGAATTACTCGCAACGCTCGATGCGCACGGCGGCAGCCTTGAACTCGGCGGTGCCAGCGCGCGGATCGGTGGCCTCGATGGTGAGCAAGTTCGTGTCCACCGACTCGGGCTGGTGAAAGGACAGAAACACAAGCCCCTTCGGCAGTCCTCGGTCGACGCGCACGGGCACCTCGACGGCCCCACGACGAGAGCGAACACGAACGCGCTGCCCCTCGAGCAGCGAGAGCGCCGCGAGGTCCTGCGGCGACACTTCGAGCGCTTCGTCCTTCACCAGCGGGCTCGCCAACCCCTTGCTCTGCACGCCCGTGTTGAACTCCGACAGCCGCCGCCCCGTCGTCAACCGCAGCGGAAACTCGTCGTCCAGCGCCTCTGCGGGCTCTTTGTGTTCGCACGGATGAAAGGGCGCCTTCGGCCCGCGGACCGGCTCTTCCCACAGCCGCTCGTGCAGAAACGGCGATCCCTCGTGTTGATCGTCCGGGCAGGGCCATTGGATTCCGCCCATCGCCTCGAGGCGCGCGTAGGACATCCCGCGGTGCAGCGGGCTGTGCTCGCGCATCTCGTCCCACAGCGCTTCAGCGGTCGGCTCGCCGAAGTCTCGCCCGAGCCTCTTGGCCATCTGCGCGACGATCCACAGGTCGTCCTTCGCGTCACCGGGCGGCGGCAGCGCCCTGCGAACGCGCTGCACCCTGCGCTCGGAGTTGGTCACTGTCCCTTCGCTCTCGGCGAAGCCAGCGCACGCGGGCAGGACCACCGTCGCCATCTCCGCGGTCCGGGTGAGAAACAGATCCTGCACGACGAGGTGATCGAGCCCCGCGAGCAGCCCTCGGACGTGGTGCGCGTCCGCCTCGGACTGCGCGGGGTTTTCTCCGATGACCCAGAGGGCTGTGAGCTCTTTGCGCTCCATCGCGCGAAACATCTCGGTCAGCGTCCAGCCCTTGTTCGGCGGGATCGTGGCGCCCCACGACCGCTCGTACTTGCCGCGCGCGTCCGGGTCCTCGACGTCTTGAAACCCTGGGAGCTTGTGCGGAAGCGCCCCCATGTCCCCTCCGCCCTGCACGTTGTTTTGCCCGCGCAGCGGGTTGAGACCAGCGCCGTAGCGCCCCACCTGCCCGCACAAGAGCGCGAGGTTGATGAGAGACCACACGTTTTCAACGGCGTGATGGTGCTCGGTGATCCCCAGGGTCCAGCAGATCATCGCGCGGTCGGCCGTCGCGAAGTCCCGCGCGAGCTCGCGCACGAGCGAGGGATCCACGCCGCTCATCGCCTCGGCGCGCTCGGGCGTGTAGTGACTCACGAGCTTCGCGAACGCGTCGAAGTCCTCCGTCGCTCGAGCGATGAACGCTCGATTCTCGAGCCCCTCGCTCAAAACGCTCTGCGCGATCGAGTTGGCCAGCGCGATGTCCCCGCCCACCCGCACGGGCAGATGGCGATGGGCGAACCGCGCGGTGCTCGTCACCCTCGGGTCCACGACGTACAGCTTCGCCCCGCGCTTGAGCGCGCGAAGCACGTGGTGAAAGAAGATCGGGTGCGTCTCGCGGGCGTTCGAGCCCCACAAGACGATCACGTCTGTCTCTTCGACCTCGCGGTACGAGTTCGTTCCTCCGCCTGCACCGAAGACCGTCGCCAGACCGACGACGCTGGGGGCGTGTCACGTTCGATTGCACGAGTCGATGTTGTTCGACCCGATCGCGGCGCGAAGCACCTTCTGCGCGAAGTAGTTGAGCTCGTTGGTGGTCTTGCTACATGAAAACACACCCACGGATTCACCGCCGCGCCCGTCCCTCACCTCCGCGAGCCCCTGCGCCGCGCGGTCGAGCGCCTCGTCCCAGCTCGCCTCGCGCAGCGCGCCGTTGTCTCTCACGAGCGGGGTCGTCAGTCTCGGGAGTCGCGGAAATCGCTTCGTCATGGCCGTGCGCAGAGTGTACCGCCGCCCGACGCGCAACAGGGCTCTCTCCTGTGCCGCAGCGCGGCATTCACGGTGAAGGCGGCGATGGTATCGTCACCGCATGTTTACTGTGGCAGCCGTACTCACAGTCGAAACGAACACGCCGTTGTTGCTGGTCGGCGGAATCGTCGCTGTCGCGGCGCTCGTGTTCATTTTGGCGCTGGAGTTCGACGATCGGCGGCCACTTCGACAACGCCGCGAGCTCCAGTGGATCGCGCTCGGGGTGACGTTGATCGGCGGCGGGTTGGCGTACGGAGCCACGACGGGGCTCAGGATCTCGACAATTCGGCACGATTCGGAGATGGTCGCTCGAGAGCCGATGAGCCTGTAGCCCCCAATCGCAACGAGCGACGCTCTATCGAGCCCCCGTCGCCTCCGTCGTGAGCTGACGAAGCACGGCGATCATCGCGGTGACCTCACGCAGCGCCATGGTGACGCGCTCGATCTCTCGCGCTTCGGTCGTTCGCGAGAGGTGCTCGGCCAGCGCGCGGCCGCGGAGCAAGAGCCTCGCGGCGATTCCGCGCTCGGCGTGCAATCTCGCCCACGCTGCGCAGTCGCCTTCGCCCGGCGGGCAGCGCTCGATCGCGCGGCGCACCTCGAGCTCGCTCGCGCCCGGATCGGCAGCGCGCGCGACGCCGGACGCATCGATGTGCTCAGCGACCCAGGTGCCCCCCGACAGCGGGTCGCGAAACGTCACCCGTCGATCCACGGGCGGAGCGTCTCGATCGCCCTCGCGCGTCACCCGAGACCACTCGATGAACCGTCGGTCGCTGCTCGCGGCGCCTCGGATGAAGGCGACCGCGATCCACCGTCGCAATTCGAGCGGTAGATCCGGCTGAATCGCTTGGAGTCGAGACGGAGCATCGTTCGCGATCGTCCGAAGCGATCGTCCGAAGAGCACGACGTTGCGGCCAGGGTTCGAGACGTGCATCCCCACGTCGGCCCAGTCTTCGCAGAGGATCGACGCCAGCGCGCGCAGCGCTCCCTCTCGCGACGACTCGAGCGCGGCGGGGAGAAACTCGACCTGAGTCTCTCCGCTCGGCGCGCCGACGTCCGCGAGCAACAGCGTGTAGAGCACGCGGACGTGGTGACTCCCGACAAACTCGACCGCGATCGAGCCGTCGGGTCGGAGCAAGAAGCTCGACTCGCGGCGCGGAGATCCCAACCACCCGCCGAGCTCGAACGCGCCCGACACGCCGAACGGAGCCTCGCGATAGTACGCGACTCCGTCTTCGGGACGGACGTAGTTCGAGTAGACCCTCGAGGTCCTGGACCCGCCAGGCATCATGACCTCGCGCAGCGCTCGATCGATCGCGTCGTGCGCGACGCCGAGCACGTGCTCGACCTCGTTGCTCTGGCGCCATTCGGGGTAGTTGCGAAGCTCCGAGACTGCCCGACGCAGCTCGCGATCTTCATGGGCCAACATCGACAGCGCTCGAAGCGCCTCGTATTCGCCTCGTCGCGCGAGATGAACGTACTCCGAGAGCGTTCGCGACGGACGTCGCTGCGAAGCGAGATCCCACCAGAAGAGTCGCAGTGCGCCGCGACCTGCGCCCGGATAGAGCACGTCGAACGGCTCGGCCGCGGCGTGATCCGCGAGGGCGTCCCATCGCTCGCCGCGGTGCCAGTCGCGCCTCACGCGATACGGAACGACCAGCGCAGACGAGGGCTCACCGTCGGGTCCGCGAACCGCCTCGTTGTTCGCGATGGGTTCCCAACCGAAGCCGTTGTACGCGACGCTGCGCGTCTCGTCGGTGAACACCCAGTACCGATTGGATTCACTGAGGTTCGGGACGCGAACGTCGTCGCCCAGCAGTCCGCGGGCCGAGACGCTTCCGATCACCGCGGGTAGCTCTGTGTAGTGCTGCGACCGCAGTCGGAGAGACGCCGCAGTCCCTGTTCCCTCGAGGTTGAGCAGAGAGTCCCCGATGAGCCTCTGGGAGAGAGACAGCATCAGCTCTCGTTGGTCGACCGAACGAAACGCCTCGACCAACCCGAAGAACCCTCGGGCCAGCATCGCTCGGTCCGCCCTCCCGACGCCGAGGGGAACGAACGGATCCAAGTCCATCAGCGAAGACCCCTGCGCGTCGGTGACGACGTGCTCGATCTCCGCGTAGGGAGCTTCGCCGCGACTCGCGATCGCCCTCCGAGGAACGAGCGGCCTCGCGCTTCGGCCCACCCACCACGGGTCTCGATAGTTGGTCACGTCGGCAGACCCCGCGAGGTTGTGCGCGAGCCCGAGCATGTGCCCGATCCCGTGCGCGATCGCGCGATAGCGCATCGCGCGTCGAACCCAGACCGCGGCGCTCTCCCATCGGACCAACCTGTCCGGTGTGCGAAAATCGAGCGCAGCGCCGAGATAGCCGCCCAGCGGCGCGCGATTCTCGCCAAACGCCGCGAGCCACGCCTGCAGCGCGTGCGTGTCCTGCGTGAACTCGTTCATCGCAGAGAGCTCGCACTGGCTCCTGGCGCGGTGGTTGTGCGCGCGTCGAGCGGCGTCGAAGTGCGCAGCGTTGAACATCGCCGCGGGAGACGCGATCTCGCGCACGGTGCGCGTGAGGGCGCTCGCCCGCGGATCGGCCAGCGCGATCGCGCGTTGCTCTCGGTCGAGCAGCGCGGCTTCGAGCGTCGTATCGCTGAGGTCCGCGAGGTTCGACCCGAGGTCGGGCCCGCGCCACGGATCCCACCCAGCGCCCAGCGGAATCCCTGGATACCGCTCACGGAGCTCCTCTCCGCGGCGCACGGAGTCCTCGGTGATCTCGCCGTTCGCGACGCGCATCCACGAGACTGCGCTGTCCGAAGCGACCTCGATTTCTCCGCGTCGCACGAGCATCTGCGTCGCGGCGATCTCGTGCGTGCCGCGATCGACCGTCGATCCGACGATCAGCACAGGACCCACGCGTCGATCGTCGTCACCGACAAACGCAACGACGTGGCGTCGACCGTCTCCGACGCTCGCCGTCGTCGACTGAGGCCCGCACGCGTCCGTGTCCCAACCTCGCGCGCGGGCGGCGGCGACTTCGTCACGACTGTGAAAGCCAGGCAGCGCGGGGTCCGATCCCCACACAGGCGAGTGACAGAGGACGATGACCCTCGACGCTGGTTGATCGCTGCGCCAACGATCGCACGGCTCGTCCGTGCGCGGCTCGTCGACGACGCACTCTCGACGCCTGGCCTCGCGCAGAAGCTCGTCCATCGTCGCGTTGTAGTGAGACGCGGCGACCTCGGTGACCTCGCGCTCGTCGGCGTCGGCGTCGAGGACGAACAGCGGGATCTGCGTGATCGATCGCTGCCTGATCGGTCGAGTCTCGAAGACGTTGGAGCTCGCGCCGAGCTCGGCGACGGCGAGGCTGCGCAGCGCGGCGTCTCGACGAGAGACCCGGTGACCACGGTCGTCGCGCTTCCATGGGTCCGACCACAGCCGCGGCTGCGCCGTGATCGACACGCTACGCGAACGGTCTCGAGCGTCGGCGACGTCGATGGACTCGAGCGAGAGCGTCTCTATCTGCAACGGCGAGAGCGATCGCGCTGGGATCATCGACTCGACGGACGCCGGGGCAAACGACCAGCGCACCAGCGCTCGTTGCGGAGCGCACTCCCACGGCCTCGTAGCGGTGAGCGCGCAGAGCCCGCGATCGGGCGCTCCAAACGCCGCAGCGCGCGGCCCCTCGACGAGCAGAGAGACCGTAGTATCCACGCGAAACGAGCGCGCGAACCGCCGCGGCGGGTCCCAATCGAACCGGACGCTGCTCGCGCCGGCGGCAGGTCCCATCGGCACCCACGGGTTGTCGTCGTCCGGCGAGAGCGCGACACGCTCGACGAGGTTGCGCGAGAAGTCCACGCGCATGTACGGGCGCGCGAACCAGGGACGCGCGCTGGCGATGGGCGCGCCGACAGGCACGTCGTGGGGATCGGCGCGGAGTCCGTCGCGCAGATCGAGGTGTTCGGTGACCGAGAACGCAGCGATCGCGCGCTCGGAGTCGCTCGACGGCGAGCGCAAGGTGCCGTCGTCGACGAGCCTCGCTTCGAGCCGCGTCTCGGTGAGCTTCCATCGCACGCGCCTCGCGTCGGTCTGCCAGCGCATCCCCAACCTGCTCATCGCGAACGCGCGATCGACGACGGTCGCCTGCGCGAGAAACACCGGCTCTCGCGCGAACGCCTCGTCGATCGCCGCCGGCGTCTGATCGCCGTACGCCGCAGAAAACGCCGCTGGAACGAGCGCCTGCTTGTCGACCAGCACGCCGCTCGCGGCCGGCGTCGATGCCT
>LNEO01000250.1 GCA_001465015.1 Deltaproteobacteria bacterium Ga0077539 | reverse complement strand
CCCACTGGCGTTCTGCTCATTCGGCGCGCGGCAGCGCGGGTGGGGGCTTCAGCACTGCGCCCACTGTCGTTGCACTCGCTCGCGCGCGGCAGCGCGGGGGGGGCTTCAGCACTGCGCCCAGCGCGCTCTTCTGGGATTTTCCCAAGCACAATTTGGGTGACGATGAGGCGCTGAGCGAAGGGGCAGATCTGCCCTTTTTTGGGCAGACCTGCCCTTTGGAGTCTCTACACGAGCACGAGGTCGTCCTCGTCGAGCAGCTCGTGTTCGTCTTCGACCGCGCTCGCTTCGGGCCCCTCGGCCGCGGCGCTCATCGTGAGGTTGGCGTCCATCAAGCGGTCTTGCGCGAGGTTCTCGAAGTACGTCCGAAGCTCCGGGACGCCTTGCACCAAGCGATCGAAGAGCTCGCGCGAGAGAAACATCACGGTGCTGTTGCGCACGGCGGTGACGGTCGCGGTGGTCGTTCCCTGCTCGATCAGGGCGATTTCGCCGAAGACGTCGCCCGAGTCGAGCGTCGCGAGCGCCACGCGCTGTCCGTTGTTTTCGCGGGTGACCTCGACCTGCCCCGAGAGCAACAGAAAGAGCCCTCGTCCGACGTCTCCCTCGCGGATGATCACCGCGCCGGCGGGCGCGTCGTGCGCGCTGAACCGCGACGCGAGCTGCACGCGCTGCGCGCGATCGAAGGGCTTGAAGATCGGGTGCGTCGCCAGGAGGTTTTGCACGAGCCGATCGCGGGTGAACCGCTCGAGCGCTTGACCCACCACAGAGATCTCTCGGGCCACGGCTTCGAGCGCGTCGCGACCGAAGACGAGCGCGTCCCCGTCGTCGACCACCGACACCGTGGCGCCGCGAGGAGCCCCGGAGACCAGCGCCATCTCTCCGACGATCGAGCCCTCGCCGAGCGTCGCGAGCAGGACGTCGTTCTCGGGCGTGATCACCGTTCCGCCGCCGCCGGCGCGCCGGGTGACTCGGGCTGTTCCCCGCGCGAGCATGTAGAACGCGTCGCCTGGCTCTCCCTCGCGGATGATCGCGTCTCCCTGCGCCGCGCGCTTGAGCGTCACGGCTGAGAGCATTTTTACAAACGCTTCCGGCGGCAGATCCGAGAGCAACGGAATGGGCGCCACCGTCGCAGGGTAGCCAGGCAGCCCCTCGCGCAGCGTCGCGGCCTGCGCGGCCACCGCGCGCACTTGCCCATAATCGAGCTCGTTGGGGACGAACGCCGCCGCAGGAACCTCCGACTCGGGCGTCGGAGGCGCCAGCCGGACGGCCTTTCCGAGCGCCGACGAGCCCGCGGCGTACCGCTGCGCCAACTGCCCGAGCAGCTCGTTGATCGCAGGGTCGATCCGCGCGAGGATCTTGAGCGCAACAATCGCCTTCAAGGGATAGCCCGAAAGAGAGGCTTCTCGCGCGACGAAGGCGTACACTTGAATCGCCTGGGTGTTGTCCCCGGCGATCAACAGCGCGTCCCCGATGCGTAACCGCGCGTCGAGGTCGTGCGGCGCCGAGCGGACGAGCGCGACCAGCCCACGAAGGGCTCCCTCGTTGTCGCCGGCGCGAATTCTCTGGTTTGCGTCCTGAGTTAGAAGCTTGCGGGTGACCATCGCTCGCGCGAGTGTATCGAAGATGGATCGATGTCCCGTCTGTCAGAGCGCACTTCCGCCCGAATACGCGGGCGCGAGCTGTCCGAGCTGCGGGGTGCGGCTGCCATCCGCCACCAAGAGTCGGATTTCTCTCACGCCGCTCGGCACCCCGAAGCCGCGCGCGTCCAGCGATCGACCGCCGGTGCCCGCGGAGGATCGTTGGGATGTCTCCGACGATCCGCTTCCTGGCCCGCCAGACGTCTCCGTCGGAGCGCCCGTCGCGCCGAGCAATCCTCCCGCGCCGTTTCCCGCGGCGACTCCGTATTCCCCGAGCACGCGTCCCGCGGACCCTCTTCGCACGACGGTCGCGATCGGCGCTCTCGGCATTCCAGGAGCTCCGGCGACTCCCAGCAACGTCGGCTCCGCTCCCGAGCCCGTGAGGCCGCCGCCGAGCGCGCCAGGCCCGTCGGGCGCAAAGCGCTTGGACCAACCGACGCCGACGCTGGGGCTCGATGCGAAGGAGGTCCACGCGATGCTGGCCGGGCGATCGCAAGGGATCGTGACGGTCTCCTCGACGGCGACGACGAAGCCCGCGCGCGTCGGAGGAACGACGATCGGTCACAACGAACCAGCGTCGAGCGAGCCGAAGGCGCCGTCATCCGCGGCCACCTCCTCGCGTTCGTCCGGTCCCGAGTCCGCCTCGCGAACAACGATGGTGTTCTCCGCGACCGAGTTGAGCGCGGCGGCCGCCGCGAAGAGCGCTGAGAGTGAGTCCAGCGCGCCGTCGAGCGCGAGCAAACCCAAAGCGGCGAACCCTCTGACGTCGACCATTGGCCTCGGGATGGCGTCGGTGTTTCCGGGCAGCACCAAGCCATCGGAGCCACCGGCCGCGCCGCCCTCTGCGAGCGCCGCTGCGCCGCCCGCGAGTCCCTACAGCGCGCCGACGGCGAGTCCTTCGACGGCGCCACCTGGGACGCCTTCCTCCGCGGGTCGCATGGGCTCGGCCAGTCCCTCGGACAATGCTTCGGGCAATCTGCGCGGCACGCTGATCATGTCGGCGCCGCTCGTTCGTCAGGCAGCGCAGGCGGAGCAGTCGTCACAACCATCGCCCGCGTCACCGCCCGCGCAGCCCGCGCAACCATCGCACGCGTCGAGCACGGTCGTCGCCGATGGGCGCGATGGGACTCTCGCGCAGGGCGCGCCATCGCAGGCTCCCACGAGCGCCGCGAACAACGCGCGGATCGCCGCGCCGGCGCACCCGCTCTCGAGCACGATCGTCGGGCACGCGCCGACCGCCGCCGCGCGCTCGGCGCCGACGCCACACAAGACCCTCACCCATACGCTTGCTGGAACCTCGCCTCTCGTCGGGACACCCGTGGGGCCCGCTGGTCGAAGCGACAGCCATCAGGCCCAATCGCAGGACGCCGCGCGCGAAACGCCACCCGCAGCGCTGGCTTCGCTCTCGAAGACCTTGGTTCACAGCTCGCCTCCGCCGAGCCCAGCGCAATCCGAGCGTTCGGCGGAGTCGCTCGCCGCAAAAGATCCACCCTCGACCGCGACACGTCCCCCCTCGGGGCCCGTCGGTGCAGCGACCCTCCGCGAGGGAACGCCGGACTCCGCGTCGGTTCGCACGACGACGACGCCGGCGGGCTTCGCCGCGACGCTCGAGCACAACGCTGTCACGGGTGAGCTCGGCGCGGCGATGCCTTCGAGTGAACCGCGTTCACCGCAGTCTTCTCCGGGCGTATTCAGCGGAGCAGCGAGCAGGTCGCCGAGCGATCCGCCGCACCCTGCGCCAAACGCGAGCGCGTCGTCCGAAGGTGGCGCGGGGCGCGCGTCGCGGCCCGTGATCGCAGCGCTCACGCCGACCTCGCAGAAGTACAGCGAGCCGAAGGCGACCCCTGTCGCGCAGCCGGACGAGAGCGAAGCGCCAGAGGTCGGCGAGTCCCAGCTCCGTGTCGCGCTCGCGACGGCGGGGATGCTCGTTGTTGTCAGCGCGGTTCCTTCGCTGTTGAGGGACCCCCTCGCTGCGGCGACCTGGACCATTCCTGGCGTGATCGCGCTCGCGCTCGCCGCATTTCCTGTCGGCCACGCGACGCGCGCGTTGCTGGCGTTTGCTCCGGCGCTTCCCGCGCTCGCGGTGCGCGCGATGGGGTGCGAGGGCCACTCGGTCGCGGGAGCGCTCGTGCTCGCGGCGCTGCTCGTGCTCTTGCCTACGGGGCTGTTGCTGCGCTCGTTTTATCCGCAAAGCAACCGCGCGCGCGCAGCGGTCGCCGCGGGGCTCGCGCTCGGCGCGGTCTGGGCGCTGCTGCCGAGCGGGGGCGCTGCGCTGTCTGTGAGCGGCGGTCCGTGGGCTGCGATGCACTTGCCCGCGCTCACGTTCTTCGCCGTCGCGCTCTTCTCGCTGAGCGCATTTCTTCCTGGGCGCGGATCGATGGGCGCCTCGGTGTGGGCCGTCGTCGCGATGGCTTGGGGCGCGGTCCCCGTGCTCGGCAGCCGCGCAGAGCAATTCGGGCCGCGCGTGCTCGACGCCTTCTCGCTGGTGGGCCTCGGCGCGATCGCGTCCTCGACGCTGGCCGCGCTGGTCAGCGTCTACGCGCCGCCCGAAAACGCAGCGCGCTGAGCGCGCTCAGGCCCTGCTGTTCCAGAGGACGTCGGTGCGGCCGCGAGCGTGGTTCTCGAAGCGGGCCATCACGAACAGCGCGTCGCTCAGGCGATTGAGGTACTTCACCACGAACGCGCCCACCGGCTCGATGCGCGACAGCGCGATCGCCTGGCGCTCGGCGCGGCGACAGACGCATCGCGCGACGTGGAGCTGCGCTGCGCCCACCGTGCCTCCGGGCAGGATGAAGTTCTCGAGCGGCGACAGAGACTCGCTGAGCTCGTCCATGAGCGCTTCGAGCGCGACGACGTGCTTCTCTTCGATCTGAGGCACTTTGAATTTCACCTTGTCCTCTTCGAGGATGCAGAGGTCGCTCCCGAGGTGAAACAGCTCGTTCTGAATCGTCGCGAACGCGCGCGACAGCCGCTCGTCGAGGCCCGACGCGACCGCGACGCCGATCGCGGAGTTGAGCTCGTCGACGGTCCCGTACGCCTCGATTCGAAGCGAGTCCTTCGGGACGCGTTGTCCACCGCCGAGGCCTGTCGTGCCGTCGTCGCCGGTTCGCGTATACACCTGTGTGATCCGTGGCATACGTCCCTGGATGCCACAGCCGCGAGGGGGTGTCGCGGCCGTTGTTGTTGTTGCTAGTCTCGCTCGCAACAACGATGGCTGATTCGACGACGAGACGCTGGCGCTGCGCGGTGTGCAACCACATCTACGATCCCGCTGATGGTGATCCTGCGAGCGGAATTCCCGCAGGAACGCCCTTCGAAAACCTCCCCGACGATTGGTCGTGCCCCGAGTGCGGCGCGAGCAAAGCCGACTTCGAGCCGATGGGCTGAGCGCTGCTCCGCGAGCCGCTCTCGAAGCAACGATTCACCTCTGCGAGCGACGGAACGATCGTCGTGCCACCATTCGATCCGTTGAGAGAAATGGTGTCGTGATGAACGGGATGGACATCGAGCACCTCGAGGCCGCGCTCGAAGCTCAAGCGCAGAGCACGAGCACGAGCTCTTCCATCACGCGCCACTCTTGACCGCGCGCGCCGCTCGAAGACTTCAAGCGACCGTCGGTCTCCGAGAGCTTCTTCAGCGCTCGAAACAAGTGCCCGGCGCTCCACTTGTTGCGCGCGACGAGCGCCAGCTTCTTCGCAGCGAACGGCGGCATTTTTCCGTGGAGCTGCGCGGTGCCGTCGCCGCCCTTGTCGATGCCGTCTCGGGCCAGCGCCAGCATGCGAATCTGCCGCGCAACGAGCGCGAGCACGACGAGCGCCGGCTTGTCCCGGTTGCCCGCGCGCGAGAGCGAGTCGATGATCGACAGGCACCGCGGAAGGTCTCTGTCCGCCACCGCTTCGGAGAGCTCGAACGGACCCGACTCTCGGATGGGCTTGATGATCTCTTCGACGTCGTCGTCCGTGATCGTTCGCCCGCCCGCGAAGAGCTGCAGGCGCTCGAGCGCGTCGGCGAGCGCGCCGAGGTCCGCGCCGATCGAAAGCAACAGCGACTCCGCCGCGCCGCGCGCGAAGGTGATCCCGCGGCGCCTGGCCTCGGCGTCGATCCACGGCCCGAGGTCGCGCTCGTCCGGGGTCTTGGCCTCGAAGAGCCAGCCTTTTCGCTTGGCGTTCGCGACGAACTTCATGCTGCCGTTGAGCTTCTCTGCGAGCACGAGCAGCACGGTGCTCGAAGACGGCGCCTCTGCGTAGCGAACGAGCTCGTCCCAATCCGCGGCCTTCCAGGCGTCGGCGTTGCGCACGAGCACCAGCCGAACCTTGCCCATCATCGGCAGCGAGCGGGCGGCGTCGGCCACGGCGGCGCTCGAAGCGCTCGCGGCGTCGAAGTGGTCCTCGTTGAACCCTCGCGGTCCCGCGCCGACCGTTCCTGCGCGCACCGCGTCGACCGCCTGCGTCACGAGCAGCCGCTCGTCGCCCACCACCAGGACGATCGGCGGAACCTTCGATTTGTTCGCTTCTGCGATCAGCGCTTCGATGCCCATGACTCACGCAGCGGCGCGCGCCGCTCTGCCGAGGAGCGCATACTCTCCGAGGAGCGGGACGCCCGTGCAACTTCTCGGTACGTTTCGCCGGTCACCCCCGGACCGTCCGTCGAAGGACAAACACCCCCATGACGCAGAACCAACTGCCGATGACGCCAGCCGAGCTCGACGCGAAGATCGACAGCGCCGTCGACGCGATGAAGGATCGCCTCGCCGAGCTCGCGCTGAAGATTCACAGCAACCCTGAGCTGCGCTTCGAAGAGCGCAAGGCCGCCGCGTGGATCAGCGAGACCGCTGGCGCGCTCGCTTCGGTGCCGGTCGAGCTTCCGTTTGGCGGGCTCGAGACGGCGCTTCGCGCGCGGGTCAGCGGGCGAAACGCGAGCGCGCGCGTCGCGATCCTCGCGGAGTACGACGCGCTCCCGCACGTCGGGCACGCGTGCGGGCACAACCTCATCGCGGCCGGCGCCGTCGGCGCGTTCTGCGCGCTCGCGCAGGTCGTCCGAGAGAATCCAGCGGCGATCGACGGAGGATTCGACCTCATCGGCACGCCCGCGGAGGAGGGCGGCGGGGGCAAGATCATGCTCATCGAAGCGGGCGCGTTCGACGGCGTCGACTGCGCGATGATGTTTCACCCCTTCGATCGCGATCTGCTCGCGCACCCGACGCTGGCCAACGTGTGGCTGCAGTTCGAGTTCGCGGGAAAAGCCTCGCACGCTGCCATCGCGCCGTGGGACGGGCAGAGCGCGCTCTCCGCGGTGACCAACACGTTTCACTTGATCGACTCGCAGCGCGTGCACTTTCGCGACGGAGTGCGCGTGCACGGGTATGTGACCAACGGCGGAGAGGCGGTCAACATCATCGCGGGCAAGGCGAGCTGCGAGTTCAGCGTGCGAGCCACCAACGTCCGCGAGCTCGAGCGCGTCCGCGCCATCGTCGAGCGCTGCGCGAAGGCCGCGGCGATGGCGGGAGACGTCACCCTCTCGATCACCGCGCGCCGCGGATACAAGGACCTCTCGAACAATATGCCCCTCGCGGACGCGTTCGGGGCGCACATGAAGGCGCTGGGGCGCGCGCCGCGACGGACCGACCCCAACGCGGGCGCTGGGAGCACGGACATGGGCGATGTGTCCCACGCTGTTCCGAGCATCCACCCGTGGGTGGCGATCTGCGACGAGAACGAGACGACCTGCCACCAGCACGCGTTCGCGCGGTGCGCGGCGTCCCCGCGAGGAATCGACGCGATGATCGTCGCGGCCAAGGCCATGGCGAGGACGGCGGCCGAGTTCGTGCGAGACGCGTCGCTGAGGACGCGGGCGAGAGAGGAGTTCGAGCGGCGCGAAGGGGCGACGTCGTGACGGCTCGGCGCGTCGGCATCGCCGCTGTTTCGACAGTTGTATTGAATCTGTGTGCGTGCCGTCCCGCGCCCTCTACGATCACCTCGCAGCTGCCCGAGGGCTTCGGCGGCTCGCTCGCTCCGCGAGAGCTTCCGACGATCAACGCCGAGGAGCTGCGGCAGAGCCGCGCGGTGCGTCGATGCGACCGCGGGACGTGTGTGCTCGACGCGAGCTTCGACGACGCGCGGGCGCCGGCCAAGATGAGCCCTTGGGTCATCGAGCCGGGAAGCACGGTGCGCGTCGAGCCCGGCGACTACGATGTGCTCGCGATGGTGGTGGCAGGCAGCGTCGTGGCGTCGCCGGCGAGGGCCGCTTCGCGCGAGGCCGACTTCGAGTTCGACCAGGACCAGCGCAGCGAAGCGTGGACCGCGATTCGCTCTGCAGGGATCGGGCTGTCTCTGTACGTCGATGGGTCGAGTCCACCGGCGGCCGTCGTGTTGGTGATCGCCCGTGATGAGCCGCAATCCGCGGAGACCCCGAGCGCACCGCAACAAACCCCGCGAGAAGCGAGCGCGGGTGATCGCGCGAAGCTGCAGCGCCCGCCGAGCCCTCGGCTCGAGCTTCGTCCGCTCGCGGCGCTTCCGTGGCTCAGCTGGGGGGGCGGGTCATTTCGGGCGAAGATCGCGTTCGAAGGGGCCAGCGCGCCGAGGGCGTCGCTTGGCGTGCTCGTGGGCGCGGCCAGAGCGAGCGTCGCAGAGCACGTGCACGACGGCTCGTACGAGCTGCTCACGGCGATCGTGTCCGATGGGATGGTGCAGGTCGCGGGCGGCGCCGAGGGGCAGCTCGGGCACCAGGCCATCGTTCGACCGGGAGATCCGCAGGTGATTCCCGCGGGCGTGCGGCACTCGTGGCAACCCGCGGGGACGCTTCCGCTCGTCGCGGTCCAAGCGTACGCGCCCGGCGGCCCCGAGCAGCGCTTTCGCGCGCTGAGCGGCGGGCGCTGATCGAGCGCCCGGTATCTCAGAGAAAATACAGGCTCGCCGTGAGCGCTCCGTTGTAGATCGTGTGCACGAGCCACGGGTAGCTCAGGCTCTTGGTCTTCGCGCGCAGGACAGCGTTGGTCACGCCCACGGCGCAGATTGGAATCAACCCCGCCCACGCGCCCCAGAGCTGTGCAGCGTGGGCGAGGGTGAAGATCACCGACGCCCAGAACGCGCCGCGCCACAGGCTCTTCTGCCCGAACGCGCTGACCATCACGCCGCGAAAGAACAGCTCCTCGCTGAAGGGCGCGATGAGCGCGCCGAACGCGATCGCGTAGCGCGCTGGAGAGCGCTCGAGCAGCTTTCCCATGGGCGATGCGCCGAGGTCAGGGATGAGCTTGGTGGACGCGATGGCCACGCCGACCAGCGCCGCCGCGATCGCGACGCTGGCGAGCGCTCCTGGCGCGGTGATCTTCGTAAACCCCAGACGCTCGCGCCAATCGACGGCGAGTCCGAGGTTTCGCGGTCCCTCCGCGGCGCGGTCGAACGCCCCGAGCAGCGCGAACGAAACGAGGGTCATGAGCCCGTGCTGCACGATGGTCGTCACCACCAGCGTCACGCCGTCCGCCGGGCTCGCTGGCCGATAGAGCGCCATCCACGCGATCGCGATCATCGCGTTGACGAGGTGCACCCCCACGTACGCGCCGATCGCCATCGCCCACGCGCGCGACCAGGTCACCGGCGCGGCCGGCGAGACGCGCGTCTCTGCCGGGATCGCTGCGCTCGATCCGTCGGCAGCGTTCTCGATTGTGTGTGACTTTTTTCGAAACAGCACCAGCGCGAGCCCGAGCACGAACGCGAGCGTCGGCAGCGCGAACAGCACAGTGAAGCGCTTGTGGACGAAGCGCTCGACCGTGGCCACCTGCGTTGCGGCCGTCGGCGAGAGCTCGAGCGTGGCGCTCACCTCTCCGCGCTCGTGCGCGTAGGCCTCTAGGCAGCGTCGGCCGTGGCCCTCGTCGCGCTCGAGCGCTTCTCGGGCGAGCGTCTGTGCGCCGCGCGACAGCACGAGAAAAGAGCCTCCCTCCGCGATCGCCGGGGCGCGATCGGCGGGACACACGACGACGCGGATCGTCCCAGGTGACGGAAGGGCCGTCGCCCCGAGCGACACCGTCCGCATCGGCCGCGAGGGAAAAGCCGCCACGAACCGCTTGTCGACCCGATCGTCCGCGCCGAGCGTGCGCGTGAGCGCGATCGCGCACGCGATCGAAAGGACGATCGCGACGAGCCCGACGACTGACTGCCACCTCGAGGTCACTGGATCAGCGGTTGTAATGGAAGGCGGGCGGTGGTTGTAGTCGTTGAAGAACTGAAAGTTTCCCTCGTCCCAAGCGTAGTCTGTGGTGATGCGACGCCCGCGCACGATCTTCGAAGAGCTCGCGCTCGTGGCGCTCTGCGCGCTCGTGGGCGCGTTGCTCCTTCGCGGCGCGGCCTCGCTCGTGCTTGCGTCGCGCAGCGGTGCGCGCGGAGAAACACCGCGCATCTCGCGCGCTGGGCTCGGAGCGCCGGCCCGCTCGCGGCCCCCGAGGGCTCCTGCGGACCGAGCTCCAGAGGCCCCCGCGCCGTTGCCCGAAATCGCTCCTCCCAGGGCCGTGGTCGCCAGGACTCCCGTTCGCGCCGCGCCCGCGGGCCGCGCCCGAGCGGTCCGCCGCGATCCATGGGTCGATCTTCGCCCCCGCCTCGCCGAGCGCTCGGACGGGACGCTGCGGCTCGATTTGTCGGGGCTCTCGACGCTGGCTGATTTTCGTCCGTTTGCGCAGGGCTTTCGCGCCCGTCGCGCGCCCGAGGGCGGCTACGAGATCACCTCGCTCGACGCGCAGGGCTACCTCGCGGCCGCCGGAGTCCGCGTCGGAGACCGCATCGTGTCCATCAACGGACGCCCCACTCGCACGCCGGACGAGCTGCTCGCGGCCTACGCGATGACCCGCTTCAGTTCGTCGCTTTCTTTGCGCTTTGCGCGAGGGGCAGAACACTACGCCGTCGACGCCGTGCTCGTGCGCGACGCGACCGGTCCATGAGAGCGCCCAGACACTCGAGTATATGTGTGTTTCTCGCGGTGCTCGCGAGCGCGTCGGTCGTGCTCGTCGCGCCTGCATCGCCCGTGCGCGCGCAGTCGACCCCTGCTTCCGATGCGGGCGCGAGGGACGCGAGCGCGCCGCGAATCACCGTGAATTTGCTGGAAGAAGACGGCTCCGTGGCGAGCGCCTCGCGGGCTGACACGACGAGCGCCGCCGCGAGCGACCCGCACAACAGCGCCGAGGAGGCGACGGCGACGCGCGTGCTCGGCCGTCCCGAGGACGACCTCCCGGATCCCATCGCGGACGAGGGCGAGCGCACAGGGAGCGCCGAGGGAGAGCCGCTGCCTGCCTCGCCGCAGGTCGCGCACGAGATCGCAGCGCTGTCGGATCGGCAGTGCATCCGCGTGCTTCGTCGCGCGGCCGTTCCCTTCGAGCCGAGCCCCCAAGCGCAGCGCGGCGTCGCGCAGCCGATCTTCATCACGGGTCCGATCGGCGGAGTCACCTATCGCGCGAGCGGCCGTCGCGTGATCCGCGAGCTCGTCGACTGTCGCATGGCGGTCGCGCTCTTGCGTTGGTCCAGGATGTTGCGGGCGCTCTCGGTGCGCGAGGTCGTGCACCTGTCGACCTATCGTCCCCCGTCGGAGTCCGAAGCGGCGGCGCGCCCCGTTCAGAGCCGTCACGCTGGTGGAATGGCCATCGACGCCGGCGTGTTCGTCCTCGACGACCGCAGCACGCTCTCGGTCCTCGACGACTTTCACGGTCGCCTCAGGGCCCCGGTGTGCGGGCCCGAGGCTCGCGTCCCGAGGCATCGCGGCGCGCGGATCCTGCGGACGATCGCCTGTGATTCCGCGCGGCGGAGCTTGTTTCACGTCGTGCTCACGCCGAACTTCAACGTCCCGCACAGAAACCACTTTCACCTCGAGGTCGCGCGGCAGACGAGCTGGCAGTTCGTGCGCTGAGCGAAGCGCTCGTGCGCTCACCTGCGCTCGAACACCATGCGGTACACCGGAAGTCCGTCGGTGATCGCCATCGCCTCGCGGTTGCTGCGCGCGGGGACGAACGGGCTCTCTTCGACGTAGGGGGCGCCTTTGCTGGCGAACTCGGGGTGCTCGGCGAAGCGAGGGAAGTACGCCTCGGCCCGCTCGATGACGTCGGTCTGAACGAGCACCGTCCCTCCCTTGGCGACGAGCCGCGCGAGCTCGTTGACCAGCTCGTCACCGACGACCATTCGCTTGGCGTGTCGCTTCTTCCACCACGGGTCGGGAAAGTGAATCGCCGCCGCGCTGACGGTCCCATCCCCGATCAGCCTCGGGAGCGCCTCGCGCGCGTCCTCGGCGAAGCACCGCGCGCGCGGTGAACAGCCCCTCTCGCGCATCCGCTCGTCGAGGTTGAACGCGAGCTTCTTGCGAATCTCGAGGGCGAGCACGGACCAGTCTGGCCGCGCCGCGAGCAGCTCGAGCGCAAATCGACCCCGGCCGGGCCCGATCTCGAGCATCACCGGTCCGGTCCCGCTGAAGAGCGAGCGGAGCTCTACCTTGCCGCCGTCGGCGGCGAGTCGGGGGGCGTGGGCGTAGCTCCTCGGCCGGGGCTTCGAGGCGATTGGTGTTTCATCAGTCATCGCGGCCTGAGTGATACTCCGCTTCGATGAAGTCTCCGAGAGTCGTTCGCATGGTGCTCTTCAAGCACGGGGTGGCCTACCTCGAGCGGTCGGGACCCGCGGATGGGGCCTTCGAACTGTCGTTTCGGCTCGACGAGATGAACGACGTGCTCAAGTCGCTCTCGGTCTGGGTCGCTCGGGGAGGCGCCACGGTGGGCGCGCTCGCGTTCGACAAGCCCGAGGACCCCGAGGAGGCGCTCTCGCGCAGAAAGCTCAAGCTCGAACCAGGGCGCGCGCTCGAAGGGCTGGCGAGCTCGCTGCGCGGACGTCGGGTCGCGATCGCGTCCAACGAGGGCGAAGTGCGGGGCGAGGTCGTGGGGTTCGACAACGTTCCTGTCGGCGAAGGGGCGTGGAAGATGCGGTTGATCGTGCGCTCGAGCGAAGGTCAGCTCTCGCTCGTCAGCGTCGATGAAGCAAAGACGATCGTCCTCGAAGAGCCCGCCTCCCGCGCAGACCTGGCCTTTCTCGTCGACCGCTCTCGCGCCGCCACCGCGGGCGAGCGGCGCCTCGTGCGCGTCGCGCTCGACGGAGCCGCGGAGGACCTGCGCGTCTCCTACGTGATTCCTGCGCCCATCTGGCGCGTGTCCTACCGGCTCGCCCTCGTCGAGAGCGACGTGATGCTGATGGCGTGGGGGATCGTTCACAACCCCGCGGACGAAGACCTCGACGCGATCGACCTCACGCTGACCACGGGTCAGCCCGTCTCGTTCGTGATCGATCTCTACAACCCCAAGAGCGTCAAGCGCACGGTCGTCGAAGAGACCTCGCGCGCCGCAGCAGCGCCCACGCAGTTCGAGCGCGCTCCGGTCGCGCCTGCCGCGCCTGCCCCGCGCGCGGCTTCGGCTGGCCCCGCCGGCTTCGCGCCGCCCCCTCCGCCTGCGATGTCGGCGCCCGAGCCCATGGCGCAGGCGATGGCCTCGAGCGCACAGGGCGCGACAAACTACGCAGACCGCGGAGAGTTCTTCGAGTATCGCGTCGCGACCAAGGTCTCTTTGCAGCGCGGCGGAAGCGCGATGGTCCCGCTTCTGGCAAAGCGGCTGCCCGCGAGAAAAGAGCGCATCTGGCGCATCGGCGCGCCGCCCGCGCCGGACCTTGTCTTGTCCTTCGACAACGCCTCGGGCGCGGTGCTCGAAGAGGGGCCCGCCGTCGTGTACGCAGACGATGTGTACGCAGGCGAGGCGATGGTCCCTTACTCCGCGCGGGACACGACGGTGCGCCTGGCCTTCGCCAAGGACCTCGCCGTTCGCTGCAAGGCCTCGAGCCGATCGGCGTCGATCGTCACTGGCGTCTCCATCGGCGCAGACACGCTCGTCGAAGAGACGCGCTACGAGCTCAGCCACACGCTGCGCGCAGACAGCGACCACCATGAAGAGGTCGACGTCGTGTTCGAGGTGCCCAACATCGCGGGACGAACGTGGGATCCATCGGGGCCGACGCCCTACGAATCGACAGCGAATTTTCACAGATTTCGCGCCAAGGCGGCAGCGCACGGGCACGTCGAGCTCGCGCCGATCGAGCGCTGGCCAGGGGCGCGCGGAGTCCACTCGACCCAGCTCTCCGCAGCGGACCTGCAGCGGTGGTTCGAAGGCCGCTTTCTCGACGCCGCGACCTATGGAGCGCTCGCCGACGTCTTCAACCACCAGCACGCGGCGAGCGCCGCGGACGCCGAGCAGAAGAGAGCAGAGCGCGAGCGGGAAGAAGCGTGGCAGAAGCAAGCGAAGATCTCGCAGCAGCTCGGCGTGCTCAAAGAGGGCGGACCCGAGGGGGAGCTGCGCACACGGTACGTTCGCGAGCTCTCGGCCGCGCAAGACGTCGTCAACCAATGCGAGCAGCGCGCGAATCTTCATCGCGCGCAGGCCGAGCACGAGCGCGAGCTCGCTCGACAAAAGCTCGCCGCACTCGTGAAGCAGCGATGAACCACGACGCACGCCTCGCCATCGGCGCCATCGAAGATCGCCTCGTCACCGTCGGCGAGTCCGATCGAAGGCACACGTTTTCGATTCGCACCTGCGCCCCGTCGCACAACCGCCCGCGGATCGGCGTCCTGGTGCTGCCCGCGATGAGCGTGCCCGCGACGTTCTACGACCGCGTGCTCGAAGAGTTCGCCTCGCTCGGAGCCGCCGCGGTGAGCCTCGATTGGCGCGGCGTCGGCTCGAGCTCGCTGCGGGCTTCGAGCGCGCACGACTGGGGCTATCGCGAGCTTTTGTGCGAAGACATTCCCGCGGCGCACGCGGCGGCGAAGGGCGCGTTCGATGACTCGATTTCGTGGGTCGTCTTCGGGCACTCGCTCGGCGGCCAGCTCGGCGCGATCTTCGCCGCTCGCGAGCCCGATCGCGGGTTGTCGCTCGTGACGTTCGCCGCGTGCAGCGTGGATTTTCGCGGGTGGAGCGGCCCGAGCGCCCTCGGCATCCTCGCCTTTACGCAGCTCGCGCGGGTCACGAGCCAGGCGCTCGGCTACTACCCCGGAGACAGGATGCGCTTCGGCGGCCGCGACGCTCGGGGGCTGATCGCCGATTGGTCCCATCAGTGTCGAACCGGCCGCTATGCGGCGCGCGGGCTCGACGAAGACCTCGAGCTCGCCATGCGCCGCTACGAACGGCGCGCGCTGCTCGTGAGCTGCGTCGGTGACGAGTGGGCTCCCTCTGCTGCGGTCGATCGGCTCCGCGCGAAGCTTCCGCGCGCCGCGAGCGAGCGCTGGGTGTACGACCGCCAGGGGCGATCTTCGAAGAGCAGCCCTTCGAGAGAGCACTTCGCCTGGGCGCGCGATCCTCGCCCCTGGGCCTCGTCGGTGATCGACTGGATGCTCGCTCCGTGAAATCGGGCGGTTCGGGGGCGTTTTGCGCGCAGAACGGCGGGCCGGCCTTTCGGGTATGATCCGGGTCGATGCAACCGGTCTCGACTGCGAGGATCGCGGTGTTTGCCGTGGCGACTGCCCTGGCGCTGCTCGTTTTGTTGCGCGTCGGACGCAGGGTGCTGGCGCGCTCGACCGTCGATGGCCGGGGCAGAGACCCGTCCGAAGCGCCCGGCGCACGATCGGCTCACCGCCTGGTGGTCGCGGGGGACGTGATCGCTGTGCTGCTCGTCGCCGCCGCCGCCGTTCGCTACAACGTGCTCGGGCAGAGGCTCTCGCACGACGTCCTGTCGGTCGCGATCATGGCGCTGACGGGCCTCTTGCTCGTGCAGCTCGCTGGAGAGCTCGGGGTTCGGGCGCTGCTCGGCGGAAATCTGCGCGCCGAGCTCGCGCGCGGCAATCTCGCCGCAGGGCTCGCGGCGGGAGCGCACTACGCGGCGATGGGCGTGCTCGCGCAGCACGCGGTGTCCGCGCAGGACTGGCGCGGCTGGGGGCTCTCGCTGGTGTTCTTCGCGCTGGCGGTGGCCACGCAGCTCGGCCTCGTCGCGATCTTTCGCGCGATCACCACGTACGACGACTCCGAGCACGTTCGAGGCGGCAACGTCGCGGCGGCGCTGTCCTACGCGGGCGCTGCGCTCGCGAACGCCCTCGTCGTGTCCCGCGCGCTGCAGGGCGATTTCACCACGTGGAAGGGCTCGCTCATCGGCTTCGTTCAGCTCAGCGCCTGCGCGCTCGCGCTCTATCCGCTGCGACAGCTCGTCGTGCAAGGGCTGTGGCTCGGGGCGATGCCGACGCTTCGCGGCGGCGCGATCGATGACGCCGTGGCGCAAGAGCGAGACGTCGGCACGGCGGCGCTCGAAGCAGGGACGTACATCGCGGCGGCGCTCGCTCTGGTCGCGCTGGCATGAGCGACTCGACGACGAACCCTGCTTCCGACGCTGGGGTCGAGGACGACGCGTACGGTCCGTTCGCAGCGCAGCTCATCGAGCGCGGAATCCTGCAGGACCCCTGGTACGACGGCGCGCCGCGCTTCGCGATGGAGCCCCACGTGATCGACCGGGCGCTCTACGAGCAGCTCGGTCGCGCCGCCGAAGAAGTGGCCGAGGTGTTCGACGAGCTGTGTCGCATCGTCGATGACGAGCCAGCGCTGCTCGAGGACTTCTTCTGCCTCGAGCCGACGCAGCGCGTGCTCTGGCAGGCGAGCGCGCCTCGATGGCACGGGATCGCGCGCGCGGACGTCTTCGTCACCGACGAGGGGCTCGCGGTCGCCGAGCTCAACTGCGATACGCCGACGGGTGAGGCCGAGGCGACCGAGCTCAACGCGCTGGTCGCTCGCAGTCCGGGCGCTGGCGATTGGATCGACCCCAACGCGGGGCTGAGGGCGCGGTACCTCGCGATGGTGGACGAGGTGCGCCGCTCGATCGCCGGGGACGAGTCTCCGAAGACCCTGGGAATCGTCTATCCAACAGAGTTTTCCGAGGACCTCTCGGTGATTCGGTTGTATCGCCGTTGGTTCGAGGGCGCGGGCTACAAGGTCGTCCTCGGCTCGCCGTACAACCTCGGCACCGGCGAGAGCGGCCGCGCGACGCTCTTCGATCAAGAGCTCTCGGTGCTCGTGCGGCACTACAAGTCCGACTGGTGGACCGAGCGCGCGAGCGTGTGGACCGACGAGACGCTGCCGGACACCGCGCCGCTGATCGAGCCTTTGCGACACGCGCTGACGGCGGAGGTCGAAGAGCGCACGGCGATCGTCAATCCGTTCGGCGCGATCGTCCCGCAAAACAAGCGGGCGATGGCGTTTTTCTGGGAGCACATCCATCGCTTCTCGACCTTTGGACAGGGCGTGATCGAGCGGCTCGTTCCGTACACGTCGCGACTGGAGACCGTGCACGAGGCGCAGCTCCGCGCCGAGCGCGAGAAGTGGGTCTTGAAGAGCGACTACGGCGCCGAAGGCGACGAGGTGATCATCGGACGCCTCGTCACCGACGCGCAGTGGGACAAGGCGCTGCGCTTCGCGCGGCCCGGACGGTGGATCGCGCAGCGATTCTTCGACGCCCTCGCGCAACCCGACGGCTCCATCGTGAACTACGGCGTGTACCTCGTGGCCGGCGAGCGCGCGGGGCTCTACCTGCGCGCGCAGGCGGGCGCCACCAACGAGCGTGCGCTGAGCCTCCCTGTGTTCGTCGCGAGGTAGGCGAGGGGTGATTGCGGTTCGTGCGCCACCTCCCGGCTGGGAGCTGGGCCGTCCATGCGACACGAATGATGCGAGGTAAAATCCCGGCCCCGTCACCCGCGAATGGCGTGGAAAGTGAGCGGGGAGGCGCACGGGGCGCTCGAAGGGAGAAACGACCCGTTGAAAAGAGGTGTTTCTCGCACGGGGTTAACAAACCCCGTGTTGGGCGCCGTTCGAAGACTCACGGCGGAAGGTGCGCTTCGCGCGACCACCGTCAG
>LNEO01000249.1 GCA_001465015.1 Deltaproteobacteria bacterium Ga0077539 | reverse complement strand
TCTTCGGTGGTCGCCGTGCAACCGGAGATACACGCGTACGTGAGGGCGACTTCGCCGAGGTCGGTGCCGACGGTGCCGTTCGGGTTGCGACGGATCGCGACCTCGCCCATGTCGAGGTTGGAGGCGCCGCCCCATGAGCGAAACGTTCCGTCGCGGGTCATCTGTCGCAAGTGATCCTGACCAGAGATCACGGTGACGGCGTACGCGGCGCACACGTCGTCGAACTCGAGGTCGATGATCCCCTCGTCCGGTCGCGTGTTGGTGGGAATCGCGCCGACGAACTCTGCCGAGTTCAATCGGGCGAGCGGCGCGACTTCGCATCGGGCCGGAGAGCGCGCGCACGGACAGCTGACGCCGTAGCAACGTAGCCCCTCGCACTGAACTCCGTCGCAGCGCCCGTCGGCGACGCAGCGCCCGTCGCTGGTGCACTCCGAGCCGGGGCCGCACTGCATCTCTTCGCCGCACGCGTTGAAGCCACCGGTGACCACGCAAGAGCTCGGCTCTTTGCAGCGTCCATCGGAGTAGTCGCAGACCTCGGTGCCGGCGCACGCCGTGGCTCTTCGGAGTCGGCAGTCGGCGACGCACCGCCCCTCCGAGCACGCGAATCCCGGCGTCGCGCACCCGTCGCTGCACCCGCCGCCGTCCGGCACCATCGCGTCGCCCGTCGTCGCGTCGGCGTCCGAGACGATCGAGACATCGACGCCGTTCGACACGTCGTCCGTTCGCGCGTCGAGCGCGCCATCGAGCCGGTTGGCGTCACGCGTCGCGGCGTCTGGCGTGGACGTGCCGTCCGAACATCCGAGCATGGCGAGCGCCACACAGAGCGTGCTGGCGACGCGATGAGCTGCGTTCATGAGTCGATCGTACACCGCGGCTGTTGCCCTCGCGCGTCGATCGGCCCCCCGAGCGGGACGCTGCTCTACCTTTGGTTTCTTTCCGCGGGCGAGAACGGGCGGCAGGTCGCGGCTCGAGCCCCGATTGGCCGTCACTTCCCAGGACGCAACGATCCTGTAGCAGACGAGCAATTGCGATGGTCGCGCCTGCGAGGCGGGAGCACGATCGCCACCATCGATCCCAAACGCGACCGCCGTCGAGCCGACGCCACGTCTCGCGACGCCCTCGAGCGCGACGCGTCGATGGCAGCGTTCGTCGCGCGGCCGGAGGGGCAGTACCTCGCGTTCGAGCGATCCATCTACTGGGCGTTGCCGCGAGCGTTTGGCTTCGCGCTGTGGGACCGACCAAACCGAGGTGACATCGAGTCGCTCGCGAGCGCGTTGACCGTCGAGCTCAGACCCGAATGCGAGCCGCACGTCTCGCTCGTCGACGCGTCGCGGCTCGAAGGCGCGGATCCGCAGGCCTTCGAGGTGCTGCGCGCGTACGTCACACGAAATCATCGGGCGCTGTCGGCCAAGGTGACGCGCCTGGCGCTAGTGCGCCCTGAGGCGATGGTGGGCGCGGTCGTCGCTGGTTTTTTTCAAGTGATGGACGCGCCGTACGAGACGGGGGTCTTCACCGATGCGCGCGAATCCGAGGCTCGGGTTTCACCACGCTCAGCTGGTCGCGTGCGCTGACTGAGCGCGCGGTCGGTGATCGGATCCGTGGCGCCGCGGTACTGTGGTGTATGGCTGACGGAGAGTCGATCCGCGAGCGGATCCTTCGAGACATCGATTCTGTGACCGTGTCCGACGCGTGCGGAACGCTGCTCGTTTGCGGGCAAGACGCGGTCGTCGTCGTGGCGTGCGAGGTCGACGGGCGCCCCGAAGCGCTCGTCGCCGCCGCCCCGTGGGGCAAAGGTCGCGTGGTGGCGTTCGGGCACGAAGACATGATCGAGCTCGACGAAGACTCGGCCGATGGCAGAAAGCAGCTCGTGCTCAACGCGCTCGCGTGGGCATCGAACAAAGACACCGACGCGAGGGTCCTCGTACACGGCCAGAGCGAGCTGGCCGTGTGGCTCGAGGCGCAGGGCTGCTCGGCGTTCGACGCCGAAGGCGCGATCAGCGACGCTCGACGCGCGGCGGGAAAGCGCGACGTGATCATCACCAACGACGCGACGTTGTCCGAAGAGGACCGCGCGGCGATCGAGGCCTTCGTCACCAACGGCGGCGGGCTGCTCGTCGCGGGAACGGGCTGGGCGCACCCCCACTACGGCCCGAAGGTGCGCGGCCGCGTCGCGCCGATGGCGCAGTCTGCGTTGCTCGCTCCCTCGCTGGGAGTGATCTGGGACGAAGAAACAGCGCTGCCTGGAGACGGGTCCGAAGAGATCGACGTCGAGGTGGACAACGAGCTCGCGGATCGCGCCCATATGGGCACAGAGATCAGCGCGCTGACAGGCTGGTTGTCCGGCGACGAGGACCCGCCGGTGGACGACGCGCTCTCGATCCCCGTGCGAAGCGCGCTGCGCTGGATTCGCGCTGCCGCGCGAAACGGCGCGGATTGGAGCGCGCTCTCTGCGGCGATCGACGAGGCATTTCAAGAGATGCAAGACGAGCTCGCGCCGACGCCAGAGTCGCCGATCGACGGCGACGAGCGATGGAAGCGATCGGTTGTTTTTCTGCAGACTGCTCGTTGGAAGGAGCTTCCCCCAGACGAGGTCTCTGCGTGCGAGGCGACTCACGACTACCCTGGCGCTGTTTCCGAGGACGCTGAAGACGAGCCCTGTTCGCTGACGGTCGACGGGAGCGTCGCGCGATGGGTGAGCACCGGGCGCTACGCGCGCCCTGGAACAGTGTTCGAGGTCGAGGTCAGCGAGGAGGCGCTCGAGCGAGGACTGCGCGTGCGAGTGGGCGCGCACATCGACGAGCTCTATACGGACGATGACCGAACGAGCGGCGCGAAGGACGACGCGGACTACGCGTCGGACGAAGGCGACTGGCAGCGCTGGCCCGAGCTCTCGTTCGAGTACCCGCTCACTGACGTGGTGACTCGCGTGGCGTCCCCGTTCGGCGGGCTCGTGTACGTGGTGGTCGCGGAGGACGGCGAGGCGGGACCGTACGAGGTCGAGCTCCGCGACTGTGTCGCCGCGCCGCGGTTCGTGCTCGGAGAGACGAACGTACGCGACTGGCAGCAGAGCGGTCGACACGCGCCTGCGCCGTGGGGCGAATTCGAGTGCGATCGGTTCGTCATCACGTTTCCGTCGGACGCGCTGCGACCGATCGACGACCCCGAGGCGGTGATGCGCTTCTGGGATCGCGCGCTGCGCTGTTACGAAGAGCTCTCGGGCGTCGAGTACCGCAGAGCCGAAAGGATCGTCGCAGATCGGCAGCCGTCGCTTGGCTATCTGCACTCGGGCTACCCGATCGTCGGGCTCGTCGACGCCGAGGACCAGGCGCTGTTCTCGATCCTCGAGCCGCGCAAGGTGGTGAGCGACGGCGCGTGGGGGACGCTGCACGAGCTCGGGCACAACGTGCAGCAAGACGCGTGGACCTTCGACGGCACGGACGAAGTGACGAACAACGTGTTCGTGTTGTTCGTGACCGAAGCGCTGTGCGGCGTGCGTCCGATCGAGCACCCGATGCTCCAGGAGCCGTTGGCGAAGCTGAAGGAACACCAGCGAAAGGGGGGCAAATTCGCGCGTTGGAAGGAAGATCCGTTCCTCGCGCTGCTGATGTACGCGCAGGTGCAGGCGGCGTTTGGTTGGCGCCCGTTCATCGAGGTGTTCGCCGAGTACCGAGGGCTCTCGGACGACGAGCAGCCGAAGGACGACGACGACAAGCGCGATCAGTGGCTCACGCGGCTCTCGCGCAGGGTGGGTCGCGATCTCGGCCCCTTCTTCGAGCGATGGGGTGTTCCGACGTCGGCCGAGGCACGCAAGGCGCTGAAGGACCTCCCCGTGTGGGGCGGTCCCGAAGAAGCGGAGTGAGCCGACGCGGTCGCGACGCCGAGAGACTTCGCGCTGCCACGCAGAGCGCTCAGGTCGTTGCGGCGACGGCGTGTCCGTCGCTCTGTGCTGGGCGCGGCCGAGCCAACGCCCACACGAACAAGAAAGCGCAGACGCCGATGATCGTCCCCTGAACGGCGCCGAGCGTAATGTCCAACGGGCGGTGGACGCGCAGGACCGGCCTCGAAACGCACACGAACAACGCCCACGGAAGCAGCGGCACGAGCGCGAGCGCCCTGCGTCCGCGAAGCGTGGCGCCGCCGACACAAAGAAAGAACGTCGCGACGAGCATCGACGCCGACGAGTGTCCCGACGGAAACGAGTATCCCGTCTCTTCGAGCCAGTGTTCGCGCACCCGCGGCGACAGTCGAAGCGCTGCGCCCTGTGACTCGCTGAAGACGTTTGTCAGGTAGTGTCGCCGCTCTCCCTTGGAGCCGAGTTCGTAGAAGCGCGTCGGAGAAATGGGCAGGACGCCGCGATTGGAGAGCTCGACGATGTCCGGCCGCGGGGAAGCGAAGGCTGGCTTGACGAGGCGTTCGTTGAACCAAGCGCCCGCGCCGAGAAAGAGCACCATCGCGAGGGTCATTGCCGCCGCCTCACGAAGCCGCTGGCGACGATCGACGCCATCGCGGCTCACGATGAGGACGATGTACGCGATGACGATGTAGGGCATCGCGCCCTTCGCGGAGTCCGAGAACGCGAGCGCCAAGAGGGCGACGAGCCCCGTGAGGTCCACCGCAGGCAAGAGCGCGCTCGTCGGGAGAACGAGCCACGCGGGAACGACCCAACGAGCGACGCTCGGAAGGATGTCTCGCGGCGCGCGGTGCCAGCTCAACGGACGCTCCCGGGCAGCGCGCGCGCGACGCGACGACGGCGAAGCATACGCAGCGCGAGCAAGCTGCTCGCGGCGAACAGCGATGGAGGATCGACGGAGGTTGGACCGGAAGAACAGCGGCACGTCATCGTCATCGGAGGCGAGGTCCCGCCATCGCTCGCGCCGCCATCGGGGGTTGCCACGCCGCTGTCCGCGGGGGCGGTTGCGTCTGGCGTCGCGATCGGAGCGTCGGGAGGGGGCAGCATCGCCCCGGAGTCCGCAGGTGGCGCGGCGTCGGGCGTCGCGCTGTCGGCGGGAGGCACGCCCGCGTCTGTCGACATCATGGTGTTGGTGACGGTGACGACGAGGGACCCGACGTTCCACTGGTCGCCGCCAGCGCTGAAATTGCTGTTGGTGACGTTGCCTGCAGCGGAGATCGTCGCGGTCCCAGCGGTGGCCGGCGCGGTCCAACGAAAAGGAATCCTCCAGGTCCCCGAGGACATCGACGAGATGCGCGAGCTGTGCGTGAGCTCGCCGCTGCGAAGCTGCGTCTGCGTCGCGGCGGCCGCGGTGCCGAGGGTCCCGCTCGACGCAGCGACGTTGAAGCCTGCGGAGTCTTGCAAGAACCCCATGTTGGTGAGGACCAACGTGTAGGTGTTCATCGAGCCGCGGACGACCGACACTTCTCCCTCGATCCTCACGGTGGTCGAGAAGCTCGACGCGCCGTGGCACGACCCTCCGCCGCAGCCTGCCGCAGAGACACCGGTGATGCCGTTGGAGCGGGCGAAGGCAGTGCTCGAGCACAAGCTAGACGCGATCGTGACCCACAGCGCTGCGCGCGTCGCGCGGACGTACTTCATGGACCGCGGATGATCCCACCGAATGGAGCGAATCGGGTGGATCGTCGACGAAGCTCGCGAGGACGCCCGAGGGCGCGGAGCGCGTCGCTATCGCTCGCTGCGCGCGGTGCGGGCGATTCGTTGCCGCGTGCGGGTGCGGACCGAATCGAGCGCGGATTTGCGGGGGTCACGGTCATCGAGACCCTCGATCCACGGCACCAACGCGCGATCCGAGCGCGCGTCGCGCACGGAGAACAGCGCCTCGGCGAGGGCGAGCAGACGAGGTCCGTTGCTGGCTACGATCAACGCGTCGAAGATGGGCGCGCCGCGGCCTTCGATCTTGCGATCGCGCGCGAAGGCGACGAGCGCTTCGAAGGGTCGAGGGAGCTTTCCTTTGGGTGCCTTCACGAAGCGCGCGATCGCGGCGCACACCTGGGCGCTCGGGTCGATCTCTGGTGTGTGTTCGAGGACGCCGAGCGCGTGCTCGACGCACGAATCGAAGGAGAGGGCGCGAGAGGCGGCGTGGCCGAAGGCGCGGCGGGCGTCCGGGCTGACCGACGTCATCCCCTCGAGCGACTGGCGCTGGTACGCGGGGATCTCGCGACGGTTCGCGGTGCTTCGAAGCGCCGCGTGCGCGGAGGCCATGGCGTGCATCACGGCCGCGTCGTTCTCTGCGGCGACGAGCGCGGTGAGCTTCTTCGCAAACGCCTGATCGGCGGGGAGCGCCTCGCCGGCATCGTCTGAACGGCGAAACGGAAAGCGCTCATCGAGCGCAGCTACGAGCGCGGTGAGCGCCGCTTCGTCGGCCTTGCGCGCGGACAGAACGGTCGCGTCGTCGCCGCTGAACCCTGCCTCGTCGAGAAACGCTCTCCAGCGCTGGATCTGCTCGTCTTTGGGGGCGGTGGTGTTGCCCCGAACGAACACCCAGAGCAGAGGGGTCGGCAGGCCCTGCGAGCGCCACGCGGCGACCTTCGTACGTTGATTCGGCATCGCCTTGGCGTCTGCATACGGGGCGAAGACGGCCCCGATCACGGGCTGAGAAGGGTCTTCTGCGATCTCTGGCTCTCCCGTGTATTGCAGGATGAACTGGTACTCGCGAAGCGGCGAGCAGAAGGTTCGCTCACGGCAGTATCGATCGAGGTCGATCGCGGGACCGTTGCCCATCGAGAACGCGCTTCCCGCGAGGTACACGCGGACGCGCGGTCGGCCCGACGGGTCCTTGGCCTGCTCGACCGAGAGCGCGGAGCGATCGCGCTGGGCCGGTTCTTTCTTTGCCTCCTCGATCGCGCGCATCCGACTCGCGACGGTGGCCTCGATCTCAGCGCGGCCCACGAATTCAAGTCCGGGGTTGCCTCGAAGGTAGCGAGCGACCTCGTCGAGCGCGACGTCGACCGCGCAGCTCGCGTGGAAGAACGCGAGCGTAGGCTCTCCTGCGAAGCCCAGCTCCTCGCGCCCGGCGCGCGCCTCACCTTTCTCGATCTTGCTTCGACATCGGCGACAGATCGCTCGGCTGTTGGGGCTGGCGACGATCTCGGTGATGAACATGACAGCTCCCTCTGCGATGGCGATGGGGTTGCGACCGCTGAATCGGCGAAGCTCTGTGCGATCCTCTGCGGCGATGGCACGGCGATACTTTCACGCGCGAGAACAGCTCTACAATCGGTCATCGGGGGATGATCTTGCGCACGAAGGCTGACATGGCCGTCGGGCTGCGAACGCTGAGGGAGATCGACGCGGTGGCTCTCTCGAGTGGCCTCGCAGTTGTGCGATCATGGGCGATGCGGTGAGCGAGAGACCGGTGCCGTACGTAAACGAACAGCGTGAGAGGGACCCTCGCGACGCGCCGGGCTCTCGCGGCGCGACGGCGACCGGCGCCTCCGGAGACGGCACGAGCGCGGATGCGACGGCGGCTCCCGAGGTGCAGCGCCACCACCTGTTCGAGGCGCGGCAGCGGATCCGGGCGTACATGCCGTGGGCGCTGGCGATCGCGGCCGGCTTCATCGTGCTGGACTTTTTTCAGGCGAAGTATGTGTTGCCGGTGCGGCTCGACGTGCTGCTCGCGACGCACGCGGCGCTGGTCGTCGCCGTCGCGATCGCGCTGCGATTGCTGCAGCGAATCGAGCCCGACGAGCGCTCGTTGCAGCGGTACAGCTGGCAGGCGACGGCGCTGCTCGCGGTGCCGTACGCGGCTCTGTGCGCGGCGGGCGGAGGGATGCTCGCGATCTACCCGTTCGGGCTCGTCTTCGTGTTCACGGGGTTTGCGCTGCTGGGTCGGCCATGGCGTTCGATGGTGGCGCAGACGGTCGTGATGGTGGCGGCGGTCCCGATCGCGTTCGCGGTGGGCGCGCGCTTCTCGTCGCTGCTCGCTGCGCAGTGGACCGATCCTCGCGCGATCGTCACGATGGTGTTGACGCTGGGCGCCACGGCCGCGATGGGCGGAACGGCGCTGTACACAGGACACCTGCTGTGGGCGCTGCGCAGAGAGATCTTCGAGTCCAAGCGCGTCGGTCCTTACGTGCTCCGAAAGCGCATCGGCTGGGGCGGCTTCGGCGAGGTGTGGACCGCGTGGAACAGCAGGCTCGAGCGCGAGGTCGCGCTGAAGTTTCTTCGCGGTCGCGCCGAGAGCGCCGACGGAAAGCGGCGATTCGAGCGCGAAATCAAGGCGCTGCGCGCGCTGTCGCATCGCAACGTCGTGCAGATCTTCGACGGACGCACCACCGGCGACGGACAACGGTACTTCGCGATGGAGCTGCTCGAAGGCGAGACGCTCTCGTCGCTGGTTCACCGCGAAGGGCCCCTGCACCCGACGCGCGCCGTTGCGTTGATCGCGCAGGCGGCGCGGGGCCTCGGGGCGGCGCACGAGGCGCGGATCGTCCATCGCGACGTAAAGCCGGACAACCTCTTCGTGTGTGGCGGGGCCGACGCGACGGTGAAGGTGCTCGACTTCGGGATCGCGACGCTGCTCGCGGACGATGACGCCGAGCGGCTCACGGCGACGGGGTTTCTCGCGGGAACTCCTGCGTGGGTGTGCCCCGAGGCGATCGAGGGACGGCCCGTTTCTCCGGCGAGCGACGTGTACTCGCTGTGCGCGGTGCTGTACTTCGCGCTCACGAGGACGCCGCCCTTTCTGGTGGATGGAGAGAACGGGGTGCTCTACTCGCACCTGCACGTTCCTCCGTTGCCGCCGAGCGTGCGGCTCTCGCACCCGATCCCCGCGGCGCTCGAGGCGCTGGTCTCCCGTGGCCTCGCGAAGGATCCGGCCGAGCGATTCTCCGATGGAACCGCGCTCGCTGAGGCGCTCGAGCAGTGCGACCTGACGGGCGCGACCGACGTTTCCGCAGAGCATCCGTCGCGCCGTCGAAGCGCGGTCGTACGCGAGCAGCGCACGTCTGCGCAGCGACCGGCCGCCGTGGCAGGCCGCCGCTGAACGGCTGAGTCGCGACGTCCGTTGCCGCCCCACGAATCCCGTGTCCAAACGCGGGCGGCGCCCGTGCGATACAAATTCGCTCGACCAACCTTGACAGTCATCACTGTAACATCTACAACAGAGACCGTGATGAGTGACTCACTTCCAAGCGATCTTGTCTCGGACTCTGAGGCAGCCGTGGGTATGCTCGACGCCTCGATGACCAAGGCGCCCGACTCGCCCGACGCGAAGCCCGACGAAGCCGCTGAGCCCGAGTACACGATCGACGAGCTCGCGACGGCGACGCGCGTCCCGAGCCGGACGATCCGCTTCTATCAATCCGCGGGAGCGCTTCCGAAGCCGTTGATCCGCGGTCGGGTCGCGATCTACGGCCGGGCGCACGTCGAGCGGCTCGAGCAGATCGCGATGCTCCAAGACCGGGGTCTGCAGATCAAAGCGATCCGATCGGTGATCGAGCAGGCGGAGAAGGGCGAGTTCTCGATTCAAGAGTGGCTCGGCCTTCACGACAAGCTCAGCTCGCCGTGGGCCGGCGATCGGCCGAAGATCCTGAGCGAGCAAGAGCTGCAGTCGATGCTCAAAGAGCACCGGCCTGGGCTGGCGGCAGAGCTGCTTCGCGCGCAAGCCATCGAGCGACGCGGCGACGCGATGCTGGTCAACAGCCCCGCGCTGCTCGACCTCGCGCTGCGGCTCGAGCGCGTCGGGGTGACCGTCGATCAGTCCCGGGACGCCTCGATCCTGCTGCACAAGCACTTGTCGCGGCTCGCGCAGGAGCTGACCGCGTTCTTCATCGAGCGCACGGAGTTGGGTGGTGAGACGCTCGACCAGGCGTACGAGGAGTTTCGTCCGGTCAGCATCGAGGCGGTTCGCATCATGTTCGCCCGCGAGATGGAGCGCGCCGTGCGAAAGGCCAACGAGTCGGGCGCCGCATCGACGCTGAGCAAGCGGCGAAAGACCAAGAAGCGATAGTTCGCTGAGCCCGACGGGCTTCGATCGTTCTTCGTAGTTCTTCGACCAGAGGCGCTCGCGGGTCTGCGCGACGCTGCGCCCGAGGTCTCCGCGCGTCCGCGCCTCATCGCAGGCGCGACCGCGGACTGTCCGTTCTGCGCGCATCAGTGAGGGACGTCTCATGGACTCTCTAGAGCCGGTCATTGCCGATCCATTCGTGGTCTCTTTGCGGACAGCGCTCGGTCGAGCGCTTGGATGGCTCACCTATCCGCGCAAGCCCGAGGAGTACCTGGCCGCGCTCGCGCCGCGGCACTTCGGGCCCATTCGAGCAGAGGTCGTCGCGCTCGAGCCGCACTTCGATGGCTGCGCGACGCTCGTCCTGCGAACAGACAGGCGATTCGGAAAGCATCGCGCGGGGCAGTTCGTCTCGCTCACGATCGAAATCGACGGCGTGCGACGGACGCGGTGCTTCTCGATTTCGAGCGCTCCCGAAGGGACGCGCGGGCCGAGGGACATCGAGCTCACGATCAAGTCCACTGCGCGCGGGGCGGTGACCCCGCGGCTGGTCGACCCGTCCATCGTGGGGACGACCGTCGAGTTGTCGCCTCCCATGGGGAGCTTCGTGCTCGACGCCGAGCTGCCCCCGCGGCTCTTGTTCATCACCGGCGGCAGCGGAATCACCCCGGTGATCTCGATGCTTCGCTCGCTGGATCGAAAGGCGATCCGCGAGGGGGCGCCCGGCGCCAAGGTGACGCTGCTGCACTTCGCAAGGAGCGAGCGCGAGGCGCTGTTTCTCGAGGAGCTGCGGCAGATGCCGTGGCTCGACCTTCACCTCGTCACCGAGGAGGCGCTCGGCCGCGCACCGTCGCTCGATGAAGCGAGCCTCGCGGCGGTCGTAGCGGACTTCGAGGACACGCGAGCGTACGCGTGCGGACCGGCGCCGCTCCTGAGAGCGATCGAGCGAGCGTTTGCGTCGCGCCGAGCGTCGGACGCGCTGACGATCGAGCGCTTTCAATCCGCGTTCGACGGCCGCAGCGAGGGCACTGGCACCGTGCGCTTCGCGCGGTCGAACAAGACGGCGAACGACAGTCGCACGCTCCTCGTCGTGGCCGAAGAGCAGGGACTCGAGCCAAAGAGCGGATGCCGCATGGGCATCTGCGGGACGTGCCACTGCAAGAAGCTCTCGGGCGCGACGCGCGACCTTCGAACGGGCGAGGTCTCGACAGAGGCCAACGTCGACATCGCCCTCTGCTCGACCGTCGCGATCGGCGACGTGTCGATCGACCTGTGAATCCACTGCGAACTCCGAAAGCGAGCCCACCATGAAGAACGATTGTCAGCTCAACCCGGCGCAGCTCGAGGCCTTCGGCGACGAGATGTACGCGATTCACCAACGCGCCCGAGCGGCGCGCGGCGCTGAGGACCTCGCGTACATCCGCGGCGTGATGAGAACGCAGCTGCGCTGCGAGGTCGGTGGCAGGGCGCTGCTCTTCGCGAGCTTCATCCCCGGCGCGTGGGTCGCGGGCACCGCGCTGCTGTCGCTCTCCAAGATCCTCGAGAACATGGAGATCGGCCACAACGTGATGCACGGGCAGTACGAGTTCTCTGGAGATCCTGCGCTGTCTTCGCGCAGCTACGAGTGGGACACCACGTGCCCTTCGGAGCAGTGGCGACACTCGCACAACTACCTGCACCACACGTTTACCAACGTGAGCGGCGTCGATCACGACCTGGGATACCGAGTGCTGCGCGTGGACGACAAGCAGCCCTGGCGTTGGCATCGCGTCCCGCAGCTCGCGTACACGGCCGGGTTGGCCGCGCTGTTTCAGTGGGGGATCGCCGGGCACGACGTGGACATGCCGAAGTACGTGACGACGCCGAGCGCAGAGCGAGATCCGGAGGACGTGAGACGTGTGCGTGAAATCAAGTCGAAGGCCTGGCGCCAGGTCCGAAAGGACTACCTGCTCTTTCCCCTGCTCGCCGGGCCGAACGCGGTGGCTGTGTTCGCAGGCAACCTCGTCGCCAACCTGGCGCGCAACCTGTGGTCTGCGGCGGTGATCTACTGCGGACACTTTCCCGAGCAGGCGCAGACGTTTGCGCCCGAGACGCTCGAGGGCGAAGGGCGGGGGCACTTCTACCTTCGGCAGCTGCTCGGCTCGGCGAACTTCGAGGGCCCGCGGTGGCTCCACGTGCTGAGCGGGCACTTGAGCCACCAGATCGAGCATCATTTGTTTCCGGACGTTCCCGCGTGGAGATATCCGGCGCTCTCGAAGGAGGTCCGCGCGGTCTGCGAGAAGTACGGGCTGCCGTACAACACAGGAACCTTGTCGTCCCAGCTCTTCTCGGCGCTTCGGCGCATCGGGCGGCTCTCGCTGCCGTCTGTGTCCGAGCCTGCGCTCGCGCCGGCGCTTTGAAGGCCGCCGGATCGCGAACTCGCGAGGGCGCTCTTTTCGCCGAGGGCGCGTTTGGGACACCCTCGTGGGATGAAGAGCGGAGCAACGCGGGTCGATGTGATCGTGATCGGCGCTGGGGTCTCTGGGCTCGCGGCGGCCAGGCAGCTCGTCGACGACGAATGGAGCGTGACCGTCCTCGAGGCGCGCGACCGCATCGGCGGGCGGGTGTGGAGCAACCGCGCATGGTCCGGGCTCGCGCTGGACATGGGCGCTGGCTGGATCGAGGGCGACGAAGACAACCCGATCACCGAGATCGCCGAGCGCGAGGGCATCGAGACCGTCGTCTACGATGACGACAGCGAGTACCTGTACAAGAGCGACGGGACCGAGGTCGAAGACGACGAGTGGGACGCGCAAGCGGCGCGGTTCGAGCGCGTGATGAGAGAGGTCGACGCGCTGCGAAAGCAGCGAAAGCGCGACGGCCAGCCGGACCTCGCGCTGCAGAGCGCCATCGATCAAGTGCTCGCGCGCCACCCGATGACGCCCGAGCAGCGGCAGGCGTTCGACTACGACGTCACGCGCGAGATCGAGAGCGACTACGCCGCGGACAGCACCGAGCTGTCGACGTACTACTGGGATTTCGGCGACGGATTCGACGGCGAGGACCGGGTGTTTCCTGGCGGATACGACCAGATTCCAAAGGCGCTCGCCAAGGGCGTCGACGTTCGGCTCGGGCACGTCGTGCGCAAGGTCGAGCGCAGCGACGAGGGGGTCCGAGTGACCACCGGTCAGGGTGTCTTCGAAGCGGACTACGCCATCGTCGCGGTGCCGCTCGGGGTGCTCAAGAAGGGCGCGATCGAGTTCGTCCCGGCGCTTCCGGGGCGCAAGCGCGCGGCGATCGAGCGCCTCGGGATGGGCGTGCTCAACAGAGTCTACCTGCGATTTCCCAGGATCTTCTGGGAGCGCGACGCGCACGGATTCGCGGTGATCCCGCGGCGGCGCGACGAGTGGACCGAGTACGTCAACTTCGCGCCCTTCGTGCGCCAGCCGGTGCTGCTCTGCTTCAACTCTGGCAAGTACGCGCGAGAGGTCGAGAAGCTCACCGACGAGCAGACGGTCGCCGCGATGATGCAGACGCTGAGGGGCGTGTTCGGGCAGGATATTCCCTCGCCGACGGCGCACTTGATCACGCGGTGGTCGATGGACCCCTTTGCGTACGGCTCGTACTCGTACATGAGCGTGGGCGCGACGCCCGAGGACATCGAGGCCCTCGCCTCGCCCGTCGACGACGTTCTGTTCTTCGCGGGCGAAGCGACAGAGTCCGAGTACGCAGCGAGCGTGCACGGCGCGATCCTCGCGGGACGACGAGCCGCCGACGAAATCGACGAAGCGGACGAAGAAGACTGAGAGTGTCGACGCGGCGCGGCGTCGTATCTTCGAGCGCACGATGATCGTTGGAATCTTCGGCGCAGGCGCGATCGGCGTGTACGTAGGAGGCAGGCTCGCTGCGAGCGGCGCGCGTGTGGTGCTGGTGGGTCGCCCCTCGGTCGCCGACGAGATCGCGCGCGCGGGGGGCGCGAGGCTCACGGACTATCGAGGCTTCGAGCAGACCGTTGCGCTCGAAGTGCGCACGGACGCATCGGAGCTGGCGAAGTGCGACGTCGTGATCGTCACGGTGAAGTCCGCAGATACGGTCGCGGCGGCAGAGACCCTCGCGAAGGTCGTCGCGCCCGAGAGCACGGTTGTCAGTCTGCAAAACGGCGTGCGCAACGCGAGCGCGCTCCGCGAGAAGCTCGCGGGAGTGAAGGTTTTGCCGGCGATGGTCCCGTTCAACGTGCTGCGCCAGGAGGGGGCGCGGTTTCATCAGGGGACCGGCGGGGCGTTGGCGTTCGAGCGGTCGACGGCGACCGAGGAGCTCGCTCGGGCGTGTCGCGACGCCGGGCTCGAGGCGGACACGCACGAGGACCTCGCCCCCATCCAATGGGGAAAACTCCTGGTCAACCTCAACAACGCGATCAACGCGCTCGCTGGGGTCCCGATCCAGGCGATGCTCGCGGACCGTGGCTACCGGCGCGTGGTCGCAGCGTGCGTCGAAGAGGCAGACGCCATCGTGAGGCGCGCGGGGATGCGACCGAAGCTCCCGATCAAGGTTCCGCTGCCGGTGATGCTCGCGGCGCTGCGAGCGCCCGACTGGGTCTTCGCGATCGCGGCTCGGGCGATGCCGCCGATCGATCCCCTCGCCCGCTCGTCGATGTGGGACGACCTCGAGCGAGGACGACGCACAGAAATTCAAGCGCTCAACGGCGAGGTCGTCGCGCTGGCGCGTCGATTGGCGACGACAGCGCCGGTCAACGCGGCCATCGTCTCGCTGATCGAGCGCGCCGAGGGGTCGCGATCGCCGAAAATGTCGGCGAACGAGCTCGCGCGGGCTGTCGGGCTCGAGTGAGCGGCGCCGAGCCGCGATCGAGCGCCGCGATCACTTGTAGCGCGGAGTTCCGTCGGCGGGGTCTGCGGGTGTCGCGCCGCCTGCGTCGCTCGCGCTCGAAGGACGAGGGTCGTTGCCGCTCGAACGATCCGTTTGGGGCGGCCCGCCATAGGCCGCCGCCTCCGAGGAGCTCGATCCGCCGCCGCACGCGACGGCGCCGAGCGCTCCTGCGACCAGCAGGGCAGCACGCGAAAGTCCGCGAAAGGTCGCGGGAGTCTGGCGCGCGCTTTCGACAAACACCGGCAGCGCGCTCGCGCAGAACGGACAGGAGGCTTCGTCGCGCCGAACGTGGCGAGCGCAGGATGGACAGGGGTGCATCGCGAGGGACATTGGGGGGAGCGTACCGCAGCACGACAGGCAACCGACGACCCGTGACGCTCGAAGCGAGGGGCGTGCGCGACCATGAGCCCGGCAGGCGCGCTGTGTGGTCGCGCTACACTGGCGCGCAGTGAGCGGTCCAACACACTTTGATCGTGGTCTCGACGCGCTCGAGCGCGGCGCGCTCTTCGAGGCCAGGGACGCGCTGTCGCGCGCGGTCGCGGAAGATCGCTTCGATGTCGCCGCGCGGCACAACCTCGCCGTCGTCTATCGACTACGCGGAGAGCTGGCGGACTGCTGGACCAACGCGCACGCCGCGGCAGCGCTATGCGCGCCGGACGGGACCGAGGCGGCTGTCGTGCGGTCGCACCTTGCGTTGATCGAGCGCCTGATGGATGACCCGAAGCGCGCGGACGAAGAGCTCTCGTTGGCGCTCGAGAGCGATCCGTCTCACAGGGTCTCGCTCGCGTACCGCGCGCTCTTCGCTCGACTGGACGGCGCGATCGACACAGCGATCGAATACTGGCGACGCGCCCTCGGAAACGGGCCTCACCCTGCCCTGCCCCGGTTGGTCCGCGCCCGCATCGAAGGAATGATCGCGGACGCGGTCGCGCTCGGTCGCTCGAGCGTCGACGCTGCGCCTCGTTGCGCGTCCGCGATCGGGGCGATCACCGAGCTGCTGGGACGCGACGGACGAGCGTCGCTGGTCGACGACGCAGCGCTGACCGACGGGATCCCGCGCGAGCCGGCCGCGGCAGCGCTCGGCGACGAGTGCTCCGCGTCCGATGCGGCAGAGATCGTTCACCATGCGAGCCGCATCGTGGTGTTGACCGGCGCAGGCTGCTCGGCCGAGAGCGGACTCGCGACGCGAAAGGACCTCTGGAAGCGCTTCGACAAAGACGACGCGGTGTCGATCACGGACGGGTCGCTTGCCATGCTTTGGCGCGTCATCGAGGACTTTCTCGGCGACGAAGAAGCCCAGCCAAACCCTGCGCACGACGTGATCGCGTCGCTGCCGAGGGTGCAGGCGATCATCACGCAAAACGTCGACGATCTTCACCAGCGCGCGGCGCGAGACGACATGGATCCCGTCCCGATCATCGAGCTGCACGGGACGCTCGAACGCACGCTGTGTCACTCCTGCGGCGCGTCGCGCGACGCCCGAGCGCGCGAGCTGTTGCGTGAATCGCAGCCGCCCAAGTGCCGCTCGTGCGGGCGAGCCAGCGTGAGACCGGACGTGGTGCTCTTCGGCGAATGGGTCTCGCGCAAAGCGCTCGAAGAGAGCGTACGGCACGTGTCGCAGTGCGACCTGCTGTTGGTCGTCGGGTGCGCGATGGACGTCGCTCCTGCCTCCGAGCTGCCGCGGATCGCGCGAGAGCACGGCGCGGCGGTCATCGAGGTCAAGCGCGGCGCCTCGCGCCTCTCGAAGTCGCTCGAGACGAGACTCTTGCGCGGAACCGCAGCGATGGCGCTGCCCGCGCTGTACGGAGAGCTCGCCGAACGCGAGGACGTTCTGCCCCTCAACAGCAAGCCCGTTCGCGACCCACCACGGATCAAGCGCGGCGCAGGGCGCTACGTCGATGTCGTGCTTCCCGCGTTCTACGAGAGCGTCGTCGAAGGGACGATCGCGCGCTGGTCGCGCCTTCCGGGCGCGCAGGTCAGGGCAAACGAAGTGCTCTGCGAGGTCGACCTCGACAAGACCACCGTCGAGGTGGCGAGCCCGGCGACAGGGACGCTTCAATCGATTTTCGTTGGCGACGGTCAGGTCGCACAAGTGGCAGGAGTCATCGCCCGAATCGAGCTGCAGGGTGATGAAACAACCCCGGCGGATCCGACGGTCCCGAGCGAGCCGATTCGCTGGCCGATCGCTGCACCCATGCGAAAGGTCGACCCGTTTGCGGGTCCGTTTGGCGCGCACACGGACGCGGCGCGCTTGATGCTCAGCCAGATCGCTCGGGCGGCGGTGTTGCAGCCCGACGCGACGCTCGATCGCCGAGGCGACGATGCGACGCGCGAGCTGCAAGACGTCGCCGACGAGCTCGCGGCGGCGCTGGGCCTCGACGCGCGCTCGAGCGTCGAGGTGTTTCGCGACCCGATCGAGGCTTCGCGCACCGAGGTAGACCGTTGGCTCCAGGCGCTCGAACGCGGGCCGCTCGAGCCGATGGCGGCGCGTTGGGCAGAGTTTTCTCCAGTGGAGGCGAAGGACACACGTTCGCGCGACGCGCGGCGGGCGGCGAAGCTCGCCGCGAAGGACGCGATCGATCGAGGGACCGGTCGCCTTCGGGGATTCTCGACGATGCCGGAGCGTGAGTTCACGAAGGTCGCATGCGAAGCGGTGGTGTCGGTCGTCGCGCGGGGCCCTGCGGCGCCGTGCCGCTGGCGGCCGCTCCTGGCGCTCTGGCTTCGAGGCGCCTGGCCGTTTGCGTTGCCAGACGCGCTGGGCGTGTGGCTGCCGACGTACGACCGGGGAGAGCTCGTGGCCGAGTATCGACGCTACGACCTTCCCATGGCAGCGCGACCGGCGCTGGCGAGCGCTCAATGGCCACGGTCTCCCGCGCGGTGGTACGGCCTCGATTGAGCGCGCTTCGTCGGCCGCGATCGCGCCGCGATCGAGCGTCGTTGATTTGAATACATGGGCTGGTGAGGCTCACCGCGGTGCGGGCTGCGAAGGAGCTGCGCGACGCAGGGTCTCGCTCATTCGGACCGCGACCAAGACGCCCGACGCGAAGGTGATGGCGGCGACGACCCACAGCGACGACGCCAACCCGAGGGCGTCTGCCGTGGCGCCAGCGAGCAGCGCGCCGATCGCGTAGCCGAGGTCGCGCCAGAGGCGATAGACGCCGACCGATGACGCCCGCCACGAAGGATGTGCGACGTCGCCGATCGCGGCGAGGAGCGTCGGGTACACCATGGCGGTGCCGACGCCGAGCAGCGCAGCGCGGATGGCGAAGCCCGCGAAGCGCGTCGAGAGCGCGACGACGGCGATGCCGATCGCTTGCGTCCACATTCCCGACGCGATGAGCCACTTTCGGCCGACGCGATCGGACCATGCCCCGGTGAAGAGCTGCGCGACGCCCCACGTCGCGGGGTAGATCGCGGCGAGGGTCGCGATCTGCGAGAGCGTCATCCTCGCGGCGGCGAAGAACAGCGGAAACAGGCCCCACGCCATGCCGTCGTTCAAGTTGTTGACGAGCCCGGCCTGACTGACGCTGGACAGGTCTTTGTCGAGCAACGACGTCCGAAAGAACACCTCGCGCTGCGTGGGCATCGCTTCTGGCATCGCGCCGCTCAGCTTCGACTCTTCGGCGACGTGGTGTCGACTCTCGCGAACGAGCGCGACCGAGAGGAGCAGTCCGAGCGCGACGAACGCGACGCCGAGGTAGAAAGGCGCTGGACGCAAACCGAATCGCTCGGCCACGAGCCCTGTGGCGAGCGCGCTGCCGGCGACCGCCAAATACCCTGCAAACTCATTGAGACCCATCGCGAGACCGCGCTTCTCGGGCCCCGCGAGGTCGATCTTCATGATGACGGTCGTCGACCACGTGAGGCCCTGGCTGATCCCGAGCAGCGCGTTGGCGACGAGCACCCACGACCAGCTCGGCGCCCACATCAGCAGAAACGGCACCGGCGCGGCGACGAGCCACCCGGCGACGAGCACGCGCTTGCGCCCGACGCGATCGGAGAGTCGTCCGGCGAGATAGTTCGTCAGCGCCTTGGTGACGCCGAACACCACGATGAACGAGAGAACCGCGCTCTTGGCGGCGAGGTGAAACTCCTTCTCGGCGATCGATGGCAGGATCGTGCGCTCGAGCCCGATCATCGCGCCGACGAGGGCGTTGACGACGACGAGCAGCGAGAACTGCGCGAGATTTTCGCGGATTCCGAGGCGTACGGTCGTCACGACATCGCTCCGCCCTGTCATGGCAAAGCGCGCTAGAGGATCGAGGAGGTCGCGGGGCAGCTCAACAGGTATTCGCCGGGCGGCATCAGCCCGAGAAACTGGTTGCTGCCCTTGCTCTGCACGAACCACCGCGACCGGAGCGCAGAGAAGGCAAACGAGCCGGTCGTGCCGAGGTTCGTGAAGGTCGCGACCGGCGCGATCGTGACTCCGCCGAGGGTGAAGCGCGAGACGCGCATCGCGTTTTCGATGAAGACGATGCGCGTTGCCGGGACGGCGGTCTCGACGACGCCCCAGGCCGCCCAGCTATCGGAGTTGGCGTGCGCTGGCAGGACGATGGGGCCGAAGTCGCGGACGACTCCGGACGGCAGCTCGATGTTCGTCGCTCGGCCGTTGGTCGCGATGAGCGCCCGGCCGCTGCCAGAGAACATCATCGTCGAGGCAGGAGCCGACGTGTTGATCGCGATGGGGGCGCTCAACGTCACCGCAGCGGCGCTCGGCTCGAGGGAGATCTCGCTGAGCGGAATGATCCTGTCCACCGTCTGCAGTCCCGAGCCGCCATAGAGGGGCACCGCGCCGACGAACAGTCCCCAGATCTGCCCCGTCGCGAGATCGCTGAAGATGTGATCTGCGGGCGGTCCCGCGCGACGCACGTCCGTCGCGACGAAGGGCGACGTGCCCACGGACGCAGTCGCTGTGTCGCCGGTGAGGGCGAGACGCGCGCCTTGCACGGCCATCGCGCCGCGGTCGTCACCGATCTCCGCGGTCACGTCGATCACCGTGCACGTCGCAGGCACCGCCGAGAGCGAGGTGATTCTGAAGTCGCCAGCGGTCGTGACGAAGGTCGCCGGGCAGCTCGCGATGAACTCGTTGACCGCGCCAACCCCTCCGACCTGTGAGACGCCTTCGAACGAGAAGAACCAGCGGTTGAGCGAGGGGACGACCAAGAAGCCCGACGTGTCGCCGATGTCGGTGAACGTGGCGACGGTCTCGACCTGCGAGTCCGACACACGAATTCGAGCGATCGTGCTGTTGCTCTGGACGTACGTGAGATACAGGCGACCGGCGTCGATTTGCACGACGCCCCAGGTCGCCCACGACTCCGAAAGCGTCCGAGGAAACTGCAGCAGGGCGCCGCGGTCCACGACCATCCCGGACGGAACGAGGATCTCGAACACCCGACTGCCCGAGTGCAGCACGATGCGCCCGCTGCCGTTGTACACGCCGATCGGGCTCGTCGCGCCGGTGCTCGTGTTGACGCTGATCGGCGCGCTGAGCATGAGCGGAGCGCTGGGAATCCAGCCCATCCGAATCGGGTCGACCCGAAACAGCCGGTCGATCGCGACCAGGCCCGTGTTCGCGCGGAGCGGGCCGCTCGCGCTTCCGAGCACATACGCGGTGTTGGTCCCGAGGTCTGTCACGAGCCCGTCCATGAGGGCTGTGATCGCGACGGGGCCCGTCCCGGTCGTGCTGTTCGAGCGAACCGAGAGACCGTCGCCGACGGTCACCACCGCTGCGTTGCCCGCGGCGATCGCGCCGCGTTGATCGAGCTGTTCGGCGACCGACGCCGCGGTGCACGCGGCGGTCGTCATCGTGGTCACCTGAAAGTTCGACAGGCACGCGCCGAGCACACAGGTCTGCGTCGCCGCGCACGCCCGGCCGCACGCGCCGCAGTTGGTTCGATCGATGGTGGTGTCCACGCAGGTCATCGCCGCGCCGCACGCGGTCTGACCCATCGGGCAGAGCATCATGCAACGACCTGCGACGCAGCTCTGCGTGCCAGGGCACACCGTGCCGCACGTCCCGCAGTTGGTTCGATCTGTCTGCAAATTCGCACAGCGCCCAGCGGACGTCATCGTCGCCCCGCAGATCGTCTCGCCCATCAGACACGCAGGCACGCAAGCGCCAGCGGCGCAGGTGACGGAGCCGCCGGCCGGCGCTACGCACGCACGCCCACACATGCCGCAGTGGCTCGTGGAGGTCGTGACGTTGGTCTCGCAGCCGTTCGGGGCCATCGCGTCGCAGTCGCCGAAGCCCGCCGTGCAGCGCAGGGCGCAGGTGCCCGCGGCGCACGTCGCGGTCTGGTTCGCCGCCGCGGTGCACGCGCTCCCGCACGCTCCGCAATGCGTGAGCGACGTGCGCACGTCGGTCTCGCAGCCGTTGGTCGCCATCGCGTCGCAATTGCCGAAGCCTGCGGTGCACGCGAGACCGCACGTGCTCGCGGCGCACGCGGGGGTCGCGTTGGGGGCGGCCGAGCACGCGCGGCCGCACATCCCGCAGTTGGCGACGTTGGTCGTCGTGTCCACGCACGTCCCGCCGCACGCCATCGTCGGCAGCGTGCACGTGATCGAACACACCCCCATGTTGCACATCTGTCCCATCGGACAAGCGCGGCCGCACATGCCGCAGTTGGTGACGCTCGTCTGCAGATTCGCGCACGTTCCGCTGCAAAACGTCTGACCGGCGGAGCAGATGTTGGCGCACATGCCCGTCATGCAGCGCTGCCCGACGCCACACACGCGACCGCAGCCGCCGCAGTTGTTGTTGTCCGTGCGTGTGTCGACGCAGGTCGCGCCGCAGGCGATCTGCCCCGCGACAGGACAGTTCGATACGCACGAGCTGAACTCGCAGCGCTCGAGCGCGCCGCACGTCTGGTTGCACGCGCCGCAGTGCATCGGATCGACCGTGGTGTTGACGCACGAAGTCCCGCAGCGCATCTCGCCGGCCATCGGATCGCACCGAGGCGCGCACGCTCCGTTGATGCACTGGTCGGTTCCCATGCACGAGCGACCACACATCCCGCAGTGCGTCTCGCTCGTCTGAAGATCGACGCAATCGACGCCGCACGGCTCGAGTCCGAGCGAACACGTGACGTCCGGCCCCGCGTCGACGTCGTGCGGCGAGACGTCCGCCGCGGTGTCAGCGACGTCGTTCGGCACGTCCTGCATGAAGCCGCCGTCCGTGACGTCGCGCGCGACGTCGGCGACGGTATCGCCAGCGGCGTCCTCAGGGCGGACAGGACTCGTGCACGCGGTGAGCGCGGCGACGAGCGTGACAACCAACCAGTGCGAAGCGGATTTCATCGAAGCTCTGTATGTAAGGCTACCTTGGGTTTCGAACGCTCGCGACTCTCTGAATCGCGCACACAACGGTACCTGCGCGGCCATGTAGCCAACCGAGCAGGCGAGCACGAGGACTGAGCTGCGAATTTGCAGGCGGTCGATTTGTGGGGTCGACCGGTCCGACGAACGGTCAGCCCGCGTCGACGTTTCGCCTTCGCGCCCTGTGAGCGCAGAAAGAGAGCCGACGAGGGGTTCAGCGGATCATTGCTCCTTCGTGACGACGCCCGCGTCTCGAAGCATCGACGCCAGTTGGGCGAGCCCCTCGTTCTTCCAATCGACCCCGCTGAGCACATACGTGCGGCGCTGCGCGTCCACGATCAGGATCGTGATCGAGCGACCGTTCGCGATGACGCACTGCGTGATCTCGCTCTTCGCGATGCGCATTGCGCCCTCGGTGAGCCGCGGCAAGGTCAACGTGTCGTCCTTCCACTCTGCGACGAACGCCTCTGACTGCCGGGTCGCGAGCCACTTTCGGAGGTTGCCGATCGTGAGCACCGCGTTGAACGCGACGATGGCCGCGAAGAAGACACGCGCAGCGGAGCTCTCTGTGGTGAAGCCCCGGTAGGCGAAGTAGCCAGCCAGGCTGATCAAGAGCGCGGAGCGTACGAGCCACCCGCGGCGGTTGGGGACCAGTTGAGTGTTCAGGGAGATGCCTCGCGGGGAGTTGAACTCGGAAGAGCGCAAACGACAACTCATCGACGAAGCTCGGCTTCATGATGAGCCGTTGACGCCGTCGGCCGACGCATCGAGAACCGCGCCCGTCGCGCCGCTCGCGCGCATCAACAGCGCGTCGCTTCGCGCTGCTCAGCGCACGGTCAAGAGGGCGACGCCCAGCACTGCGATGATGGCCGCGAATACGCCACGCGGCCGCGCGCGCTCGTGCCCGACGAGGTGCGCGAGCGGAAGCGCGAAGATGGGGCTCGTCGCGAGGAGCGTCGTCGCGACGCCCGTGGACGCAGAGCGCGCGATCGCGACCTGCGCCATCCAGATCCCCGCGAACGTCCCGACGATCGACGCGGCGGCGATCTTCGCCCAGGCGTGGTCCACCGCGATTTCGCGGGACCAACGACGGACCTGACCGAAGAGCACCGCGCTCACGATGAGGACGATCGCGCCGATCCCGACGCGGCCCGCAGCGGCGGCGAGCGGATCGATTCCGTCGGACATCGCGCGGCGCGACAGGAGGCTTCCCCCGGCCTGGCAGAGCGCGGCGAGCAGACCAAACGCGACGCCGTTGCGTCGCCGAATCGCTCCGTTGGACTTCGCTGACGCGCCCTCGGTCGCGAGGTCGTCGCCAGCGTCACGGCTGGTGACGGCGAGCGCGATGCCCGCGAGAGTCACGGCGATGGCGATCGCAGTTCGGGCCGTGACGCGCTCGCCGAGCAGCAACACCCCTCCGATCGTCGCGAACACAGGCGCCGCAGAGAGCAGCAGAATCGCGCGCGACGGTCCGATCCGGACCATCGACGAGAAGTACGCGGTGTCGCCCACAGAGAGGCCGATGACCGCACTCGACGCGAGCAAGAGCGTTGAGCGCGGCGTGAGGTGAAGCGGCGCGATGGACGACGAGAGCGCCACGCGCGCGATCGACAGCAGCGTCGCGGCGGTGAGGCACTTCATCAGGTTCATCGCCGCGGGGGAGACGGCCTTTCCGATGCGAGCGAAGAGCACCGAGCCGATCGCCCAACACAAGGCGGCCGCAAGCGCGAAGCTCTCTCCGATCGGCACTGCGCGGTTATGCCACCGTTTGCAGGGCGCGATCGCAGAACTCGGCGATCGGTTCGGTCGTCTCGCGAACGATGCTGGCCGCTCAGCGCTCGGCGCGCGCGAGCTCGTCGAAGCCCTGCTCGAGCGTGACCCGAGGCTCGTAGCCGAGCTCGCGCCGCGCGCGAGCGATGGAGTAGAGCCCCGGTCGAAGCAAGAACGACACAGCGTCCTCCGTAGCGGGCGGCTCGATCCCGAGCGCACGCGATGCTCGCGCGATCAACGCGAAGGCGGGGCGCATCGCCCACGACGGAGCCGTTCGAATCGACGTGATCCCCGCGAGCGCACCGAGCCTCGAGAAGTATTGCATGCACGTCGTGCGGACGCCGTCGGTCACGTTGAACGCTCTGCCCCACGCGCCGCGCTCGACCGCGAGCAGCGTCGCGTCCACGAGGTTCTCGACATGGACGTGGTTGAGCAACGCTCGACCTCCGTCGGGCAGCACGAAGAGTCCCTTGCGCATCAGCTCGAGCGGCCTTTGGACCCAGGGAACGCTGCCAGGTCCGTACACATCGCCTGGTCGAACGACGAGGGCGCGCGCCCTGCCCGCTCGTGCCGCGTCGAGCACGATCGCGTCGCTGGCGATCTTGGTTTCGCAGTACGGGTTGCCCTCGCCTCGCAGGGGGCCGTCCTCGTCGACGCCGTCGGGAAACGTGAATCCGTACACCATCACGCTCGAGAGATGAACGAACGCGGCGCCCGCGGCGCTCGCGGCGTCGAGCATTGTTCGAGTCCCCTGCACGTTGACCCGATCGAACAGCGCGCGATCGCCTCCTTCGGTGACGACCGCCGCGGTGTGGATCACCACCGCAGCGCCGTCGAACAGTGTTTTTGCTAGCGCCGGGTCGCACACGTCTCCGACCTCGGCGTGCACGCCGACCGACCGCGCGCGGGCGACGGCAGCGGGCGAATGATCGAGGCCGCGCACGGTGACGCCGCGCGCGATCAAGCGCTTTGCGAGCGCGAGGCCGATGAAACCGCCGACGCCAGTGATCGCCGCGGTCGCCCGGTCGAGAGAGAGCTCAGTCATGAGTGGAGGCCCGAAGGATGAACGAGAGCGAGCCGCGCCGGCTCGTACGATGGGTAGAAGGAGATGATCAGAACCCGACGTCTCGCGAGTGCGCTCGCGGGCCTGGGGGATGCGAGCTCGGGTCGTTGTCCGACGTCGAGGCGGCGCGCTCTTCGCTTGCCGTGAAGCCATCGTCGTCGGTGTCGTCGAGGACCGTGAGCGACCCGAGCGAAATCGTCGTACGGCCAGCGAAAGCGCTGGCGAAGTACTCGCCGATCGCGCGCTGATAGCCGACGATCGGCTGACGGATTCAAAACGGCGCGACCGCGCGAGGAAAGCGATCGGCCTCGCCCTCCCGAGGAAACGGCGTCGCGAAGGTGCGCACTCCGTACCGCGAGGCGATGTTGGCGCCGTGGGTGGACGGAGAAAGTTGCGAGAAGGCCCCCGTCGCGCCCTCGCGGAGGTTGGCCCTCGCTGGTCCGTCGAGCACCGTGAGGCCCGCCGCAGAAACGAGCGCAGGAGCGAGCTGCGGCAGCCCCATTTCTCGCGCGAGCAGCGCGGTCGAGCGATTGGAGATGATCTCGTCCCAGAGCGAGGCGACCACCCACACGTCGTGCGGTCGACCCGACGGGGGAGCGGTGATTTCTGCGGCCAGCGAAGCCGGATCCGCGCCGTCGACGACGGCCTGCAGCACGTTGGCGAGCGGGTTGAAGCGATCCATCGGCGCGCGCGGGCTACCGAAGACCCCAGAAATCAAGTTGAGCAGCCCGTTGAGCGTCGGAGCGTCGGCGCCGACGGCGGTGAAGAACGCGCCGCCCGGGACGTTGAGCAGGACCGGGTTTACGTCGGGCTCGACGGAGCTGTAGAGCGTTCCGATGATTCCACCGAGCGAATCGCCGGCGTAACCGACGCGGGTTCGATCGAGGGTCGGAGCGACGCCGCCGTATTCGGCGGCCACCCACGAGAGATCGAGGGCGGGGTTGGTGACGAGTCGCCGAAGCTGCACCTGGTCGAGCGCTGCCTGCCGGAGGTTGTCGCGAAAGGCCACCATGCTCTCGAGGTTTCCGAAGAACTCGCCCGGCGGATAGTCGGGGCGATCGCCGATTCCGTCGGGGCCTCGATAGGTCCCGTTGAAGATCGTCGTCGTGTCCGTCGGATAGGCGCGCTGACCGAACGTGATGTGATCGATCGCGACCGTGGCGATGCCTCGTCGAGCGAGCTCGTTGGCGAGCACCAGGATGGACTTTCGGTGGTTTCCCAACCCGTGCCCCCACTGCACGACGGGAAATCCTCCAGCGGGCACCGGCCCCCTCGGCAAGACGATGGTGACGGGAATGCGTTGGTCCGCGCGGGTGGCGCGCGGCGTCCCGTCCGCTGCATACGCGATGCGCCCGTCCGCGCCGCGAAAGTCCGGCGCCTCGAACACGGCGGTCATCACCGCTCCGATCGCGTCGTGCGCGAGGCCGACGGAGGCTCCTTCGACTTCGGCCGTCGGCTCGCCGGGCAGGTGCGATCCGTCCATGGCTCGGCGCGGAGTTCCGAGCCACGCCTCGAGCGTCGCGGTCCATCCTGGGTGCGCGCTGCGTCCGAAGCGCACGACCGTGTAGGGTCGCGCCGTCATCGCGTCGGTCACGAGCGTCGGAGCAGGCCGCACGCGACCAGCGCGAATCGCGTCCGCCGCCGATCGAAGCTGCCTGTGCCGCGTCTGCGTCGTGATCACCGTGAGCGCAGCGAGCCTCGTGCGATCGAACCCTGCGCCGAGCAGCGCGAGCGCGCGGTCGATCGCGGGACCATAGACCCGCCCGGCGTTCGTCTGTCGCGCCGCAGCCCCGCCGTCGCGCAGCGCGACAAACGCAGGAGACGCGCGGAGCGCCACGGATCCAGCGCCCGAAGCGCGAACCCCCGTCGTGAGCACGAAGGCGTACGTCCTGCCGGGCTTGAGCGCGACGCCGTCTGGCATGACCGTGATCGTCCGAAAGAGCCTGTGCCAGCCAGCGACCGCTGGAACGCGAGCCATCGACGAAGGCACGCTCGGGTCGAGATCGAAGATCAACGCCGTCGCGTCGGGAGCCAGCGCGCTCACTGCATCCTGGGGAAGCGTCGCGCTGTCGACCTCGGGCAGCGGATCGCCGTCGAGCGGCGCGACGCCGTCGATCACGAACATCGCGCCTGCGTTGCGACCGAACCCGTCGAGGTCACGAAAGCCATCGGTCAGCACTTCGTTTCGCTGCGGCATGCGCAGCGCACGAAAGTTCGGCAGCGCGTCGAGCACCGTCCCATCCGCCTCGAGGTAGACGTTGGACGGAAAGGGAACCATCCCTGGCGCGGGCACGGTCGCGCCCATGACGGGCTCTGGCTCGAATCGCGCGACGAGCGTCGACTCTCGCGCGGCGGTCTCCGCCCCGTCGAGCGTCGCGTCCGTGACATCGCCCTCGCCATCGAACATCGCCGCGTCGATCGGCGCGACGTCTGGCGATGCCATCGGCTGCGAGCACGCCGAGAGGGCCGCTGTGAGGAGCGCGGTGACGAGCCGTGCGCGTCGAAGGTGCTGCATGCCCCCGACGATACGTTGTCGCGGCCGTCGGTGGCGCGTCGAGCGCGCCGGATCGCGCGTCGATAGCGCAGTCCGACGAACATGCTACGAACCTCTTCCATGTGGAGTCGGCGTGTGTTCGCGCTCTGGGCGTTGGCAGGACTGATCGCCCTCCTCGCGCCCGCGCGCGCAGCGCATGCGCAAACGCGATGCGTCACCCCGAATCCGGCGCTCGAGTCCGTGCGCTCGTTCGCGTTGGGACAGGTCACCGGTTTTCAAGTCGCGCTCGCGTCGGTCGACCTGCGCAACACGACGGGCGTGCAGAGCGCGAACTTCTCGGACGCTCCGGTGGGCTACGTGATCGCAGATCACATGCTGCGCGTGCTCGCTCCGATGGCTCTCGAGCGCGTCGGCGAGCGAGCGTTCGCGCGGAGATTGCGGCGCCTCGCGCCGGTCGACTCGCAGCGGACTGCGTTTCGCGCGCAGGACGAAGCGGAGGACATCGCCAACACGCTCGCGCGAAGGTCGGCGGGAGGGCGCGTTCGTTGGAGCACGCCTCGCGGCGCCGCGATCGAGACGGTGGTCGAAGGAGCAGCGCTCGCGGGCTACGCGGCGTCGCCCGGCCGGATCCTCCTCGTGCACTGGGCGGCGACGATCCGATCAGGAATCGGGGCGGCCTTTCGCATGCGGATCACGGGCAACACGCTGGTGGATTTCACGCGAACGATGCTCGTCGCAGCGACGGCGGTGACGAGTTGTCCGCCCCCCACGAGCAAGCAAGCGACCGTGACCCACGCGCGCTAGCGCGGAGCCGAAGGTTGGAAGAAGACACGCCACGAGCTCACTCGGGCGCGTGTCGCCAACCGAAGGCGGAGCCGCGTTCATTCGGAGCCGAAGGTTGGAAGAAGACACGCCACGAGCTCACTCGGGCGCGTGTCGCCAACCGAAGGCGGAGCCGCAATCAATCGGAGCCTCTATCGCCCGGCGCTCAAGCGTCGGTGGTGTCGGTGCGCGCGAGCTTGATCGCGGCGTTGAAGCGTCCGACGTAGTACGGCTTGAGCTTGGGCTTGCGGCCCTCGTTGGCGGCCAGGATCTTCTCGAGCAGCGGCGCAGCTGCGGCGCCGAAGGTCTCGACGAAGTTCAGCGCGCACGCTGCGCCTTCGATCGCGAGGATGCTGGCCAACGAGTCGACGAGCGCGGTGGCCTTCGCCAGATCGGTCACCGAGGCGAGCATCAGCCCGGCGTTCGAGAGGTATGGCACTCGACCGTCGGGTCCCGGAACGATGAGCCGATGCGCGTACGAGCCGTCCCTGCCCAGGACGAACGCGACGAACGAGTCTTCTTGGCCCGCGTCGCGTCGATCGTCGGGGGCGCGGTCGAAGGATGCCTTCTGCGCCCGCGCGAACGCCTGGCTCTGGGCGGCGAACGCCTCCTCGCTCAGCGCGAAGAAATACTGTCGAAGCGCGGTGCGCAGCGGGCTGTAATCGAACACCCCGAGTCTCTGGTTGGGCGAGTGTTGGCCGCGATCGGTCGCATCGAACCATCGTCCGCGGGTGCTTCCCTGAAGATAGGTGCCGATGTCGAGCACGCGAGGGTCCCGCGCGAGCTCGAAGAGAAACTCGACCCCGCCTGTGTCGATCCAAAACGCGATCAAGCCGCGCAGCCCCTCGTTGGACTCGATGTCCCAGCTCGCGGGCAGAACGGCCTTGGCTCGGAGCATCTCGGTCACGGGATCGAGCTTGTCGGGAGGGGTCTTTCCGTCGATGGAGCGCTGCAGCGGGGCCCACAGCTCCTCGGCGGTCGGCGAGTCCAGGCGCACCGGACCTTGCTCTTTCTCCTGGCGCTCGAACTCGCGAAGGAAGGCCTGAAAGCCCTCCGCCCGCGTCGTGGGCGGAGGCGGCGCGTCGAACGGGTGGGGTTTGCGCGCGCCGAGGAGCGCGGCGCGCTGGGCCTTGGTCCACGCGGGCCCCTTGGGCGGTGTGGGCTTGCTCTTCGGCTTGACCATTGGAAAATTCGAGCGCGAGCCTACTGCAACGGACTCGCCTTGACGACGATCGATGATCAGGAAACCATGATCGATCATGCGCTCTTCGTATCTCGACGGCGCGATGCACGCGCGGCCTCGAAGCGACGATGAAGCGCTGATCGTGCTTCGAGCCCCTTCGGACCACTCTCGGATTACGTCGCGAAGCCATGACTCCTGAGCACCTCGCCCATCGCGCAAGAGCCTTCGACTATTTGTTCGACGCGGTCGTCGTGACCGACATGAACGGGGTCATCACCGATTGGAACCAAGGTGCGGAGCGCCTCTACGGCTACACGCGAGACGAGATGATCGGCCGTCCCGTCAGCGTCCTGCACGACCCTGGGGACGTCGACAAGATCACCGCTGAGGTGTTCGCGAGCATCGCGGAGAAGGGCTTCTGGACCGCAGAGATCAAGCGCAGGACGAGAGACGGCGCCGTCGCGTGGATCGACTCGTTGGTGATCCCTGTGTCGTTGCCGGACGGCAGCCCGCTCGGAGCGCTCGGCATCAACCGAGACATCACCGCGAGAAAGCGCGCCGAGCTCGCCCTCGTCGACGCCAAGAACGCTGCTGAGCGCTCGAACCAGGTCAAGTCCGAGATCCTCGCCAACACCTCGCACGAGCTGAGGACGCCGCTCCACGCGTTGATCGCGCTCACAGAGCTGCTCCTCGACACCGAGCTCTCCAAAGCGCAGCGCACGATGGTGCACACCATCGCAGAGAGCGGCGATGTGCTGCTCACCCTCATCAACGACCTGCTCGACCTCTCGAGTCTCGAGGGCGGACGCGCGGCGCTGCAGCCGGCCGAGGTCGAGCTCGAGCCGCTCTTCGCGCGGGCGCTGGCCGTACTCGCGCCGCGCGCCGAGGCGACGGGCGTCGAGCTGCTGTGGACGATCGAGCCTGACGTTCCTGCGTGGGTCATCGTCGACGGTCAACGGCTGGCGCAGCTCGTGCTCAACCTCGGCGGCAACGCGCTGAAATTCACGGACCGCGGCCACGTCGCGATCCGGCTCTGCTGCGCGAGCCCGGCGAAGAGCAGAGCCCCGACGCTCGGCGAGCCCGTGCGCCTGCGGGTTCGCATCGAAGACACGGGCATCGGAATCCCACCCGAGCATCAGAGCGCGATCTTCGACGCGTTTCGACGCGTCGACACCTCGACTCGGCGTCGCGTCGGCGGCACCGGCCTCGGTCTGGCGATTTGCAGGCTTCTCGTCGAACGCATGGGAGGGTCGATCTCCGTCGAGAGCGACGGCGTCCCTGGCGGCGGCTCGACGTTTACCTTCGAAGTCGACGCGCTCGGCTCCCATCGAGCGGGCGCCGCGATCGCCCCGACGCTCGGCGGGATGCGCGTCGGTGTGCTCGCGAGCCAGCCGGCGCTGCGCGAGGCGCTCGTCACGACGCTCTCGACGCTCGCGGCGACTCCGGTCGTTCTGAGCGTCGCCGAGCCGCTTGCCGCCGACCTCGACGCGATCCTGGTCGACGAGGGCGATCGCGCCGCGCTGCCGACGCTGTCCACCGCGGTCCCGATCGTCGAGCTGCAGTCGCTTCGCCGGATCTTCGAGTCCATCAACGCGACTCGGTCCGTCGCCAAGCCCGTCGGTCCCGCGGCCCTCAGAGACGCGCTCTCGAGCATCCGCGAGCCACGTCCGACCGCAGAGCCATCATCGAGCGGGGATCGACCAGAGAAGATCGCGGCGCTGCGTATCCTCGTCGCCGAAGACAACCCCGTGAGTCGCTTCGTCATCGCCCGACAGCTCGAACAGCTCGGGTTGCGCTGCGACTTCGCGGAGGACGGATCCGAGGCGCTGCGGCTGCTCAGGCAATCGGACTACGACCTATGCCTGCTCGACGTGAACATGCCCGCGCTCGACGGCCTCGCGGTCGCTCGCGCCGTACGTCGGCAAGAGCGCGCAGACCGACACGTGGCGCTCGTGGCGATGACGGCGAGCGCTCTGCCGGGCGACCGCGAGCGATGCCTCGCCGCTGGCATGGACGAGTATCTCTGTAAGCCTGTACGCCTCGCGACGCTCGCGGCGGTCATCCGGCGCGTCACCCGCGCGCCGACCGCGGCGCTGCTCGAACCCCAGCCCACGGAGAGCGCCCTCAATCCCGAGGCGCTCGTGACGCTTCGCAACGAGCTCGGAAGCGAAGCGTCGTTCGGCGAGGTCTTGCGGATCTTTCTCGAGAGCGCGCAGCAGCTCATCGAAGCGATGGACGACGACGGGTCACCCTCTGGTCGCAGGGCCGCCCGTCGCGCGGCGCACACGCTCAAGGGCAGCTCGGCCCACTGCGGAGCGGTCGCGCTCGCCCGACTCGCGGCCGAGTGCGAGTCCCACCTGGCCCAAGACGGTCCCGCGCACGATTTGCCGCTGCGTGCGGCGCGAGCCGCGCTCGTCGACTACCGCGCGGCCCTCGCGCGATGGCGGGCGACGTCGCACCCAGCGACGAGCTCGTGACGCGACGGTCAGCAGGCGGTTAGTGAGCGCTTCGTACGCTATCGTGTGTCCCGATGGTCGGACTCGCGGCGTTGCTCTTGTTGCTGGTGGTTCCGGTGTTGGCCGCAGGCGGAGTGCTCGAGCGAAATCGACACGCGTGGCTCGCACGGTATCGCCAAGAAGAGCAGCGCGCCGTCGCGGGAGCGGGCGCATTTCGCTCGGCGGAGGTGAGCGCGAGCCGCTGGGCCGTGGTGGGTGGCCCGCTGCCGCTACCCGTGTTCTTCGCGGCGTTCAGCGGATATTTCGCGGGGCAGATGTGGGTGCCCAGCGCCCCTCTCGCGCTGTTGGGGCTCTTGACCGCGTTCGACAGTCACACCGACTCATGGTGGACGCTCGTGCTCGCGCTCTCGTGGATTCCGGGGTCGATCTCGGCGATCTACACGTTTCGGACGGCGTCGGCGCTGCTGCGCGGCGAAGCAAAGTCAGCGCTCTCGATGAGCGCGCGCAACTTGCTTATCTCCGTGATGCACAACGCCGTGCTCCTCTCGTTCGGCGCAGTCGCGTGGAATCAGCACGCCCGCGCGGATGTCAGCGTTGGCACGGTCGCGATCTACGCGACGGCCGTGCTGCTCCAAGCCGCGTTCATGGCGATCATCGTCCGGGTGTACCGCTCGCGATTCGTCGCGGACGACCCGACCGCCCTCCTGTCGTTGCCCGAAGGCAAGCCGCAGGAGTTCGCGCTCGACGCCGAACTGTCGCAAGAAGCGGCGCCGATCTCGAAGCGCTGACTGCGAAGAGAACCGCCCCTGCGCGCCGAGAAATGATCTCCCTTCTCCGCTATGCTGCCTCGCGGAGCGAGGGAGCAAATGAACGTGGTGATTCCAGAGTCACGAAGGCGAATGGGCCGTGGTTTTTTGGGGCTGGACCGAGAGCACGGCTTCGAGCCAATGGAGGTTCGCGGCACGATCCCTGACGACTTGCGAGGGACGCTTGTGCGCAACGGGCCGTCGCTCTTCGAGTCCTTTGGACACAAGTACCAGCACTGGCTCGACGGCGACGGCGCGCTCAGCCACGTGGCGTTCGACAGCGGAACCGCGCGCGGCGGAGTTCGGGTCACGGTGAGCCTTGAGCTTCGCGAAGAGAGAGAACGAAAGCGCGCGCTCTACTCGACGGGCTTCACGCTCGGCCCCTCTTGGTGGCGGCGGGTGGGAGCCCGCACAAAGAACACCGCGAACATCAACGTGCTCTCGTGGCAGGGCCGCGTGTTTGCGTTGACCGAGCTCGGGCTGCCCATCGAGGTCGATCCGAGCACGCTCGAGACGATCGGGCCCTCGGACCTCGGCGGCGTCGCGAGCGACGGGCTCAACGCGCACGTGCGAATCGACCGGACGACCGGGTGCACGTTCGCGATCGGCCTGTCGATGGGGCTGCGAACAGAGCTGATCGTGTACGCGCTGCCGACGGTCGGACCGGCGTCTGTCGTCACGCAGATCGCGCTCGATCACATGACGATCGTCCATGATTTCGCGCAGACCGAGACGCGCTGGATCTTCATGGCGCATCCGATTCACTTCGACATCGGCGGCGCGATCCTCGGGACGTCACCCGCGGCAGCGTCGAGCCGGTGGGCGCCCGAAGAAGGCACGGAGATCATCGTGGTCGAGCGCCGCGCGCCACACCGCGTTTCGCGGTTCAAGGTCCCGGCGTTCTTTCACTTTCACTACGGCAACGCCTACGACCGCGAAGATGGGACGATCGTCGTCGACCTCTGCGCCTACAAGAACCCTGACGCCTTCGACGTCATGACCGTCGAGCGCGCGCGGTCCGGCGAAGCGTGGGTGCTCGCGTCGACGGCGACGCTCGAGCGATTCGTGCTCGACGTCGGGCGGTCGAGCGCGACGCGCCAGACGATCTGTGGAGAGGCAGTGGACTTTCCCTCGACCGCTCCCAGCCTACAGGGCACGCGACATCGCTACTTGTACGCGCTGCTCACCCGAGACGACCGCGAACACATCGCGATGATCGACTGCGACAGCGGCTCGTTGGTCGTCGGCGACGCGGGGCCTGACATCTTCGTCGGCGAACCGACGTTCGTCGCCAAGCCGTCGGCGCAGGACGAGCGGGACGGCTGGATCCTGACCAACGCGTACGACGCGTCGCGCAACGTCTCGGGCGTGCAGATCTACGACGGCCGAGATCTCACTCGAGGCCCCATCGGCAGCGCGTGGTTCGCGCATTCGATCCCGTACTCGCTCCACGGGACGTGGGTCGGTCGCGAGGGTTGATCGAGCCGACGCAATCCACGCGGTTCGGGGGCGTCGGATGCGACTCGAACCATTGAATCCACGCGAAGTTCGTGATGGACTCGCGGCTTGGCGTCCAGCGTGTTGGATCGCGCTGGCTGTCGTTTAACCGCAGACCAAGGAGCTCGAATTGACTACCCGTACCCTCCGCCGATCGCTTCCGATGATCGGCCTCTTCATCGCCGCCTGTGGCGGGCCGATGCCCACTGGCGATGGCGGCGACGTCGTCATGACCGACATGACCCCGCCGCGCGATGTCCGTGACACTGGCGTGAGCACGGACACTGGCGTCAGCACAGACACCGGCGTCGATCCCGACACCGGCGTCGATCCCGATACCGGCGTCGACCCCGACGCGGCCACGCCCACGGACAGCGGCGTGGACCCTGACACGGGCATCGCGATGGACTCTGGAGTCGCCCCGGATACGGGCGTCGTCACGGATACGGGCGTCGTCATCGACACCGGCGTCGTCATCGACACCGGCGTCGTTATCGACAGCGGCGTCGTGACGGACACCGGCATCGACACCGGCGTCGTGACGGACACAGGAGTCGACGTTCGCACCGACACGGGCGTGGACGTTCGCACCGACACGGGCGTCGATGTTCGCACCGACACCGGGCTGCCGTCGGCGTGCTCGATGCCAGGCGCTGCGCTCACGCTCCCAGCACCCGGCGCACCGGCCGTCAGCAGAATGGGAACGCTCGCGGCCTCCGGCGGAACGAACACGAGCATCTCGTGCGCCACGTTCATGTTCAACACGTCCGAGCAGGTCTTCCCGCTCACCGTTGCGGCGCGTACAGGCATCATCCTGACGACCAACGGATCGACGATCGACACGACCATCTCGCTGCGCCGAACGTGCACCGACGGCTCGCTGATGTCCGAGGTTCTCTGCGACGACGACAAGGGCACCGGCACTCAGTCGTACACGCGCGGCGTGGTGCCGGCGGGCATTTACTCGGTCTTCATCGACGGGTTCAACGCTGGCAACTACACGCTCAACGCGTCGACGTTTACGCCAGCAGCCAACGCGGAGTGCTCGACGCCGACCGCGCTCTCGACGATGGCCATGACGACTGGTTCGACCGCCAACGGCGGCACCAACGGCCACGTCGCGAACAACTTCGCGGGCGCGGGGTCGTGCAACTACGACGGCACCGGCGGACAAGTGTTCTACAGCGTAAACGTCCCTGCGCGGACGCGCATCGACCTCTCGGTCGCTCGCGTCGGAACGCAGGACCTCGCCGTGCGCGTGCTGGACAACTGCACGGCCACGACGTGCCTCGGCGAGTCGCGCACGACAGGCGCGATGCCCGTCGTACGCACGCTCACGAACACCTCGGCGACAGCGCGCACGTTCATCGTGTCCGTCGCGAGCACGTCGCAGACCGCGGACGCTAACTTCACGATCAACCCGACGGCGACGATGCTCGCGCCCAACTCGGACTGCACCACGCCGACGGCGCTCTCGGTCGGAGTGGCGACTCCGACGACGTCGACCGCAGGCGGCGGGACTCCGTCGACGGCGTGTCGTCCCGGCGAAGGCGGACAGCTCTTCTACTCGATCTCGATTCCGGCCATGAGCGGCGTCGACGTCGCGCTCACCCGCCAGGGCATGGGAATGCCGCAGGACGTGTCGATGCGCGTGCTCGACTCGTGCACCGCCGCGGCGTGCGTCAGCAGCACGGCGACGACCCCGGCGCAGCCGACCTCGTCGCTCATCGTGCGCAACACGACGGCGATGGCGCGCACCGTGATCATCTCGGTCTCGAGCACGTCGGCGACCGCGCCAGGGTCGTTTACCCTGCGTTACACCGCGGCGCCGAGCGCGTCGTACATGCGATTGACGACCACGGGGCAGACGTGTGAGGCGCTCGCCGCGATGCCCACGACGCTGACGGTCAGCAACCCGGACGACGGCATCTCCCCCATCGCGATGCTGCCGTTTACGCTGCGTTATTGGGGCGTGGACGCGACGCGCTTCGCGGCGTCGACCAACGGCAACGTGCAGCTCTTCCCCGCGATGGGCGGCGCTGCGAGCACCGAACAGAACAACGTCGCGCTTCCCAACGCGGCGCAGCCCAATGGACTCATCGCGCCGTTCTGGGACGACCTCAACACCGTGCCGATGGTGTCCAACATCCAGACCTCGATCGTCGGCACCGGCACGACGCGCCGCTTCATCATTCAGTGGAACAACTGGGCGCATTTCAACCATTCCACGATGCGGGCGACCTTCCAGGTTCGCCTCCACGAGACGACCAACGTCGTCGACTTCACGTACTGCAGCATCACGCCCGGCATGGCGGGCACTGTCGCCGCCGGTAGCGAAGCGACGGTCGGCATCGAGAACATCGCTGGTGACCTGGGCAACCAGGTCTCGTTCAACACGGCGTCGGGCATGGCGTTGCGCACGATCGAGCAGGGCGTTCGCCACACGTTCACGCCGATGTGATCGCCGCGCTCGCGCATCCGCGAGCGCTCATCCGTGGGGGGTCAGGCGCCGCTGCGTCGGGTGACCCGTGACGGTCGAGGGGGCCGCGACGTCGCGGCGCCACACGACGAAGCGTCTGCAAAATGACTGGGGGATCGCGTCGTGATGCGCTGCGAGCAGCGCGCGCGACGCGGCAGCATCGGGCCCACCAGAGCGCCGTATGCACGGGAGCGCGGGTCGCCATCGGGTGAGCGGTGCTCCTCCGACGTGCGCTGTATGTTCCCACCAACGAGGCTTCGCGCGAGTGGCCAGCGATGCGTCGCCCGATGGCGCTTCCCCAACCCGCTCCAGCCTACCCGTTGGCTGCAAGGACGACACACCCCGAGCCATCTGCTGAGAGACGTTCGCGACGAAGCGAAGCCGCCGCTGCCGTCGTGGCGCGCGGAGTTTGTTTGCCCGCTGCGCGCCTGCCGTACGTCGAGAACCCATCGCGAGCCGAGTCGCGCTGGCTCCATCAGCTCCGCATCGTGTTGGACCCCCGCCTGTCGCTTCCGCTCCGGGCCCGGGGGCCTGCCTGTCGTTTGGTCAGCGCGCCCGCGGGCGCAGCGCGCGGCGGTGCATCGCCATGGCTGCAACCATCAAGAGCAGCGCGAGGCGTGCGCCGCGTCCCAACGAGCCGGGAGCCGGCGTCGTGCGGCACGAGCATCCTCCGCCCGAAGGCGGATCGCGCTCGGCGCCTGGACCGTCGATCACGACATCGCTCGCTCCATCGGGCGCGCGCGCGTCGCGTCCGTCCACCGCGACGTCGATCGGCGCGACGCCGGTGTCGGTCGCGTTCGTGTCCTCGACGCTCGTGTCCGTCGGGATCGACCCGTCGGACATCGCATCCTCGGTCGACGCACCATCCGCGCTCGCGTCGGACACCATGGCGTCGTCGGTCGCGTCCGCTCCGTCCGCAGCGTCGTCCGCGTCTGGAGTGCTCGCGTCCGCAGCGGCGTCCGAGGCGCCGGTGTCCACGCCGCTGTCGGTCTCTGCGTCCGATGCGTCTCCGGCGTCGCTGCCGCCGTCGTCGCAAACTGAGCCGGCGTCGGAGGGCGTTGTTCCCGAGAGGCACGTCCCCGAGCCGTTGCAGGTCTCTTCGCCGTTGCAGAACACGCCGTCGCTGCACGACGCGCCCATCATCGCGTTGGACACGACGCACGCGCCGCTGCTGCTGTTGCACGTGTTGAGCGTGCACGCGCTCGGCGCGGGTGGGCACAGCACAGGGCTGCCTGCGACGCACGTCCCCGAGCCGTTGCACAGCTCGTCGCCGTTGCATCGATCGCTGTCGGCGCAGGACGTTCCAACGGTCGCGAACGAGTTGGCAGGGCACGCCGTGGCGACTCCGTCGCAGCTCTCGCTGACGTCGCACGGACCCGCGCTCGACCGACACACAGTGGTGTTCGGAGCGACGCGATCGGCAGGGCACGCGCTCGATGTTCCGTCGCACGTTTCGGCGACGTCGCATACGCCGGCGCCGGCTCGGCACACCGTCGTTGTCGGAGCGACGCGATCGGCAGGACACATCGCGGTGCTGCCGTCGCACGTTTCGGCGACGTCGCATACGCCAGCGCTCGACCTACACACAGTGGTGCTCGGAGCGACGCGATCGGCGGGGCACGCGGCGGTCGATCCGTCGCACGTCTCTGTGGCGTCGCAGACTCCGGTGCTGGCTCGGCACACCGTCGTGCTCGGGCGCAGCGTGTCCGCGGGGCATGTGTCCGATGTTCCGTCGCACGTTTCGGCGACATCGCATGCGCCACCGCTCGAGCGGCAAACGGTGGCCGACATGGCCTTGGCGTCTGCTGGGCACGCGGTGGTGATTCCGTCGCACGTCTCGGCGGTGTCGCACGCGCCCGCGCTCGCGCGGCAAACGGTGATCATCGGCGCGACCTGATCCGTGGGACAAGTTGCGCTCGATCCAGTGCACGTTTCGGCGGCGTCGCACGCTCCCGTTGCGGCGCGGCAGACAGTTCCACCCGTGATAAACGAGTCCGCGGGACACGCCGCGCTCGATCCAGTGCACGTTTCGGCGACGTCGCATGAGCCTGCGCTGGCGCGGCACGATGTGGTGGACAGAGCGAAGCCGTCCGCGGGACATGCGATGGAGGTTCCGTCACACGTCTCTGCGACGTCGCAGGTTCCTGCGCTCACTCTGCATGTTGTGCCCGCAGCGCGCGCCGTACAGGTGTTGAGCGAACACGTCCCGCAGAGACCGCAGGCTGCATCGTCGGCGCAGAGCGAGGTGGTCGTCGTGAAATCCACCGAGCAGTCGTCGGTGTCCGCGAACGTGGTCGTGTTGCGAAGCGCGACGGCGTTCGCCGCTGGAGCAGTCATCGGAACGACGCCCGCGTACCCAGCGCTGCCGTACACGCCGACGTCGACGATCGTGTGCGATCGATCGATCACGAGGAGCTCGTCGCCGCCGTTCGCGAGCGCGAGCGACGAGAGCGAAGAGCTCGTCCACGTTGTGTACGCGACGAGGTCGGGGACCATCGGGTCGGTCGCGTTCCACTCTGCGTCCGGGCGCTCACCGAAGCGCGCGAGGTAGTTTGCGCCGCTCTCCGCAGCGATGAACGTCGCTCCCGCGGCGAGCGAGACCGCAGGGAGGGCTCCGATCCCCTCGCCAGCGCCGTCAGGGGTCTCTTCGTCGCCCAACCGAAAGCCCGTCAGCGGGAGCGACGCGGGCGTCACGTTGCGAACGGCGATCCACTCGCCTCCGCCCGCAGCATCGTTGGAGGCGTTGGAGATGTACCGGGTGATCAGCAACGGCGCATACACGTCGCCCGTGCTCTGATTGAAGTAGAGATCGACGTTGTAGTCGACGCGCTGATCGCCGGCTGAAGAGAACTCGGTGAACGTGTTGAGCGCCGCGCCGACGCTCGTCCGAGGCGTTCCGTAGTCCGACACGACGTCGAGCGCGTTGGGAACGGACCCGTCGCCGAGGTTCACGGTGTTGCCGCCGGGCAGCTCGCGAAAGGTCGCGAACGTGAAGCGAAGCGGCGTCGATGGAGGCCCCGAGAGCCCGAGCGAAGCCCAGGGAACGGTCATCTCCACGCCCGTCGCGGTCGCGGTCGACTGCACACCGACCGTCACGCTCGGGTTGACTACGGTGAACGCGTCGTTCCACACGCGGGCTGTCGCGCCGCTGGTGAACTGCGTTTGCACGAGGCGCTCCCACCGGGCGCTGTCTGGCACCTGCGTGTCCGCGAAGCCTGCCAGGAAGTTTTGCCCGCTGCCCGACACTCGATCGGTGTCGATCGCGACCTGGATCTGCACCGGATTGCTCACGGTGTTCGCGTTTGCCGCGTTGAGCGTGAGGTGAAACGAGAGCCCCGCGCTGCTGCTCGTGACCCGCACGTACGTCAGGTCCGCGATCGTCTCGGGCGACGACAGGTCGGTGCGAGTGTCCGCGGCCGAGTCGCGCCACACGTAGCTTCCGAAGCCTGACGCCCCGCGGGCGATGAGCCCCTGGTTGCTCTGCGCCGCTTCACGGGCGAGCCACTCGGAGGAAGATCCATCGACGGTGATCGGGTGAGCCGAAGCGCTCGTGGTCGCCAACGTTGCGACCGAGAGCGCCAGGGCAGAGGTCCAGCGCGCGAACGCTCTCATGCCTTGCGAGTCCTTCTGCAGTTGAATAGTGGTGTTGACACGCGAGATTCGCGCGCCACCGATGGGTGCCGCGGCGCGACTCTACCTTCATTCTCCGCGTCGAATCGCGACCGATCGCCTCAGCGATCTCGCGGACGCCCGTCGGTCTGCGAAGCGCAATTCGCGCTTCGCCCACGGGTGCCCGAAGCGGCTCCTCAGCGCGCGACCAGCTCGATCCGGTGCATGCCCGGTCCGTTGCACGGGACCTGAACGCGGCCAGTCTCGTTGTTGCGCGTGACCATCACGGCCGACCCGTCGCACGTCACGGCGAACGTCGCGACGAAGTCTTCTGCGGCCGGGACGAACAGCACGCTGGGCGCCGTAACCGCGGCGCTGCCCTCGTACTCGAGCTCGAATCGACGCGCTCGACGATCGAAGCGCCACGTCCGCGGCCAACCCGCGATGGCCTCGGGGTACACCCGCGCGAGCGCCCTTCGGTACGTCGGCCGCTCGGTCCATCGACGATTGGCTTCGTCGTAGTCGAACAGGCCCCATGCGCCCTGAGAGCGCTCCTTCCACAGCCAGAGCGCCGCGCTCGCGCCGTACTCGTCGTGCAGGTCCGACTGCGCGGCGACGTAGTCCTCCATGCGAACGCCGTTCGGGTCGTAGCCCCACTCGGTCACGATCATCGGAGTGCCCCACGAGCGCGCCTCGCGCGCCGCATTGGCGTGGGACCCGCGCAGCGTGTCCACCGTGAAGCTCTGCCGCTGCGCGTCGGTCCCCGAGAACACCAGCGTGTAGATGTGCGGCGCGTATACGCCGCCCGCGAGCGGAAACGGCGCCGTCGCCAGCGACGCCCGATCGAGAAAGTTACGAATCGCCGGCGGTTCGAAGACCAGCAGCTTCCGAGGATCGACGGAGCGAATGGCCGCGCCGACCTCGGCGTGCAGCGCGAGGCACTGCGCGTCGTCCGCGATCGGCTCGTTGAAGAGCTCGTAGCCGATCACGCTGGAGTCGTCTCGAAACCGCCGCGCGACCTCCGCGGCCATCTGCGCAAAGCGGGCGCGGAGCTGAGCGCCGTCCGCGGACGGTCCGAAGAAGGTCTCGAAAGCGCGAATCGTCTGTCCTGCGGTGCGGCGCCGCGCGAGCTCCGCCGCCGTGAGGGGCCCTTGTAGAAGCATCTCGGGCGCCGGTCTGATCGCCCAAAGCGGCGCGCCGTCCTCGCCGATCTCCTTGCTGTAGGCATCTTGGTGAAAATCGATGAGCACCAGCAGCCCTGCGGCGCGCGCGAGCGCGACCGCCGCCTCGACTCTGGACAGATACGCGCTGTCGTACGTTGGAGGCGTCGTGTTGGTCGGCTCGATTCCGCTCCAGTTGATGGGCAGCCGCAAGAAGTTGAACCCGAGCTGCCGCATCCGCGTCGCGTCCGACGCCTCGAACGCGGGGATGGGCTGCAACGCCGTGCGCCCATCGGAGAAGGTCACGTCGAAGACCCCTTCGACTCGTGCGTTGATGCCGCGCAGCACGACGACCCGCCCCTGTTGATCGACCAGGTGTTGACAGCGCGTCGAGAGCGGCGCGAAGGGACCCGCGCTCTGCGCGCAAGCTGGCATCGCGTAGCGGGCCGGGGGCCCGACATCCGCCGTCGCATCGAGCGCTGGCTCGTCTCGAACGTCTTCGGGCTCCGTGCGATCCACGACGACGTCCGCTCCGCTGTCCGAGGCGACGCTCGGAGGCGAGGTGCAGCAGGCAAGGGCGAGGAGCGCGCTCGTGAGCGCGACGCGGCGGGGAGTCTTCATCGTAGAGGGTCAACCTATACCGCGCCGACCATCGATCTCGAAGCGACGAGCCTGCTCAAATCGGCAGCGCGACCGCGCCGAAATCGACGCGTTCGAGCGGCTCGTAGCCGAGCTCTCGCAGCGCCCGACGCCCGTCGAGCACGCAGTTGTTGTGCAGCCGCTCTCGGTTGACGTCGTAGCGAAACGAGAGGCGCGTGACGCGTCGCCGCAGCGCGTACAACGGCGCGAGCATCGGTCCCGGCAGGGCGATCTCGTCGCGGCCTGCCCGCTCGATGAGCCTCGACAAGGGAAGCACGTCGCGCCCGCCCACGTTGAAGATCCCTTGCGCGCTCGACGCGAGCGCGAGCGCGATCGCCCTCGCCCCGTCCTCGACCGTCAAGAGCTCGAGCATCGGGTCGAAGCCGAGCGGGCGAAGGCACACCCGCGTGCGAAGGTAGTCCCAGAGCTGACTGCCCGCGTCCTCTGCGAAGAGCTCGGCCAGGCGAAGCACCGTGATTCGCAGCGGGGTCATCCCCATGCGGACGCACGCGCTGACATCGACCTCGACGCGATCGCGTCGCCACTGCGGCGCGTTCGGGCGAAAATCGAGCGGGTGCTCTTCGTCGACGACGTCCGCGCTCGAGCCGTCGGCGCGGTACACCGCGGAGGAGCTCACGAGCAAGTAGTGTCGAATCGTCTCGTGGCGCTCGCACAGGTGCAAGAGCTCGCGGGTGGCCTCCACGTTGAGCGCGCGCACGCGAGGCCCCTCGGCGTCGATCGAGCGGTGCCTCGCGCCGTCGACGATCGCGTTGATTTGTTGTGCGCGAGCCGGACCGAAGAGCATCGAGCGAAGGTCTCGCTCGCGACGAAGATCGCAGCGGGTCACGCTCACCCGCGGGTCGCTGCGAAACGCGCTGACGAAGTCTTCGCCAGGGGCCGTGGCGCAGAGCACGGCTTCGACGCGAGGCAATCGAAGCAGTCGCGACAAAAGCGAGCGGCCGAGCGGCGTGCTGGCGCCGGTCACGAGCACGCGAAGGGGCGCCTCGTCGATCGAGCTCATCGAAACACTCCCTCGCGCTGAGAGAGCGACTCGACGAGGAGCGACGCGACGGCCTCCTTCACCTGCTGCGCGGCGCGCTGAAGCACCGCAGGATCATCAGCGCTCGCGGGGCTGTACTGCTCGTGCAGCGCGATGGGCGCTCCGTAGCGAAGGTGGTACTTCACCGGCAACGGAAGCGGCGTGGCGGTGATTGGCAGGTACGGGATGCCAAACGCACGCACAGGAAGCCGCGCGATTTGTGGCCATTGCTCTTCGGCCCCGACGACAGCGACAGGAACGACCGGCGTTCGATAGCGCAGCGCCAGCTCGACGTGCCCGACGCGCCAGGTCTGCAGTTGATAGCGCTTGGAGAAGGGCTTTCCGATGCCCTCGACGCCCTCTGGAAACACGATGATCACCGCCCCCTGCTCGATCAGCCGCTTGACGTTGTTGCGTGTGCCCGTCACCGCGCCGAGCCGCGAGAAGATCGGGCCGATCACCGGCATGGAGGGCACGAAGTGATCGAGCACCGCCCGAGGCAACCTTGGCGGATCGGTCTTCGCGAGGACGTCCAGCACGATCATCATGCCGTCGAGCGGAAGCGTTCCGCCGTGGTTGGCGACGAGCAGCGCCGAGCCCTCGCGAGGAATGTTCTCGACGCCGACGCTCTCGACGCGAAAATAGTGTTTGTAGAGCGGAGCGAGGACGCGCTCGGCGCCGGCGATCCACCCAGGGCTCGCGCCGAACACGTCGAAACCGTGTCCTGCGTCGACGAAGTCCCCACCCTCGAGGCGGCTCTTCTCTGCCTCTGGGATGAGCAGCCGTCCAATCGCGCGCGCCATGGTGGTCATCAGGATTTTCGCGGAGAGCGTACCCGAGCCCCGCGCGATTCGTCGCTCGAACGCCTCCTCCAGGCGTCGGCGCTCCGTCCGCGGCGGACACACCGTGAAGGTAGATCGCGCCCCACGCGAGCGTAGAGATCATCGTGCTTCCCGGTCGTCATCGACACCTCGCGCTGATTTTCGCGCTCTCTAGCACGCACTGTGCGGGCGCGATGGACGCGCGTTCTACGCGGTCTTTCTATGGCCAGGGTCCATCGAACAGCCTCGACGCCCCTCGCTCGACGGCGCGCGTCGAGCCGATGGCAGCCAGGCGGATCTCACCGACGAGCCTCGCCCCGACGGTCCGCCCGCCAGCCCCGCCGAGCGAGCGCGATTTGCTTCTGCAAGCCGAGCAACAAGCGTCGGGCGGAGCGCGGCGAGTGCTCGCGACCGCGCGAGCGTTGATCGATGACAGCGTCGTCATCCGCGGGACGTGCTTCACCTGGCTCAACGCTGTCTACCGCCGCGCGGGCGGACGGCAGACCACGGTGTACAGCGGTGATCGTCGAGGCCGCTACGCGAGCGGCGAGCAGCTCGTGCCGGGCGACTGGGTGCACTTCATCAACCACTCGTATGGGGGTGTGACGCACAGCGCCATTTTCATCGCGTGGATCGATCGTGCGGCCTCGGTCGCGCTGACCGTCAGCTATCCGGGAGAGCGCCGCGAGGTGCCCGGCCGGTTCCGAGACTATGCGCTCACCAGCGTCTACCGAATCGACCGCATGAGGGACTGACCGCCGCGCTCGGTCCGGTCGCGGCGCTCCCACCAGCGTGCAACAGGACGATCACGGCGCTGGCGACGCGCCGACGCGAGTGCAACGTTGCTCGCAGTGATCCGAGAGCCTCTACGCGTTGTGATTTCTCCGCGCGAATTGCAGGAGATCGACCCGCGCTGGCGCGACGCGGTGCTCGCGCTGCAGTCGCTCATCGAGCGAGACCTTTGGACCTACCGCTCGTTCGACATCGAGCTGCCGCCGACGGCGTTCGACGAAGGGCGCTCGCTGCTTCCGTTGAGCGCGCTCTTTCGCGCTCCGACCGCGGACGAGCTCGAGCTCGTCGCGCGCGGCCCCGATGGAGCGCTACGAAAGCTCACCGCAGAGCAGCTCAGGGAGGTCCGCGAGGACGCGAGCTTCTCTCTCGCGAGCGCCAACTGGGCCGGTCAGAGACATCGTTGGGCGCTTCACGGGCTGCTTCAGCGCGGGCGCACTGCCATTCGGCGCTCGCTGCGGCGCGCCCTCGCGTGGTCGATCGACCAGTGGACCGAACAGAGCCGCGAGCGCCTCTTCGGCGACGAAGAGCCCAGCATCCGAGCAGGAGCGCGCCGCGCCCGCGCTGGGATTCGCGGGGTGATCGGGCTGCTCGTGGGGCTTCGCGAAATGGTGCCCGCGCTCTCGACAGACGAGCTCGTCGCGTCGTTGGCGAGAGAGCGCCGACGCTTCGTCACGAGGGATTTCGTTCGTGTCGCACAAACGCACCGTTGGCTGCGCGCCGACGGGTTTTCTCTGGACCTCGCCCTGTTCGAACCCGCGGTGCTCGAGCGGCTGCTTCCGATCATGGACGCTCTTCACGCTCGGGCGCCGCGCGCAAACGAGCAGGACCGCTACGTCGCGAGCGTGCTCGAAGACGAGCGAATCGAAGCTATTTCTCCTGCGCTAGGACGCAGGGTCATCGAGCGAATCCGTGCGCGAGAGATCATCGCTCGCGAAGAGGGTCGATCGGTCGCGCGCGTCGAGGGCGCGATCGCAGCGGCGCGAGAACAACTCGCGCGGAGGCATCCGATCCGATCGATGGTGTCGGCGTGGCTCGAGCGCGAAGCGCACCGCGCAGCGGCGCAAGAGATCTCGCTGGAGAGCAGCGAGCTCGCGGCGCGCGTGTCCCGCGCGCTCGCCGACGAAGGGCTCGCGCAAGAAGCGTTCTTGTTCGACCGTGGGCTCGAGTTCGAGCGAACGATGGCGCCTTCGCTCACGAAAGAGCTCGAGCAAGAGAAGGCGCCCGCCAGGACCTTCATCGAGCGAGCATCGATATGGCGCCGGTCGCGCTGGGTCGTTCGACGACGCGACCCGATGTTCGAAGGCGAGCCGCCGACGTACAGCCTCGAGCGTCATCGACCGCTCACCGTCACCACCGCTCGACCGGCATGGCGTCTCGAGAAGCTCGCGCTCCGATCGATCGTCGCGTGGAACAACGGTCTTCGCTGGCTGCTCGTCGAAAACCTCGCGCTCGGCCCGCTCGGCCTGCGCGCGCTCTTCGCGAAGGACCCGTTCGTCTCACGCTGGACCGTCGATCAAGAGACCGGTCAGGTCGTGGCCGGCGAAGGACGAAGGGCGCGCACCCCGACCCTGCGCGCGCGGCTCCGATCGCTGTGGAGAGGCGTACGCGAAGCGCGGCGCGCGTTCGAGGCGCGCCCGGACACCGGGTTCGTCGGAAAGTCGATCTCTCGCTGGTTCTCTCGCTTCTACAACTACTTGCTGAAGGGCGCCGCGGGCACCGCGATCGTCCTCGTCGCGCAGCCCGTACTCACGCTGCTCAACACCGCGGTGGTCCTCGCGCTCACCGCGACCTCGATCCTCTGGGCGCCCGTCGCGGGCGCGCTCGCATGGGCGTTGGATGTTCTGCTCGTGGACCGATCGAGCACCGATCGACGTCGCGCGGTGCTGCCGATCGCCAGCTATCTGCTCGGCGACGTCGCCGTGGCAGGGATCGGTCAGAGCGTCGCGTCGCTGCTCTTCGGCGCGGTCGTTCATCCGATGCTCGGCGTGCTCTCGGCGACGACCGGAGCGCTGCGAGCGACGCTCCGATCGCTCTACGACGACCTGGTTCGCGCCGTCATCGTCGCGCCGCTCGGCAGGGTCCCCGTCAACGACACGACCCTCGCTCGACGCGTCGAGGGCCCCGGACTCGCCGCCGAGCACTACTACCAGGCGCCGCCGTCCCTCGTGTGCCTCGTGATGATGGCGCGCCTCGAGCGAGAAGAGCTCTCGGCGTTCGAGCAACAAACGAGATACTTGATTTTGTCACCACAAATCGAGCTACAGCGGTTCTGCTCGCAGGTCCTCGGTCCGTTCTCCGCGGGTCACGCGGCCGAGCGCGCGAGCAAGCTCGTCGACGAGCGCACCGCGGCGCACCTCGAGGCGCTGCGACGCAAGCTCGAGCCGCGCCAGGCCGCGCTGGCCGCCGTGACGACGATCGAGGCCGCGTCGCAGATTCGACTCTCGCGCTCGGACCTCGCGCGGACCCTCGAACGCGTCGTCCCGATGGTGCGCGACGCGTTCGAGCGACGAATCCTCCCGCGCATGACCGACCGCGACCGCGAAGAGCTCTGGCGCGCTCGAGCGCTCTCCGACGGGGACTTCGAGGGGCTCGCGCGATGGCTCCTCGCTTCGGCGTTCTCCGAGGAGATCCTCACGCCGCTCGAAGACGCAGACCGCGCGCTCTGCCTGCAGGTCGAGCACCTTCGCGCGAGCGACTACCTCGCGTCGCTGCGAGAGGCCGACGCGATCCCCGACGACCTGGATCGCGTGTTTCCCGCGGACACAGCGCGATCGCCGCGGCCTCGCCCCTTGGCAGATAGCCCGCATCCGTGGGCAGCGCTCGGCGATCCCGTCGGACGTTGGTCCGAGGCGCTCAGGCTCTCCCCGAGCGACGACGCGAGCGACGCGCCGCCCGCAACCGCGCTACGCTCTGCGTAACGCTCGCCTGTGAACCAACGCGATCTCGTCGCCAACGCCGCGCCTGTTGCGCGCGCGTTCGTCGTCGTCGGAGCCAACGCCCTCGCGTCCGGGGAGTTCTCGATCGATGACATCCCCAGCACCAGCGGGCGCATCGACGTGTTGCTGCGGTGCGTGCGCGCGGCGCTCCTCCTGTCGCACGGCGTTCGACGGGACACCGCGATCTTGCTCGTGCTGCTCGGCGGAGCACGCGCGCCGAGGACGCTACGAATCGACGGAGCGACGGCGAAATTCTTGCGACCTGACGAGCGAAGCCTCGCGTCGCTGGTGAAGAAGTCGCTCTCGATCGTGCCTTCATCGGACGGCGCCGAGGTGAAGCCCGGCGTCAGCGTTCGAGACGGCGGGCTCGACGTCGCGCTCGACTGGCTCGGGCCCTGCTCGACGTTCGTCCTCGAAGAGGGAGCGCCATCGCTTCGACAGTCGCTGCTTCCAGACGGACCGTTGGCGTTCGTGCTCGGCGATCATCGGGGGTTCGGCGAGGAGACTCGCGCCCTTCTGGACGCCCGCCGCGCGACGCGCCTCGGCCTCGGTCCGCTCAGCGTGCACACCGAGGACGCGATCACCATCGTTTCGAACGAGCTCGATCAACGTGGCGTCGCAGCGTCCACGTCCACGTCATAGCGCGCTTGTTCAACCGAAGCGCCCGAGGTTCGCCATCGCCACCGCGCCCATCACCATGCTCGCGCAGGAGGCGATCGCCACCATCATCAAGTGGCCATCCCACGCGGCCGCTGAGAGTCCGATGATCCCGACCGCCGCCAACAACATCGCCGGCCACGGCGGCAACACCTTCGGTTGAAACTCGGCGTCGGTCCTCCACGAGACCAGAACGGGGCCACGAAACCGCGCGTATTGCGAGGCGTCTCTCGAATGAGCCGCGTTGCGATAGCCGCCATCGCTCGAGAGCATTTCGATCTCGCCGATCACGGTGACGCGATCTCCCAGACGAATGTACTGCTCCTGCACGTCGCTGGTCTCGTCGCTGGTCCCGAGCTCGTAATCGACGCGCGTCCCGCCGACCCGCGCGTCGACCCAGAGCGTTCCCGTCCCGTCGTCGAGCTGAAAGGGAACCGCCGTCCACTCGTGGGTCTGAAACGTCTCTGCGTAGGTGACCCGTCCGACCCGACGGTACCCGCTCACCGTGCTCACCACGCGACGGTGCAGCACGCAGGGCTGGCGCTCGTAGTAGCTCATCACGCCTTGCTCGGCCTTCGCCACGCCGACGAGCTTCACGAGCCCCGGCTTCAGCGCATCAACCCGAGTCACGGGCATCGTCGCGAGCAGATTCGCGTCTCGATACGAAATCGTCGCGAACTCTCTTCGCCAGTGCCGGACCATCACCACCAGGGCGACCAACACGAACAACGGCGAGCTCACATACCAAACCATCATCGCGGGCGATGATGGTACGTCGCGCGCGTCCCGACGACGAGTCGGGCGCACGATTCCTGCGTCGATCCCATGGATCGCCCCCGTTGCCCCGCTCAGCGCGCGCAGCGCTCGATGAACGGCCCGAACACGGGCATCACGACGGCGTCGCTTCGCTCTCCGATCGCGTCGTTGACGCCCTCGTGCGTCAGAGGATCGGCGATGTGAACCGTCGCCATCGAGCCCGCCGCGTTGATCGCGTCGACGAAGCGCTGGCTCAGCGCGCGACGCGAAGCCGCTCCCCGGGTGACGACCAGAAAGGGCGGGAGGCGGTTGGACGCGCGGAGCGTCCCGTTGAGCAGCGGCGACGCCCGCGTCCACACCATCGAATCCGAGCCAAACGCGTTGCGATAGATCATCTCGCTGCTTCCCCCTTCGGCGATCTGCGACGGGATGTCGTACGCCTCGGTGTCGAGCGACGCCACGCAGCTCAGATCCGCCAGCGTCCTCCCGTGCTCCGAGAGAAACTGCGGATCGGTCCCGACGAGCGTCGCGATCCCCGCGCCCGCCGAGTGACCGAAGAGCGTAATTCGCTCGGCGCGATAGCGATACATCCCCGCCCGCTCGCGTAGCCACGCGATCGCCCGCGCGACGTCTTGATTGTGTGTGGGATACTGCACGCCCATCGACATAGTCCTCGACGGCGAGAGGCGATAGTTCACGGACGCAAACGCCACCCCTTCGGCGGCGAAGTACGCGACCTTCGTCGCGATCTGGCTCCGCTTGTCGCCGACGGTCCACCCTCCTCCGTGGACGTACACGACGAGCGGAGGAGGCGCGCACCCTTCGGCGATCGACGGAAGATACAAGTCGAGGCTGAGCAGATTCGGATCGACCCCCGCGATCGCGTGATAGCGAAGGTCGAGCATCGATCGAGGAGCCCCTGCGCCGCGGCACGCGCTCGCGTCGATCACAGCAGAGTCCGCGGCGACGCCGCGATCGGACGCCGTCCTCGGTCCGCACGCGACGAGCCCGATCAGTCCAACCGCGACGACCCGAGGAGCAAGATTCATGGTCTGTCCGTTGAAACACGAGTCCAGCCTTCGCGTCGACTCGGAGTCGGGACTCGAGACAGGATTTGCGTGCTCGTTGGCAGGCCGAGCGAAGCCGTTCGTGGCACCCTCGCCCGTCACGATGGCAGGCGCGCATTTGTATGGGCTCGCGTATTCGCCGTGGACCGAGCGGGCGCGATGGGCGCTCGATCACCACCGCGTCGCGTATCGGTATCACGAACACGTTCCGATGCTCGGAGAGCCGCTTTTGCGGGCGAAGGCTCGTCCGCCATCGGGACAAAAAGCGTCCGTCCCGCTGTTCATCGACGACGCTGGTGAGCGGTACATGGACTCGCTCGCGATCATCGAGCGCAGCGACCGCGGCAGCGCGCGCCCGCTGATCGCGAACATCGCGTCCAGCCGCGAGCTCGCTGCGACGATCGAACCCGCCCTTCACGCGACGCGCGCCCGCGTCACCTCGCGCATCCTCGCGGATCCCGAGGCGCTCAAAGAGAGCGCCACGGCGGCGGTCCCCGCGTGGATGGCTGGCCTCGCCGCGCCTGTCTCGGCGCTCGGAGCGAAGTACCTCGCGAAGAAGCACGGAGCCTCGCTCGGCAAAGAGCGAGACGACATCGAGACGCTCCGCAAGACGCTCGTGACCCTGCGCGACGAGGTCGACCTCCAGCGCCCGCCGACACGCGAGACGCTCACGGCGACAGACATCCTCGTCGCTACCGTGCTGCAAGCGGTCGAACCCGTCGACGCGCCGCACATTCATCTCGGCCCCGCGGTCAGGCGCGCCTGGGCCGACGCGTCGCTCGCCCGCGAGTTCTCCGACCTCGTCGCATGGCGCGACGCCGCCTACCGCGCGGCCCGCTGAGGCCTCGCGCAGCGCGACAGCGCACATATTTTCAACGCTGTCGCCGCACCAGCGAGAAGCCGAATTGCGATACCATCGCAGCCAATGAGCCCTTCGACGCCTTTGCGCCAGCGCGCCGCTCGGACGCTCGCGCTCCTGTCCATCGCGTGCGCCGCGATGCTCGAGACAGAGCCCGCCGCCGCGCAGACCCGCCGCGTCGTGCTCCGCGCTCCGTCGCGCTCTCTATCGTTGGCGTGCAGCGCGATGCTCGGCGGTCAGACCTTCAGCTTCAACGAAGACCAATGGTACGCGCAGGCGCGCGCCTCGCTTCGTGATCCGATGAACTTCGGGCCGAGCGGCGTCGTTCGCATCGAGTTCGTCTTCGGTCCGCCCTTCAACGAGCTGCGCCCCGAAGTGCTCGACGGCGCGGACCTTCTCGTGCTCAACCCGTACAGTCCGATGCCGCAGGTCGAAGAGCTGCGCGCGTTCGGTGCGTACGCGCGGCAAGGCGTCGGGTTCGTCTCCTTTCAGAACGCAGCGGCGACGTTCTTCGCGGGCTCGGGGCCGTGCGTCGGGGAGAACTCGGTCACGCTCGCTCCTGCCGCGGGAAACCCTGTGCTCACCGGGCCGTTTGGCACGGTGACGCCGTATTTCACCGGGTTCAACTGCGCGTTCATATCGCCAGACCCCGCCGCGCGAGTGCTGTCTTCGAACTCTCGCGGCCCCAACGGCATGATGATCGACCTCGCGGCGACGACGCCCCTCGCCGGACGCGCCGTGTCCTTCGGCGACGAAGAGCACTTCGCCAGCTTGAGCGTCCCTGGCTGCGGCTCCGCCGGACTCACTCGCGGAAACAACAACGACGTCCTGCTCCGCAACGTCTTTGCATGGGTGGGCGCGACCGCGCACGACCCCATTCCGAGCAGCGTCGAGGGCACGGGCGACCTCGATCGCGACGGCATCACCGACGACCTCGACGGAGACACGGACAACGACGGAATCCTCGACGGATTCGAAGCCGGCGACCTCGATCCGGCGACGCCGCCGATCGACACCGACCGCGACGGAACGCCGGACTATCGCGACACCGACTCCGACAACGACGGCGTGTCGGACACCGCCGAACACGGCGGGGATATCTACAGCCCCCTCGTCGACTCGGACATGGACGGAGCGCCCGACGCGCGCGACACCGATTCGGACAACGACGGGTTGCCCGACGCGCGCGAGGGCGTCGGCGACGCGGACATGGACGGGACGCCGGACATTCGCGACCGGGATTCGGACAACGACGGCGTTCCAGACGGAATGGATGTCTGCCCGCTGCTCTCGGATCCCGAGCAGCAAGACACCGATCGCGACCGCGTCGGCAACGCCTGCGACAACTGCCCCACCGTCGCCAACGCAGACCAGGCCGACCGAGACAACAACCGCATCGGCGACGCGTGCGACCCCGGAGACGGCGGAGCGAGAGACGCGGGCGACGCCAGCGCGACGCCGGACGTAGTCGCGTCCAGCGATGTGATCTCCGACGCTCAGACCTCGACCGACGCGGCGGCGTCGGACAGCGGAGTGCTCGTCGACGCAGGACGCGCGCCGCCGATGCCAGCCGGCTGCGGCTGCAGCACTCCTGCGCGCTCGCGTGAGGCGCGGCACACCCTCGTGTGCGCGGCGATCGCGGCCCTCGCGCTCACCACGACGAAGCGCAGGCGCCGGTAACTTCGGCGGATCCGGCGGCGAGTGGTACCGTTCGCGACCGATGAGCGAACGACCTGACGGCGCCGCGAACATGGCCATCTTCTGCGACTACGAAAACGTCGCGATCGGCGCGCGCGACGCGCGCTACGACGACTTCGACATTCAGCTCTGCCTCGAGCGCCTGCTCGACAAGGGCAAGGTCGTCGTCAAGAAGGCCTACTCGGACTGGGAGCGCTACCGACAAGCCAAGCGAGCGATGCACGAAGCGGCGTTCGAGATGATCGACATCCCGCACGTGAGCTACTCCGGCAAGAACTCGGCGGACATTCGCCTCGTCGTCGACGCGCTCGATCTGTGCTGGGGCAAGAAGCACATCGACACGTTCGTGATCATCTCGGGCGACAGCGACTTTTCACCGCTCGTCAGCAAGCTCCGCGAGAACGACAAGCGCGTGATCGGGCTCGGCGTCAAGTCGAGCTCGAGCCACCTCTTCATCGATAACTGCGACGAGTTCATCTACTACGACGACCTCGTTCGCAAGAAGCGCGAGAGCGCCCGACGCAGCGTCGCTCCGCCTGCGCAAAGGCCAAAAGAGGCGCCTGCTTCCCACGCGAAGCCAGAGGGAGCCAAGAGCGAAGGCGACGCCACAGCGAGCGCCACAGCCGCGCCGCAGTCGATCGCGGATCGACAGCGCGAGGCGCTCGATCTGGTGCTCGACGTGGTCGAGGCGCTCTTTCAAGATCGCGACGGCGCGCTGCACGGCTCGCTCGTCAAAGAGACGCTCAAGCGAAAGCGCCCCGAGTTCAACGAGCGATTTCATGGGTATCGATCGTTTTCGGAGCTGCTCGAGGACGCAAAGAAGCGCGCGCTCCTCGAGGTGATCCGCGACGAAAAGTCCGGCGGTTACGTCGTGACGGCGTTCGGTCCGAAGGCGTAGTCGCCGATCGTCCCCCACAAATGCAGCGAGGGCGGGTCACCTCGCGATGCTCCGCCCTCGGGTTCGACCGGTCGCGCTCAGCGCGCGGCGCGGACGGCGCTCACTCGAGCTCGTTCTCCATGTAGATGCCGGGCGAGCCGTACATCTCGTTTTGCGCGTTGAGGGCGCCGGCACGCTCGAAGGTCGAGTTGGTGGCGTCGCCGTCGAGGTTGCCGAGCGCGCGGGCCGTGAACTGCGCAGCGCCACCGACACCGGTCGAGGTGTACTCGAAGCTGTAATAGTGCGGATCGGCGATGGCGAAGTCGAGCGCCTGCCAGGTCGGGGCGTCCCAGGTACCCGGCGGGTCGGTCACGCGAATGCCGGCGGCGACAGTGGCGGGCGTGACCGCTGAAGAGGCCGGAAACTGCGGCGCGAGAGCGGCCGCCGCGATGCCGCGGTTGACGCGCTCGCCGGTCGCGTAGGTGCTCGACGAGCGGTAGAGAAACGCGAGCTTGTCGACGGCTTCCGTGGTCTTGGCGCGGCGGAGATACTTGATCATCGCCGGGATCGCGACCGCGGCGAGAATGCCGAGAATGGCGACGACGATCATCAGCTCGATGAGGGTGAATCCGCGACGCGTGCGCTTCAGCAACGACTTCATGAAAGAGACCTCTGGGTGTGGAGGGGGTGTGGCACGAACAGTCCCGTGAATGGGAACCGCTTCTGGGAGATACACAGAGCAATGCTCGTGCCGAGCTACTCGGTCTCGCGCTCGACGTAGATGCTGCTCGTAAACGACGCCGTCTCGAAGAGCGACTGTGTCCCATCGCCGTCCAGGTCGCCGCGAGCGTGCGCGACCCACCACGCATCCTGTTGGGGAAGCGACGAGTACCCGAGGTCCGCAGGCGCCGCGCCGGGCACCGCAGGAACCGCCGGGGGCAGCCCAGCGACCGTCGCGTACTGGTAATACACGTTGCCCGTGGGCCGAACGCCAAGCTGCGTCCATCCGTCGGGCACTCCTGCGTACCAGTTCTGCGACGTCGCCGAGACCGTCGCCGGCCACATGGTGCCGAGCGCGCCGGAGACGTCGGCGAACTGCGAAAACTCGCTTCGGTACGACTCCTGTCGCATCCGAATCATGCCGAGCATGTTGTAGGCCTCCGTCGTCCGCGCCCGCCGCGTGAAGCGTCGAAACGAGACGAGGGCGATCGCCGAGAGAATCCCCAGGATCGCGACGGTGAGCATCAACTCGATCAGCGTGAATCCCGCGCGCCGAACTCGCCGTTTGGTCATTTGCATCAACGCTACCATCGCTTTCGTGCGGTCGATAACTCAGCGCCAACGCACGTGCGTTGCGAGGAGTGAAGCTGCGTCGTCACGAGCTCGAAGCAGACGCGCGCACACGCGAGCCCCGATGTGGGAGTGACAATCTTTGGCAGTCGAGCTGACGAGAATTGTCGCTCACTCGAGCTCGCGCTCCATGTAGATGCCCATCGACCCTTGGACTTCGAGGTTCGGGGTCATTTGTGCGGCGCGCTCGAAGGTCGAGAGCAACCCATCCCCGTCGAGGTCGCCGAGCGCGCGCGCAGTAAACGCAGCGCTCGAACCGCTCCCGGCGGAGTCGAACTGGTACGAGTAGTAGTGCGGTTCACCCGCTGCGAAGCCGAACGCCAGCGCGTACCAGGTCTGGCTCGTGTCCCACGTCCCAGCTGGATCTGCCACCTTGATGCCCGGCGCCACCGTCGCCGGAGTGGGGCCAGCGCTCGCGGGAAACTGCACTCCGAGCGAGGGCCCACCGACTCCGCGACCGTAGCGCTGCGACTGCGCATACACGGACGCCATTCGGTACATGTACGAGAGCTTGTCGACGGCCTCTGTGGTCTTGGCGCGGCGCAGGTAGCGAATCATGGCAGGAATCGCGACCGCCGCGAGAATGCCCAGAATCGCCACGACGATCATCAGCTCGATGAGAGTAAATGCCCGTCGCCCCACCGATCGCACGGTCGAACGCGGGCTGGGCCGCGCTTCGCCTCTAGAGCGTGCTGCTAGTCGTTTCACTGCCTGCCTCGCCCCGTATCTTTCAATACATGTGCCACCCGACCCAAATTTGCCGCGCAATCGACGCGAGACTGATCGATTGTCGGGTTGGCTGCGGCGGACGCGACTCGTGCAGTTCAGTCCCGTGGCGGTAGCGGATCGAGCTTCTCGAATGGGTTCTCGAGCAGTTCTTTCACTGTCTTGGAGAGCACCGACGCGTGAAGACCATCAATGAACCGGTGATCGAAGCTCGCGCCGATTCGCATGATCTTTCCCGGTACAACCTGGCCGTTGTCCACGACGGGCTCGTCGACGATCGCGCCAGGGGCGACGAAAATCGGCGTGTTCGTATACGGCACGAGCGGCACGTACGCGACGTCGAGCCCGAGCGACCCGACGTTGGTCACCGTCACGCCTCCGAACGCGTCCTTCGGCATCCCGAGAAACGACAGGTCGATGTTCAGCGTGTACATCAAGAACCCGAGCAGCTTCAGAAACATGTTCATGAAGAGAAACGGGATCGCGCCCACCGTGCCCTTGCCCTTCTCGAGCGCGACGTCCTTGCGCTGCCGAACCTTGTCCACCGTCGCTTGAAGCTCTTCGGCGATCTGCTTGAGGTTCTTCTCTTCGCAGTTCGCGATCTTCGCTGCGGTGAGATCGACCTTTCCGTCGCCCTGATCGGTCTGCACCACCAAGACCGAGACCGTCACGCCCTTGCGCAGGTAGATCTTGTTGAACCGCAGGATCGCGTTGGCGTCGGGGCATCGCTTGAGCGCCTCGGCGACGGCCTTCGTCACGAGGTGCGTCACCGTGAGGTGAACCCCGTGCACCTCGCGAAAGCGCTTCATGTACTCGAGCGCCTTCTCCATCCGAACCGAGAGCGTCCCGTAGACAGTAGGGTCGTACGCGGTCTGCCACGTCCCGATCGCCATCTTGCGAAACGACGAGACGTCCTTCTTCAGCTCGAGGTCGAGGTGCGCCATGCGCCGAGCGTACCTCGCCGCGCCGCCCCAATTACATGCGATCGGGCGCCGAAATGCCGAGCAGCGAGAGCCCGAGCTTCAACGTGTCCGCCGTCGCGCGCACCAGCGCGAGCCGAGAGAGCCTCGTGTCGCCTTCGGACTGGAGCACAGGACACTGGTTCCAGAAGTCGTTGAAGCGCACCGAGAGGTCGAACAGATACCCGCACAGCTTGTGCGGAGCGAGCACGGTCGTGACCTCGTCCAGCACCGACGCGAGCTTGCTGATCTGCAGCACCAGACGCTTCTCAGACGCGTGTTCGATGAGCAAACGAGCGCCCGCCTCGGGAGCCTTCAAGCCATGCTCCTTCTCGACCTTGCGCAAGATCGAGCGGCTGCGCGCGTGCGCGTAGAGGAGATACACGCCCGTGTCGCCGACGGGCTTCACCATGCGATCGAGGTCGAACACGTAGTCCTTCACCCGATCGCTCGAGAGGTCGGCGTACTTGATCGCCGCGTTGCCGACGGCCTTGGCGATCTCGCGCTGCTCGTCCTCTGGGATGTGCGTCGAGTTCTCGCGGACGATCTCGAGCGACCGGTCGTACGCCGCGTCGATCAGGTCCACGAGCCGCACGGTCTCGCCCGAGCGCGTGCGATAGATCTGCTTGTCCGTCCCGAGCACCGAGCCGAAGCCCACGTGCTCGGCGCGCGCGGGAGCCGCGAGCCAACCCGCCATCTTCGCGACCGCGAACACCATCGCGAAGTGCTGCGCTTGCGGCGCGCCGACGACGTAGAGCATGCGCGTCGCCTTCAGCGTCTGCGTGCGGTAGCGCACCGCCGCGAGGTCCGTCGCGGGATAGCCGAAGCCGTCGTCGCTCTTGCGCACGATGAGCGGCAGCGGCTTCTTCTCTTTCGAGACGAATCCCGGAGGAAACACGCACACAGCGCCGTCGCTCAGCTCGGACAGCTTCTTCTCTTCGAGCTCGTCGACGACCGACTGCAGCCACGGGTTGTAGAAGCTCTCCCCCGCGATGTGCGAGGGCTTCAGCGTCACGTCGAGCTTCTTGTAGACCGCATCGAAGTACGCGGTGGACTCGTCGACGAGGATCTTCCAGAGCCGCAGCGTCTCTTGGTCACCCGCTTGCAGCGCGACGACGCGCTTTCGAGCGCGGTCCTTGAACGCGTCGCTCTCTTCGAATTTCACCCGCGCCGCGCGGTAGAACGAGTTGAGCTCGCCCACGCCGAGCTCTTCGATCGCGCGGGTCTCACCGAGGTCGAGCAGGTGCTCGATGAGCATGCCAAACGGCGTCCCCCAGTCGCCCACATGGTTCTGGCGATGCACCGCGTGCCCTTGCCACTCGAGCAGCCGCGCGAGGCAGTCGCCGATCACGGTGCTGCGCAAGTGCCCGACGTGCATCTCCTTGGCGACGTTCGGCGAAGAGTAGTCGATCACGACGGTCTCGGGCGCCGCCGTGGGAGCGACGCCCATCCGCGCGTCCCCGAGCCGCTCAGAGAGCTGCGCCGCGAGCCACTCGGACTTGATCGTGATGTTGATGAAGCCCGGCCCGGCGATCTCGAAGCGCTCGACGATGTCGCTCGCGTCGAGCTTCGCGACGAGGCGCTCAGCGACGGCGCGAGGGTTCTTCTCGCCGATGCGCTTGGCGAGACCCAGCGAGCAGTTAGCCTGCAAATCCGCGCGATCGGACCACTGCAACAGCGGGTCGGTGTCTCGGTACTCTGCGCCGAAGGCGGCCTCGAGCGCCGCTGCAAACCGGGGCGCGAGCGCTCGCGTGGGATCGATGGGCGTGGGATCGACAGTCATGGTCCCCCGGCGATAACGCGCTCGCTCGACCGTGTGAAGGGACAAACTCGCGGGAAACGCCGTTACGCCGGCTTCGCCGCGATCGCGGCGAGACGCTCGGCGAGATACGCGCCTGCAGTGATGGCCGAGTGCGTCGGGCCCGCGTATCCAGCCTCGGGTGGCATCGGATCGAGCAGCACGTCGGGTCGCGGGTGCGTGAAGAACGGGATCGAAATGCGCCGCGCGTTGCCGGTGACGGGGTTGACCACGCGGTGGGTCGTCGAGCGGATGCGACCGTGCGTCGCGCGCTGGAGCATGTCGCCAGCGTTGATCACGAGGTGCCCGCGCAGCGAGTGAACCGCGTACCAGTCTCCGTCGCGTCCGAGCAGCTCGAGGCCGCCCGACGTCCCCTCGGCGAGCAGCGTGATGAGGTTGATGTCTTCGTGCGCCGCCGCGCGAATCGCGTCCGAAGGAGCGTCGTCGGGGACCGGCGGATAATGGATCAACCGCAGGATCGAGTCCCCGCCGTCCACCATCGATGAAAAGTGCTGGGGCGAGAGGTCGAGGTGCGTCGCGATCGCTTCGAGCAGCGATTTTGCAGTGCGTTCGAAGTCCGCATAAAGCGCCGAGAGCTCTTCGCGAAAGGCAAGGTCGTGCGTCGGCCACGCGTTGCCATGAAGCGCGAGGCCCGCGGCGGGGCGCTCCTGACCGATGTGAAAGAACTCCTTGAGGTCCGCGAGCTTCGCGCCCACCGCGCGCTCGCCGCCGAACGGGACGTACCCGCGGTTGCCGCGGGACTCGGGCACGATCAGCGCGCGCTTCTCGGCGTCGGGGCGCAAGAAAAACGCCTCGCACAGCGCGAACGCGCGCTCGATCCTCGGACGAGACACCGGGTGCTCGGCGACGACGCCGAACCCGTGCTCGCGCAAAGACCGCCCGAACGCGTCGCAGAACGACGCGCGATCCGAGGCCGCGCCGCTCGAGTACAACCGAAAGTCGACGACGGGCAGCTCGAACATCTCAGTACGAAAGGACGCTGAAGACCTCGACGCCGTCCGGAATGCGCTTGCGACCGCCGAGGAATCCCAGCTCGATCGCGAACGCCGTGCCGATCACTGAGCCGCCCTGCAGGCGCACGAGGTCGATGGCCGCGCGCACGGTCCCGCCCGTCGCGATGACGTCGTCGACGACGAGGACGCGATTGCCGGCGTGGAGCGAGTTCTTGTGCATCTCGAGCGCGTCCGTTCCGTACTCGAGCGAGTACTCGACGCGGTCTTTCGCGGCGGGGAGCTTGCCCGGCTTGCGAACGGGAACGAAGCTCGTCGCCGTCCGCGCCGCGAGGGCCGCGCCGAAGATGAACCCGCGCGACTCGATGCCGACCACCACGTCGAACGCGCGAGGGCCGGAGAAGTGCGTCGCGATTCGATCGAGCACCGTCGCGAACGCGTCGGGGTTCGCGAGCAACGGCGTGATGTCCTTGAACATGATCCCCGGCTTGGGAAAGTCGGGCACGTCTCGGATAAGCTTCTTCAACAATTCGTCGCCAGCGTCGGTCATCGTCCGTCTCCCGTCTTTGAAAAGCGCGCCCACAAGGCGGCCATCGAGTCGCTTCGTGTCTGGTCGAGCGCGAGCGGCGTGAGGCTCGCCCACCCCGCGTCGAACGCGGTCGTGTCCGCACCCTCGAGGTGCGGATGCCTCACCATCGGGCCGCCGATCCAGAGATACGGCCGTCCCCGCGGGTCCGCGCGCACCTCGACCATGTCGTCGTAGGTCCGCTCTCCCTGTCGCGTGATGCGAACGCCGTGCACAGGGGCCTTGGGGACGTTGAGGTTCCACAGCGCGGCCGAGGCGTCCGGCGCTCGCTCGGCGCGGTGCTCGAGCAGCTGCGTCGCGACTTCGAGCGCGTATTTGCACACGAGTGCGAGGTCGTTGTCGCCCGGAGCGCTGACAGCGAGCGCGTCGATCCCGCGAAGCGCAGCCTCGCGCGCGGCCGCGACGGTGCCCGAATAGAACACGTCGCTACCCATGTTGAGACCGTGGTTGATCCCGCTCACGACGATCGCGGGCTTCTTCGGGAGCAGCTCGCGGTGGTGCAGCGCGATATACACAGCGTCCACCGGAGATCCGTCTACGGCGTACCGCCGCTCTCCGACCGGCCAGCAGCGCAGCGGCCGGTTGAGCGTGATCGAGTGGCTCGTCGCGCTCTGCTCGCGGTCGGGCGCGACCGTGTACACGTCGCCGAGCGCAGAAAGCGCCTCGGCGACCGCGCGAATGCCCGCGGAGTGCACTCCGTCGTCGTTGCTCACCAGAATCACCGGCCGGTCGGCAGCGCTCATCACAGGGCGGCGAGTAGAACCGCGACTGCGCTCGTGAAGCAAGCGCGCTCGCGCGGCGCCGTCACCAGCGGACCGCGACCGGGGCGTCCTCGCTCGCGTCGCTGGTCGCGTTGTGCCCGAGCTGCCCGTTGTTGCCGCCGCCGAAGCAGCAGACGCCGCCAGCGTTCATTCTGGCGCACACAAAATCATCTCCGACCGACACTTGCACGACGCCCTCGAGCGACGCCACGCGGTGCGGCGGCCTCCCGATGACCTCGTCGCTGTCGCGGCTCTGGCGGGCGGCGAGCCCCACCCTCCCCCAACACCACAGCTGCCCGTCGCGCCGCACCGCGCATCCGCCGCGACGGCCGAGGGACACCTGGCTGACCGCGCGCAGCCCTGCGATGGGCCGAGGAACCAACAGCTCTCCCGCAGCCGCGTTTTCTCCGCCGAGCTGCCCGACGAATCCTTCGCCCCAGCACCGCGGCTCGTCATCGACGGTGTTTGCGCAGGCGAAGTTCTTCGCGATCGCCACGTCGACGACGCCGACAGGCAGCCCCTGCACCCGCGCCGGCGTCGATCCGCGCGCGAGCCATCCGGCGCACGTCACGCGGCCGTCCTCGTGCAGCCCGCACGTCCCGCCGTCGCCCGCCGAAAGCTCCGTGACGCCGCGGCCGAACCGCGCAGCGACGGGGCGCGTCCGAAGCGTCGTCGTGCCGTCTCCGAGCTCGCCGAACTCGTTTTCGCCCCAGCACGAGACAGCCCCACCCGCCCGCAGCGCACACGCGTGCGTCTCACCCACGGTGATCTGCCGCGCGTCGCGGATTCCAACGACCGACACGGGCGTCGCGCGCGTGTGGCGGTCTCCGTCGCCGAGCTGTCCGTAGTCGTTTTCGCCCCAGCAATGCACGGCGCCGCCGCTCGCTCGAGCGCAAGAGAAATCCCAGCCAGCGCGCACCTCGACGATGTCTCGCAGCCCCTGCACGACGATGGGCGCGTTGTGACCCGAGCGCGTGCCGTCGCCGAGCTGTCCGTCGTAGTTCCACCCCCAGCAGCGCACGGTTCGGTCGCGAAGAACGACGCAGCTGTGCCAGCGTCCGCTCGCGAGGTCCACGACCTCTTGCGGGTGTCGCTCGTCCTCTGCATAACACCGGGTGCGCGCCACGATCGTCCGAGCAACTCCAGCATCAGCCTGCACCCGCGACGCACGACCGCCGGTAGCAGGCGATCCGCCCGGGTCGGCGTTGCCCGCGACGCGCTGCTCTCGAAGGGCGATGTTCGCGCGGACCGCGATGATCGTCGCCTGCTGGTCGTCCGGCGAAGGGCGTGCTCCGCCGCAGTGCGCGGCGCCCATCGACAACGCAACAATGGCCCACGTTTTCAAGATCGAACCTCCGTTCACCACAGCACCGGCGTCGGGTCGTTTTGCGATCGCTCGTTGCGGTCGCCGTCGCCGAGCTGCCCAAACGCGTTGTCGCCCCAGCAAAGCACTCGACCGTCGCGAACCAACGCGCAGTTGAAGAACGCTCCCGCGACGAGCTGCGTCGCCTCGGGCAACCGCTCGACCTTCACCGGAACGTTGCGATCCACCGTCGTTCCATCGCCGATCTGCCCGCGAGCGTTGGCTCCCCAGCAGTACACCTCGCCCTGCCGCGTACGCGCGCAATAGTGCGTCTCTCCGCCGACGACCTGCACGACGTCCCTCAGCCCTTCGACCGCGACGAGCCGCTGTCGTCCCGTCGCGTAGCCGCCGGGGTGTCCGCCGCACTCGACGCGCCCGCGCGTGGTCCACGCGCACACCTCGCGGCCCGAGCGCCGAATGGCGAAGCCCGCAGGGCGCGTGGCGACGAAGCGCGCGTGCTCGGTTCCGCCTCGCGTCAACTCGAGGTTGATGTCGTTGCAGCGAAGCGAGTCGCCGCCGTCCCAACCGCACACTTGATAAGTGCCCTCGAAGACCTCGCGCAGGTTGCGAAAGCCCCGCAGCGTCTCGGGCTCAAGCGATCCCGCGCTGAAGCAACGGACGTCCCCCATGTCCGACACAACGCAACCGCCGCGATCGCCGAGGTGAACGCTGCGCGGGTTGGCGAGGCCGACCACCGGCCGCACGGCGCGCATCTCGTCGAACGCTCCTCGACCAAAGCCGCGACCCGCGCCGTGATAGCCCCAGCAACGCAGCGATCCGTCCGTCGCTACCGCGCACGAGACGCTCTCTCCCAACGCGATCGATCGCGCCGTCGCCATCGCGTCGACGCGCGCCGGACGCCACGTTCGGTGCTGATCGCCCTCGTAGCTGGTGCACGTCGCGTCGCGACCCGAGCAGTACACGCGCGGACGATCGATCTGTCCGCACTGCCCACGATCGTTGCGGCCCCAGCAATACACGCCGCCGTCGTCGAGCAGCGCGCACATGTGCGAGTCCCCGGCGGCGATCGCGGTCACCGCCCGAGGCGGCGTCGGAGTCCGCGGCGTCTCGAGCTGTAACACCCGCGGCGGCTCTGGTTGGCGCTCGGCTCGCAAGACAGGACGCTCGACACGCGCGGGCCGCAACGGGCGCTCGCCGCACGACTGCCCGGGCGGACACCGCACGCTCACGGCCACCGAGACCGTGGCGCTCGTGTGAACGGCCGCAGGACCCGAGGACGCACAGCCAGCGAGCCCGATCGCGACGAAGAGCGCCGAGCGTCGAACACGACGAATACGCATTGCGCGAACGATACGTCGCCCGTGGGTCATGCGCATTCGGACCCGCTCAGCGCCCCTCGAATTTGGCCGGGCGCTTTTCGATAAACGACGCCAGCGCCTCTCGGAGGTCTTCGCTGGGAAGAAACGCGGCGTTGTACAGAGCGACGTAGCGAAGGCTCTCGCGCGCCTCGCGTTCGCTGCGGTCGTTGAGCACTTGCTTGACGCCCTGCACGGTCAACGGAGGGTTCTTCGCGATCCGCGCCGCCATGGCTCGGGCTTTGTCGAAGAGCTCGTCGGCCGTAGCGAACCGGTCGTTGACGAAGCCCGCGCTCTTCGCCCGCGCCGCGTCGATGTCGTCTCCCGTGAGCGACCACTCGCGCGCGATGCCCTGACCGACGATCGAGGGCAAACGCGCGAGGGTGCCGACGTCCGCGACCATCGCGAGACGGACTTCACGGACCGAGAAGATCGCGTCGTCCGAGCACAGCCGAACGTCGCACGCGGTCGCGAGGTCCACGCCGCCGCCGAGGCAGTGGCCGTGGATCGCAGCGATGACCGGCTTCTTGCACTGCGCGACGGCGTTGATCGCTCCCTGCATGCGCTCGATGAGTTCGATGAGCTTCGTACGCTCGGTGACAAACGAGGGCTGGCCGACCAGGGGCGCGACCTCTGCGCCCATCGCGACGAGGTCGAGGCCCGTCGAGAAGTGCTGCCCTTCGCCGCGCAAGAGGACGACGCGGACTGATTCGTCGGCGTCGATCGCGCGAAAGACCTGGGAAAACTCGTTCCAAAACGAAGGACCCATGCGCGGAGCCTTGCCCGTCGCGCGCATCGTCACCTCGGCGATGTGGTCGCTGACCGCGACCCGTACACACTCGAAGTTGTATTCGGACATAGATTTCGACCGCTCTCCTCGCCCGCCATCATGCGCGCACGTGGCGCCCCTCGGCTACCCTCCTCGGCGCCGAGCGTCGGCGCGAAGTTCTGTCACCCTCGACGAGATCGTCGCGATCGCGGCGCGGCTCTATCGACGACGATACAGTGATCGTTGTGCGCCCCGTCTCCAACCCGCCCAACGTGTTTCATCGCGAGACCGTCGAGTTCGACGCCGACGCTCAGGACGCTCCGCCTGGCGCCAAGCTGCAGGTCTTCGAAGAGCGCGCCCGCTCGATCGTCACCGAGAACGACTCGCCCGACGTCGGCTTTCGATACTCGATCAATCCCTATCGCGGCTGCACCCACGGCTGCGCGTACTGCTACGCGCGGCCTTCGCACCAGTACCTCGGGTTCGGCGCGGGCACGGATTTCGACCGCAACATCGTGGTGAAGCTCAACGCGCCCGAGCTGCTCCGAGCGCGCTTCGCGCAGCGCTCGTGGGAGGGGGCGATGCTCGCGTTCTCGGGCAACACCGACTGCTATCAACCCCTCGAGAAGCGCTACGAGCTCACGCGGCGCTGTCTCGAGGTGTGCGCCGAGCATCGCAACCCCGTCGGTGTGATCACGAAATCAACGCTGGTCCTGCGCGACCTCGACCTGCTCGCTCGCCTCTCGAACGAAGCGCGCGCGACGGTCTTCGTGTCGATCGCGTTCGACAACGACGCCGACGGACTCGCGCTCGACCCGTGGGCGCCCAAGGTCTCTCGCAGGTTCGAGGTGATTCGCGCGTTGTCCGAGGCGGGCGTGCGCGTCGGGGTGTCGACCTCGCCCGTGATTTTCGGGCTCAACGACTCGCAGGTGATCGCGGTCCTCGCGCGCGCGAGGGAGGCCGGGGCACGACGAGCGTTCTCGACGCTGCTGCGGCTCCCGAGCCCTCTCGACGAGGTGTTCTTCTCGCGCGTGGCCGAAGCCCTGCCGGGCCGCGCGGCGCGCATCGAGCGTTCGCTCGTCGAGCTGCGCGGGGGACGACGCGACGACAGTCGCTTCGGTCATCGCATGGTGGGCCAAGGCCGTCGGTGGGACGCGTTTCGCGCGCTCTACGACAGCGCGTGCCGGCGGCTCGGCTACGAGTCGAGCGACGAGTCGAACGAGCGCACAGCGAACGAGACGACATTTCGTCGGCCCCAGAGGCAGGGATCGCTGTTCTAGCGAGGGAGCACGGCGGGGTGGGCGCAGAGGCTCGTGCGGATGGGTCTCACTGCGGGAGTCCCAGCTCCCGCGCTGCCCCCCAAATCCCCGAGCACGAAGCGCGGGCGACTCGTGGTCGTTCGCGTTTCGGTTTTGTGTAGTCGGGGCGACTGGATTCGAACCAGCGACCCCCAGACCCCCAGTCTGGTGCGCTAACCAGGCTGCGCTACGCCCCGGAAAAATTCCGTCCGACTGTCACTCCCCTCGCGTTCGTTGACTGTTGAAACAGCCGCCGACCCCGAGGGGATGCGGACCATGCCAACGGTCGTCGCCAAATGCAACCCCTCTTTCGAAAAAGTGTGCGCCTCGTCAGCCGGACGAGCTTCGCCGTTGGTCGAGCGTCGCGAGCAAGGACGACAACCGCGCTCGAACGCCGAGAAGACCGTCGCGCATGCGCTCGGCCGCGCGCGCCTCGGGCGACGCAGTCGCGTCGGCGACCTCGAACCCGTTTTCGCGAAGGTACTTTCGCGCGCCCTCGATCGTGAAGCGCTCGGTGTAGAGCAGGTGCTTGATCGTCGAGAGCCGCTCGACGTCACGACGATTGAAGATGCGCTGACCCGTCGCGCTCTTCTTCGGACGAAGCGACTTGAACTCCTTCTCCCAGAAGCGAATCACGTGCGGCTTCACTTCGAGCAGCCGCGCGACCTCGCCAATCCGAAAGTAGAGCTTTTGTGGGAGCTCGACCACCGACATCACTTATGCAGACTCCAGTGACGACTACTCGTCGCCCTCGGGGGCCTTCTCGCCGTTGATCATCGCCTTGAGCACCGGCGATGGACGAAAGCGAACGACGCGACGAGCGTCGAGGACGATCTTCTCTTTGGTTCGCGGGTTGAGGCCCGGACGCTTGCGCTTGTCGCGCACGACGAAGTTGCCGAACCCCGACAACTTGAGCTTCCTGCCGTTGGCGAGGGTCTCTTTCATCGTCTCGAAGATGGCTTCGACGATGTCCTGGGCCTCTTTCTTCGAGAAGCCTCCCACCTTCGCATAAACGCTCTCGATGATCTCTTGCTTCGTCATGAGACCCCTCTGTGTCTGTGACGAATCAGTCAACCATAGTCGCGTCCCGTCGACAACCGGCGCCGCTGCTCGCTCAACGCTGAACGGCGTGCAGATCTTGCACGACGCGGGCGACCGCGGATTTGACCCAGCCGTCGACCTCGGCGTCGGTCAGCGTCTTGTCGCCGACTGGAGAAAACTCCATGGAAAACGCGACGGAGTGCGTTCCCTCGGGAAGCTCTTTTCCGACATATCGATCGAAGAGGGACACTGACGCGCAGCGCTCTCCAGCGCCCTGTCGCAAGAGCGAAGCGACCGTCGCCACCGGATGCGCGCGAGCGACCAGCAGAGCCACGTCGCGGCGCATCGACGGCAGCTTCGACGGACGAACTGCCCGCAGCGCGGGAGCGGCTGCGAGCAACGCCGAGAGAGACAGCTCTCCGACCACCGTTGACGAAGGCAACCTGAAAGGCGCGCGCATCGACGGGTGAAGCTCGCTCACGTAGCCGATGGCTCTTTCTGCCACAGAAAGCCTGGCGAACGCCGCGCGGTGCGCCCACGGAGGAGCCTCGCCGCCGCGATCAGCTTGCACGGCGCCGCGCGTGAGCGCCTCGACGAGCGCCTCGACCACGCCCTTGCCGTCGAGCACGTCGACCGAGCCCGCGTCGCCGAGGTAGCTGTCGCGCGGGCCGACGAGCACGAACGCGACGCGCGTCTCTTCGTGGAGCGGACCTTCGTTGGCCGCTGTCGCTTCGCGCTCGTTTGCGAGTAGGTCTTCTGCGCGGCGCCCGGCGAACACAGTGCCGACCTCGAAGAGGCGCACCTTGGTCTCGCCGTGACGAACGGCGAGGCTCGCGTTCTTCAACAGCCCAGCGACGAGCGTGGGACGCATCGCGGCGCGATCGCCGCTCAACGGGTTGGCGATGCGCGCGCTGGCGCGAAGCCCGACGGACTCGAACAGCGCGTCCGCGTCGAACGCGTAGTTCACCGCCTCATCGAGCCCGAGCGCCACGAGCGCGTCGCGCACGCGCCGACGCTGCGAGAAATCACGGACCGCTCCCGCGCGCGCTCCCGACGACGGAACCACCGCCAGAGGAACCCGATCGAGCCCGAACACCCGACCGATCTCTTCGATCACGTCGATCTCGCGAGTCACGTCCGGACGAAACGACGGAACGCGAACGACGAAGCGATCGGCGTCCTCAGCGCCCATCACGAACCCGAGCGACGCGACGATTCGAGTGCACTCTGCCCGCGGAACGTCGATCCCGAGCACCGCCGCCACACGCGCGTCGCGCACCGACACCTCGAGCGCGGGCGCGAGCTCCTTGGGACCACGCGCCGACACGTCCGCGTCGACCACGGTCGCGCCCGTCAGCTCGACGAGCAGCTCTTTCAAGCGCGCGATCGCGAGCGGCGGACACGCGGGATCGACGCCGCGCTCGAACCGGTGCGACGCGTCCGAGTGAATGTCGTGTCGCTTGGCCATGCGACGCACCGCGCTCGGGTCGAAGTGCGCCGCTTCGAGCAGGAGTCGCGTCGTCTTGTCGGTGATTCCGCTGCCTTCGCCGCCCATGACGCCGGCGAGTCCGATGGGCTTGCTGGCGTCCGCGATCACGACGTCCCCCGCGGTGAGCGCGCGGGTCTTCTCGTCGAGCGTCTGAAGGACCTCTCCCTCCATGGCGTTGCGCGCGACCACCGTACGCTCGGCGATCACGTCGAGGTCGTAGGTGTGGTTCGGCTGCCCGAGCTCGAGCATCACGTAGTTGCTCGCGTCGACGACGTTGTTGATCGCGCGGAGCCCCAGGCGATGAAGCCGCGAGCGAAGCCACAGCGGCGAGCGACGGACGGTCGCGCCGACCAGCACCGCGGCATCGAAGCGATCGCACGCGTCGGTCTTGCTCTCGACGCGGACGCGCTCGTCGTCCTTCGCCGCGCGCGCGGCGATGGCCTTGGGTTTCACCCCGCCGAACGCGATGCCGAGCAGCGCCGCCACGTCTCGCGCGACGCCGAGGTGCCCGAGGGCGTCGGGTCGGTTGGGCGTCACGTTGACCTCGAGGATCCAGTCGTGCGCGCCCGGAAGGTAGTCGACGAGCCGCGTCCCTGCGGCGACCGACTCCGCTCCGTCCAGGACGATGATGCCCGAGTCGTCGGAGCCCAGATCGAGCTCGATCTCCGAGCAGAGCATGCCCTTGGAGACGATCCCGGCGACGGGCTTCTCGACGAGCGTGAACGACGGGCTCTTCGGGTCGCCGGTGAACACCGTCGTTCCCACGGGGGCGAAGAGCACGCGCCCGCCGGGGGCGGGGACGTTCTTTGCCCCGCACACAATTTCAAGCGACCCGTCCTTTCCCAGGTTGACCGTGACGAGCGTCAGCGGGTTCTTGCTGGTGGGGTGCGGGCGGGTGCTCTCGACGACGGCGACGAGCACCGACTCGAGGTTCGCCCCGACCTCGCGGACCTTCTCGATTTCGAGCCCGGCGTTGGTGAGCAGCCGCGCGACCGCTTCGACGCCTGCATCCGCGCCGAGCAGCGCGCTGAGCCATTGATAAGAGATGTTCATGGTTCTACTCGCGTCAGGGTTTGAGGCTCAGAGAGAGCGAAGAAAGCGCTCGTCGTTGCTGTAGAGCAGCTCGATCGACGGGACTTGATAGCGGATCATCGCGAGCCGATCGATCCCGAGCCCAAACGCGAATCCCGTGTATTTTTCAGGGTCGATCCCGCAGTTCGAGAGGACGACGGGGTCGACCATTCCGGCGCCTGCGACCTCGAGCCAGCCGCTGCCCTTGCAGAGCCTGCAGTGCGGATCGCGACCGCCGCAGAGCGAGCAGCTCGCGTCGAGCTCGACCGAGGGCTCGGTGAAGGGAAAGTAGCTCCCGCGCATGCGGGTGGTGACGTCCTTGCCAAAGAGCCTCTGGGCGAAGGTCGCGAGCGTGCCGCGCAGGTGCGCGAGCGAGATGCCCTCGTCGACCACGAGGCCCTCGATCTGCGCGAACATGGGGCTGTGCGTCGCGTCGTCGTCGCAGCGAAAGACCGTCCCTGGCGCGACGATCATCACCGGCGGCGGGTGCGAGAGGAGCTCGCGGATCTGCACGGTGCTCGTGTGCGTACGCAACAGCGCGCGCGGCCCGGGGCGCCCCTCGTTGTGCAGAAAGAACGTGTCCTGCATGTCGAGCGCGGGGTGATCCGCGGGAAACCCGAGCCGCTCGAAGTTGTTGGTCTCCCAGTCGCTCTCGGGCCCTTCGGCCACATCGAAGCCCATCGACACGAAGATGTCCGTCACGTCGTAGAGCACGCGGTGCAGCGGGTGCTGGCGGCCCACGCGCGGACGACGACCGGGCATGGTGACGTCGGTGGGCTCGCGATCGAGCTCGCGCGCGAGCGCCGCTTGTTTCACACGGACTTCTGCGGCTTCGCTGGCGGACTCGACCGCGGTCTTCACGCGGTTGACCGCCTGGCCGAAGGTCTTCTTCTCGGCCGGCGCGAGCTCGGGCATCCGTCGCATGATGAGCGTGAGCGAGCCTTCTTTGCCGAGAAACCGCGCGTGCGTCGCGCGAAGCTCGTGCTCGTCTCGAACGGGCGCGAACGCGCCGTCCACCTCGCGCTCGATCGCGTCGAGCGCCTCCATCGGTGTCGAAGTCATGCGGGCCGCGGTTGTAACCACAGCCGCGCGAGATTGGAACCACCGGTCGCGCCCCGAGCCGCTCGGATGCCTCTCGCGACGCCCCGTTGGAAGGAAGAAACGCAACGAGCACGCTCCTGGGAAATCTCCTGGGACCAATGCGTTGCGTTTCGCCAACGGAAGGCGTCGCGAGTTCAATCGTCGCGCTGCGAGCGCTACTGGATATCCGCGCGAGCCATGATCTCGAGCGTGTGCGCCGGGGGCATGTCGCTCGCGACCGCGTAGGCCACGCCCGAGCGCTCGGAGAGCACCACCGTGTAGCCCCGCGCGTAGCCGACGTATGCGGGCTGGTTGTTGACCCGCACCGGCTGCAGCGCGTCGGTGTCGAACGCCCTCGGAAGCACCGCGGGGTCGAACATGAACACCGTCACGCGTCGCCCGCCGACCTCGTAGTAGAGGGCGGCCGCCATGCTGTCGGACACGTTCGAGATGCGCGCGCCGACGAGCCTCGCAGAGACGCCGCGAAACCGCACCGGCCTCACCGGAATATCCAGGCGGCCGGTGAAGAAATTCGCCACTTGCGTCGGCTCGGAGCTCGTCACTTCGACCGGCAGATTGCGGGCGTGTCGCTGCGCGATGTCATCGAGCAGCGGCGGCATCATGGCGGCGCCCGCGACCGGTCCGGTGCCGTTGATCGAGCCGCGCCAACCGGTGGCGAGGGCGATCCCGGTGAGCGCAGCGCCCGCGAGCACGAAGCCCGACGCGTGCTTGCGGCGGCGCACAGACTGCTCGGCGCTGACCTTCTGCTGATCCTCGGCGTCGAGCGCCGCGAGCAGCCGCGAGCGCAAAGACCCAGGGGCCGCGTGTCCTTCGCGCGACGCCGCGAGGGCGCTCTTGATCGTACGAATCGCCTCGAGCTCTTCGGCGCACGACGCGCAGCGCGCGACGTGCGTCTCGACGAAGAGCGCAGCGCCCGGATCGAGTTCGCCGTCGACCCAAGCGTCGACGTAGCGACGGGTCTCGTCGCAGCCTTCCATCAGCCGACCGCCTCCTTCTTGCGATTACGAAACTCTGCGAGGGACAGAACGTCACCGTCGCTCTGGGCCTTGTGCGCCGGCTCGTGCGCGGTGATCCCGAGCCTCGTGGCGACAGCCCGACGCGCGCGGTGCAAGCGGGACATCACCGTCCCGATCGGACACCCCACGGCGTCAGCGATCTCGCGATATGTGAGCCCCTCGACGTCGGCGAGCACCAGCACAGCGCGAAACTCTTCGGGCAGCTCGTGCAGCGCCTTGAGCACCGACCCCTCGAGCAACGCCTTCTCCGCCAGCCGCTCGGGCTCGCGATTGGGGGCCATCGTCGCCATGCCCATCCAGCCATCGGACACCGGATCGCTGTCGCCGAGCGCACGCATCTGAGAATCGAGGGTCTGACGACGGTACTTCGAGAAGAACACGTTGGTCAGGACCTTGAGCAACCATGCGCGAAAGTTGGTCCCCGCTTCGTAGTGATCGAAGAAGCGGTACGCCTTGAGGACGGCGTCCTGGACGAGGTCGTCGGCGTCGCTGGGGCTGCGCGTCAAGCGCATGGCCGTTCGATGCAGCGCGTCGAGGTGCGGAAGCAGTTCGGCCTCGAAGCGCTTGCGTCGGGTCCGGTCGTCGGTCGGGCTAGCCATAGGGGAAGATGGGCTCCATCCGACGTCTTACGCACGCGGACAACAGGATCAACCCCCGGTCGCGAGAGCCTATTCCTTGGGGGCGCCGCTCTTTTCGCCGAGGCGGGCCTCGAGCTCTTCGACGCGCTGGGACAATCGCTTGACCTCGGCGGCGAGCTTCTCGATCTGGCTCGTGGGCGAGAGCCCCTCGAACACCTTGCGGGCGCGCTCGTCGACCGCCGCGCTCCACTCGGAGAAGCTGGCCTTGGACTGCTCGACGAGCTTCTCGAACTTGCCCGGCTCGTCCTTGCTCTCTTTGGCTACTGTTTCTTTGCTGTCCGCCGCGAGCTTGCCCGGGTCACGGGCGCTCTTCGCCTCGGGTTCGCTGTCTTTGCTCGCCTCGACCGGCGGCTCTTCGGCGGGCTCGGGCCCGTCCTTTCGCAGCATTTTGCCCATCGGACCGTCGCGAAAAAACTCGGTGAGCTTCTCGCCGGACGTGTGGATCAGGTCCTTGAGCGCCGCGAGAGGCAGCGCGCGCGACTGCTTGCGCTCTTCTTCGTAGAGGATCTGCGCGAGCGTCACGCTCGTGAGGTCTTCTTTCGTGTTGTTGTCGATGATCCGCACGTCCTCGCCGTTGCGAACGAGCACCGCGATCTGCGGGAGCGTGACGTAGCGACTCTCGACCGTGTCGTAGAGCTTGCGATTGGAGTAACGCTTGACGATCCGCGGCGTCGCGCCGCTCGCGGGCGGCTTGGAGGGCGTCACTGGAGTCTCGTTCGTCGTCATTCAGCTCGCTCCCGTACGATTCTAGGGGCCGCGCACAGAGGGCTTCGTCACCGCAGCGCGACCCAAGAACGACTCGGTTTTGCACTTCATGTCGCCCCGCGTCAAGGCAACGAGCAGGACGATCCACGATCGCCCGTCGCCGCCAGCGCCCGCGGGCGGTAGCGCGTGTCGCGCGCCTCCGTCGGTGGCACACTTCGACGGACACACGCTGTGATGGACCGGGCCGCGATCGACGCGTTGATTCATCGGGTTTCGTCCGTGAGCGATTGGGGCGCCCGCGTGCGCGTGCTCGTCGAGCAGCGCGACGCCCTGTCGGACGAGCAGTGGGCGGCCTTCGAAGAAGCGCTCGTCGTGCGCGCGGGGCTTCGCGACGAGCGAGCGCAGACAGTGCTGCTCGCGTTGACCGAGGCCACCGCCGAGCCAAGAGCGCGCCCGCGAGGGGCGCTCGTTTCGCCCGAAGCCGACTGGGGAACAGGCCGCCCGTTGACCCTCGGCGAGCGCAAGTCCCTCGCGCGCCGCCCCGATCGACGCCTCCTCGAAAGGGCCCTCGGCGACGCTCATCCCGACGTCGTCGCAGAGGTTCTGGTCAACCCGAGGCTCACCGAGGCCGATGTCGCGCGACTCTGCGCCGCGCCCCGCGTGCGACCAGAGGTACTCGCGCGCGTGATGGCGTCGCCGCGATGGGCTTCGCGCATTCGAGTCCGTCGCGCGGTCGCGCAAAACCCCGCGACGCCAGTGCCCCTCGCCCTGGCGCTCGTGGCGATGCTCGACCGACAAGACCTCCGCGAGCTGGCCTCGAACGAGCGCATCGCCGCCCCGGTTCGCGCCCGTGCTCTGGAGGTGCTCCGCCGACTTCCTCCGACGCCCGATCCCGATCCGACCATGCACTGAGCGACGACCCACGCGCGGTGTTCGACGAGACGCGATCGAAGCATGTGTGCGCCAACCCACACGGCGCGCCCGATCGACCACCGTCGCATTGATCTGCGATTCCTCGCGCGATGGACGGATTCGTTGCAGTGAAGTCGCGTGTCGTTGACGGTGGGATTTCAACGCTTCTACGCTCTGGGTCGAGATGGCCGCTCCTCATGTTCTCGTAATCGACAACGACCAACCCTTCGCCGAGGACCTGCAGGCCGCGTTCGGCGAGCTCGGCTGCACGGTGGCGACGGTCGAGGATGGACAACTGGGACTCGATGAAGCGCAGGTGCGTCGGCCAGACCTCATCGTTCTCGCGATCGAGCTCCGGGGGATGAACGGCTTCGCCGTCTGCAACAAGCTGAAGAAGCACCCAGAGCTGCAGCACGTCCCCTTGGTGATCGTGTCTTCGTCCTCGCCCCAAGAGACCTTCGATCAGCACTCGAAGCTGCGTCTCCACGCGCAAGAGTACGTGCACAAGCCGATCGTGGCAGACGAGCTCATCGCGCGGTGTCGCAAGCACGTCCCGCTCCCCGAAGCGCTCGACGCCGACGCCGACGGGATCGTGCTCGAAGACGACGTGTCGTTCGACGAAGACGAGCAGACGATCATCACGAAGATCACGCCAGAGATCGTCGCTGGACTGGCACCAGACCCCGGCCGCTTCGCACCCGCGCCGAAGCCCGTTGCCGCGCCGAAGCTCCCGCCCATCGCCGCCAAGCCCGCAGCGCCCGCGCCCGCTGCGGCAAAGCCCGCTCCAGCCGCTTCAGCGGCGGCGCGCGACGCGGTGTTCGACGACCTCGACTCGCTCGCGGACGCGGCGTTCGACAACATCATCCTCGACGACGGTGACAAGCCACACGTCGACGCGACGAAGTTGCCCGCGTCCCCAGCGGCAGCGGCACCTCAGCAGCCTCCAGCGCACGCTGCTCCCGCGGTCGAGCCGCCAGCGCCGCCAGCGCCGCCCCCAGCGCCGCGAGAAGAGGTCTCGACCCCAATCGACTCCGCTGCGGCTCGCGTCGACGCACAGCCCGCGGACGCGCCGGTCAACCTCGACGATTTCGACGAACCCACGTCGGTCGTCTCCATGCCGCGCGACGAGGCGCCGCCGTCTCCGGTAGCGCCGCCGCCGGAGCCGCCAGCGGTCGCTGCGCAGCGCGTGTCCGTCGCGCCGCCCGTCGCGGCCCCGACGCCGGTCACCGCCAGCGAGCCAGAGAGCGCCGCGCCGATCGCGTCGCAGGCCGACGAGGGTTTGCGCGAAGCGCTCGAGGCGTCCAAGGCGTCGCTCGCCCAAGCGCAGTCCGCCGTCGAAAAGAGCAACGCCGAGGTCGCAGCGCTGCGCGCCGAGCTCGCGCGCGCCACGAGCGCGCGAGACGAAGCGATCAGCAAAGCGCGCGACGCCGAACGGGCCCGCGACGAAGCGACCGCCAGCGGAGCGACGAGCGACGCGGGCGCCCAGAGCGCCGCAGAAGACGCCCGACGCGCGCTGCAAGAGCAGCTCGACGCCTCCCTCGCGAAGCTGCGCGAGGTCGAGACCGACCGAGAGCGCGTCACGACCGAGCGAACGAGCCTGCGCGCCGAGGCAGACCGCGTCGCGGTCCTCGAGCGAGAACTCGAAGAGACCCGCGCCCGCGCGGCCAAAGGCGGCGGGACTTCGACCCGCGAATTCCTCGAGATCCGCGAGTCGCTCAACAAAAAAGACAAAGAGATCCTCAGACTCAAGGACGAGCTCAACGCCCGCGAACGGGTCGTGCTCGACGCCCGCGAACGAGCCTCGAGCCTGGAGCACGAGAAGGCCGACCTCGACGAGAAGCTCCTTTCGCGCGAGCGGACGCTGGCCGACCTCGAAGATCAGCTCGCGCCGTTGCAGCGCGAGCTCGCGACGCTGAAAGAGACGCGCGAGAAAGAGCGCGCCGCCGCAGACGAGGCGCTCTCTGCAGCGAACAAAGCGACGCAAGAAGCGCTCGCGAAGAAGGACGCAGACGCCGCATCGGCGCTCGCAGCCAAAGACAGCGCGCACAAATCCGCGCTCGAAGCCGCCAAAGCGCAGGCGAGCGCCGAGCGAGACGCGCTCACCAAGCAGCTCGAGGACGCCCGCGAAGCCGCGCTCGTCGCCGAGCGCGCAGCAAACAACGAGAAGACCCGCTCGCTCGAGGCCGCGCACGCCGCCGCATTGGCCGCCGCGTTGGCCGCAGCGAAGAGCGCCGAAGAGCAATGGACCGCCAAGAGCGCCGCAGAGAAGGCCGCTCTCGAGAAGGCAAACCGCGACGCGAGCGAACAGCTCGAGTCGAAGCACTCGGCAGAGGTCCTGCGGCTGACGGCCGAGCTCGAGCAAGCCAACACCGACCTGAGCAAGGCGCTCGAGCAGGAGAAATCCAAGGCAGAACAGCAAGTCGCCGCGGCAGAGAAGCAAGCGCGCGAGTCGATCGAGAAGGCCGAAGCGGACGCCAAGAGCAAGGTCGAGGCGAGCGAATCGTCAGCGAGGCAAGCAGCCGAGGCCTCTGCAGCGAAGATCGCATCGCTCGAGGCCAGCGTCGCAGAGGCGCAGGGCAAACTCGACGCGACGAAGACCGAGCTGACCGAGCGCGAGGCCCGTCTGAGCGCGGCGCAATCGCAGCTCGACGAGGGCGTGAAGAAGCTCGAAGCGACGACCGCAAGGCTGTCGGAGACCGAGACCAAACTCGCGGCGGTGGAGGCAAAGAGCGCCGAGCTCGAGTCCAAGCTGGCTTCGGTGACCAACGAGCGCGGCGAGCTCTCCGCGAAGCTCGAGCGCTCCGAAGCGCGCGCGCGACGCGAGGCCGAACGACGAGAGAAGAGCAAGGCCGCGCTCGAGGTCGTCGCGCGGCTGCTCGCGAAGGACGCGGACGACGCGAGCCCTGACGGCGCAGACGTTGTCCGCGCAGACGCGGAGTAATCAGCGCGGCGCGGGGCGCGGAGGCGAGAGCGACGCGATGCGCGCGTGCACCTCGGCCTCGATGTGCTCGAGCGCGCGAGACCGCGACGGCCACGGGCAGCGCAAGAAGGCCTCGTAGTAGCGCCGCGCGCAGCGAAGGTCTCCGCGCGAGCGCGCGACGTCGCCGAGGACCACGAGCGCTTTGGCGCAGTCGCGCTTCTGCTCGCGGAGGCAGCGGATCGCGAAGCGCGTGGCGCTTTCGGTCGAGCCCTGGGCGGCGGCGACGAGGGCTCGCAGGAGATCCGTCGTTCCGAGCGGCGTTTGGGAGTCTTCTTCGAGTCGCTCGAGCTGCCGAGCTGCGTCCGTGCTGCGATTGGACGCGAGGTACGCGAGCACGAGCCCGGCCCTCGTTCGCGCCGTCGGATCTCGACGAACGGCTGCGCGCATCGCGGCGAGCGCGTCGTCAGTTCGCCCCTGGAGCGTGCGGATCGCCGCGATGGCCTCGACCACGACGGGCGCGGTGTCCGACTCGCGAACGGCGTCGCGCAGATACCCCTCGGCGAGCTCGTCCTGATGGGACTCGAAGGCGTAGCTCGCTCGCGCGAGAGACACGAAGAACGAGCCGTCCGCGACGAGGCCTCGCTCGATGCGCCGCGTCGTCCAGTCGAGCATGCGCAGCGCTTCGTCTCGCCGTCCGAGCGCCCAGTGTTGGCGCGACTCGTTGACGGCGAACAAAGGAACACACGGATCCAAGAGGCGCGCCGCGCGAAACTCATCGAGCGCCTCTTCCGTGCGCCCCGCGCGCGCGAGCGCGAGGCCGTGGTTGTGGCGTATCTCCGGGCTCTGCGGCGCGAGCCTCGCGGCCTGAGCGAGCCACGAGAGAGAGCGGACGTCCGTGGCGACGCCGAGCATTCCGAGCACGCGCGCGGCCATGACGCGAGGACGCAAGCTCACTCCGTAGACGCCCGGCTGCGCCTCGCAGCGGGAGGTGAGCACAGGAGGCCGTCCTCCGAGCGTCGTATCGATGTCGAACGACGGTCCCTCGCGCCCCACGTAGCGCACATACACGTGCTGCCTCGCCGCGACGCCCACGACGGGAACGCCGATTCGCTGCGCCATCGCCAGGTAGAGGTACGTGAGGCCCTCGCAGTATCCCATCCTCGTCTCGAGCACGCGGTGAATGAGCGCGCGATCGATCTTGTTGTAGAGGCCCGACGGGTCGAACTCCGCGGCGAATCCCTGCTCGACGAAGAGATACCGGTTGAGCGCCTCGATCTTGCAGCGATCCCCGCAGCGCGCAGGAAATCGGCTCCGCAGCTCTTCGGCCATGAAGTAGAGCCGCAAGAGCTGAGAGTTGACCGAGACGGACCGATCTCTCGCTCGCGCAACCAGGAGGTTGAGCTCAGCGAGGTCGATCTCGCTCTCGGGGGCGCGGAGGATCGCCTCGATTCTGGGCCATTCTGGCGCCAGTGTGACCGGCGGAGGAGCCCGGAGCTCTGGGCAAACCGGGGTCGGGAGGCACTCGGTGTCCAGCTCGGGCTGAACGGCGGCCATCGAGGGCGCAGCGTTCGCCGCGCGGCACCCTCCCCCGAGCGCGACGACGACGCTCAAGCAGAGCGTCACCGCAGCGCGGCGCGGCGCGGGACGAGGCAGGCCCGCTGGGCGGGGTTCGGGAGAGGCTCGCTCGAGCATCGGGGCTGAAACTACTTAGAGACCGCGGGGACGATCGGTTGTTCCCGCGGCGGCAGAAAATCGTAGCTCACCCGCGATCGACCGCTCGCGCGGGCGACGGTGTAGAAACGGGGTCCATGACTCGCATCGACAGGTCGCTCGAAACGGTGCTCTCGATCGGGACCCAGAGCCCCGAGGCGTCCGTGTTTCGAGTGCTGGTCGAGCTCGGCGTGCAAGTGGCTGGGGCCGACGAGGGCTCGCTGCTCGTGCTCGATCGCGCCACGAATGAACTCGTGTTCAGCATGGTCGTGGGCGTCGAAGAGTCCGCGCTCATCGGCAAGCGACTGCCGGTCGGCAAGGGCCTCACCGGGCTCGCGGCGATCACGCGTGAAGTGCAGATCGGCGCTCCGACGTACGTCGTCGGCCAAGAAGCCAAGGGAGGAACGGGCCCTCGAGCGGTCATCGCCGCGCCGATGCTCGTTCGAGACGAGTGCGTCGGAGTGATCACCGCGGTGTCGTTTCGCGAGGACAAGACCTTCGGCTCCCGCGACGCGTCGCTCTACGCGAAGCTCGCGGCGGTCGCCGGCGTCGTCGTTCAACAGCGCCGCGCGCTCCAGCGCGCCGAACGCGAGGTGAGCGAGCGCGACGACGACGACACGACCGAGCGACGCATCGCCAGCTCGCTCCTGCGGCTCTCGCAAAACGCGCCCGGAGCGATGTCCCACGTGGCGTCGGTGCTCGAGTCGATCGAGGCCATCGAGCGCAGCGCGCGCGGCGAGGACGACGAGCAGTGACCGTTCCTCGCCTGGCCCAAGCGTTGATCGCGCCCCCCGAGTCGCTCGTCGACCGGCCGCTCGAGCCGGTGACGATCGCTGTGCTCGACTCGGGCATCGATTGTACGCACCCCGACCTCGCAGGCAGGGTCATCCGCGCGGTTCGCGTCGAGCTCGTCGACGGAAAGCCCGCGATCGTCGAAGGCGAGACGGACAGCAACAACGATGTCTACGGGCACGGAACCGCGGTCGCCAGCATCGCCTGCGGATTGAGCCCCAACGCGCAGATCATCGACGTGAAGGTCCTCGGCGAAGGGCGACTCGGGACCGGCGCCGCGCTGATCGTCGGGCTCCGGTTCGCCATCGAAGCGCGCGCTTCGGTGATCAACATGTCCCTCACGGCTGGCCCCGAGTTCGCGGGCCGACTCCACGCGCTCTGCGAGCAGGCGTATCGCCAAGGGCAGATCGTGGTCGCGGCGACGCGAAACATGCCGCTCGCAGACCACGGGTTTCCCGCGGAGCTCTCGAGCGTGGTCTCCGTCGATCAGCGCCGGATGGAATCGCTGTTTCGCGTTCACTACCGGCGGACACACCCGATCGAATACGCGGCGCACGGCGAGGAGGTCACCGTCGCCGCCGCGGGCGGCGGGCACACCACCAAGACCGGAACCTCCTTCGCGACGCCAGCCGTGAGCGGTCTTTGCGCGCTGTGGCTCGGCGCCTTTCCGGGACTGCGGCCGTTCGAGATCAAGTCGCTGCTCAAGGCGTTTGCAACAGAGTCCGACGCAGAGGGCTCGCCAGACGGACGCTCGCCGATCCGGTGACGGAAGCGCAGGTAATTTCAGCTCCGCCTTCGGTTGGCGACACGCGCCCGAGTGAACCCGTGGCGTGTCTTCTTCCAACCGGGCGTCGCTTGAATTTCAGCTCCGCCTTCGGTTGGCGACACGAATGGTGGGTGCATCGGGCGCGGCGACGCGAGACACTCTGCGAGAGTTATGACGCCGAGCGAGCTTCTGTCGCACCTCCAACAGGACGACCCCCGCCGCCAAGAAGCGGCGCGCGCGCTCGTCGCGCTGCTCTCGCAGCTCGTGCGCGGTCGACTCGTCGAGCCTTCGAGCCGACAGAGCTTCGAGATCCGACGGGACGTCGAGCGCGAAGAGGTGGTCTCGCGGGTCGCCCTCAAGGTCATTCAGTGCTCGCCCCTGCCCGTCGCTGGAAAGTCCGACGGAGAATGCCGCAGATACCTCTCGACGATGCTCGTGCGCGCGCACATCGCCGAGTATCGCAAGCGCTCGAGGCTCGTTCTGCCCGGCGACGACAAGCTCGTTGGGCTGCGAGGCACAAGCACAGCGACGGACGAGTCCGCCAACGCCGACGCCGCGGATGACTACATCGAGCGCGCCCGCGCGCTGCTCGATCGAGCCTTCGATCGCGTGCTTTCCGAGCGACAAGAGCGCTTTCGAGAGGCGGTCGTGCGCGCGTGGAAGCAGATCAACGAGCTCGTGTTCGCGCAGGTGTCCTTCGCGACGATCTTGTTGCGCGACGAGGGCGCGGACGCAGCACAGGACCGGGCCGCGTTCGTTCGCGCCCGCAACCGGGTGTTCAAGAACCACGAGCGGCTCCGCGTGGCCCTCCGCGAGGCGTCCGACGCGATGCTCGCCGAGGGCTCGTTGACCGAATCGGACGCCAAGGCGCTCGATGAAGCGCTGATTCTTCTGTTTCGCTGTCAGAACAGCCCGGCCTCGCGCATCGAAGAACAAAACGTCCCGCCGTAACCCGCTCGTGCGTCGCGCCGCTTCGGGCGTCGCGATGGTGCTCCGCCCGTTGGCTCGAGGCGGCGTCCGCGTTTTTCCCCCGAAACCTCTCGCGCTCCCTTCACGGTCCGGCCGAAGGAATGCCCCGCACCATGGCCTCTCGAAATCTCCTCGACCGCCTCGGAATCTCACGAGACGCCGCGCTCGGCGAGCTGGCGTCGATCCCCTGGTCCGACCGCGCTGACCGCGACTCGAATGAACCGCTCGACGCAATCCTCGCCCGCGGAGAGGTGGACCCTGCTGGGTTCGAGCCGATCGGCTGGCCCGAAGAGCTCTCGCCTGGGCTGAGCTTCGCGCGCTCGCGCTCCAAGCCCGAGCTCGTTCGCGTCGAGGGCGCGCAGGTGTGCTCGGCGGCCGTCGTCGGCGCAGCGCGCAGGGTGGGCGTCGACTCGCTTCTGTTCATGGCGACCGAAGGAAGCGCGCTGAGGGTCGGAGCGAGGCTGCTCTCTGTCGAAGACGCCAGGCTGGCGCTCGATGCGCTGGCCACGGACGAGGTCGAAGCGCAGGAGCTCTCGCCGCTCTCGGCTCGCGCGCTCGCGAGCCTCACCGTGGTCGAGCGGTGGAAGAGCCCGCACGAGTCGGAGATTCGCGCGGTGTTCGACGGGCTCGAGCTGGACGAGTGGTTGGTCGCTGAGGCCGGCGAGCTCGCCGAGCGCGGCGGAGCCCACTCGTTTGCGGCGGCGCTGGGCCTCGTCGGTCGACTGCACAACGAGCGTGCAGAAGCGCCGTCCGCCCTGGTCGCGTCGGTGATCGACGGGCGCGCGACGCTGCCTTCTCCGCGCAAGATGATCGCTGCGTGGTGGCCGAAGGGCGCGAGCATCACAGACGTTCTTCGAGACGCCGACCGCGAGGTCGCTCGCGTCAGGGCTGCGCTCGAAGCGCTCGCGCGGGCAGCGGACGAGGAGCACCCTGCCCTCGCGGGGATGGCGCGGCGCTGGGTTCGCCAGCGCGACGACCTCGAGTGCGCGCGCTACGCGTTGAGCGTCGCGAACGCGGACGGACCTCTCGGGATCAGCCTCGCGGCGCTCGATCGCGCGGCAGAAGCGCAGCTCTCGATGTTCAGCGCGCTCGGCCCCTACGCGGACAACACGCGGCTGGTCGAGGTGAGCTGGCAAGAGCCCCACCTGTGGTGGGGTGCTCTGGCGGTGTAGTCTCGTCGCAACACCACCAACATGGGAACTCGAGTGCTCGGCCGATTCATGCTCGGCATCGTGATCGGCGGCGCGATCGGGCTCATCGTCGCGCGCAAGAGCGTCGGACAGGGAGCGGACGTGTTCTCGCTCCAACGGGGGCCGACGCTCCTCGCGCTCGTCATCGGGGCGCTCGGCGGCGGGATCGCGAGCGTTCTCGCGGCGCAGAACCAATCGAAGGCCGCGCTCGCCATCGGCGGAGTGACCGCGCTGTTGCTCGCGTTCGTGGTGCTCGTGATCGACACCAACGCAGCGAGCGTCTTCTAGAGGACGTATCGCTCACCCGAAGTGATGGGCGCTGAGGCGAACGCCGGCGAACGTCCCGTTGTACGGCACGCTTCCGCGATCGGACCCGGCTGCACCCGCGATCACCATGAGCGGAATCAAGTGCTCTTCGCGCGGGTGCGCCTCTCGCGCGTTTGGCGCGCGGGACCACTCGCGCAAGAGTCGATCGCGGGTGGCGGGCTCGCTCTGCACGGCTTCGCGGAGCCACTGATCGAAGGCCTCGGCCACGGCGCGGCCGCGCCCGCCGAAGCCGCGCATGTTGTGATAGCTCATTCCGCTGCCCACGATCAGCACGCCTTCGTCTCGAAGGGGCGCGAGCGCTCGTCCCATCGCGAGGTGCTCTTCGGGGTCGAGTCCGGCCTTGAGCGAGACCTGCACGACCGGCATCGTCGCGTCAGGAAACGCCACTTTCAGTGGGACGAACGTGCCGTGGTCGTATCCGCGCGAGTCGTTGGTGGCCGTGCGAAAGCCCGCGGTGCGCAAGAGCGACTCGGCCCGCGAGGCGACGGTGGGGCTGTTGGGAGCAGGCCAGGTGAGCCGGTAGGTCTCTTCGGGAAAGCCGGAGTAGTCGAACAACAACGGAGGTCTCGCGGCGGTCATGATCGTCGGAACGCTCTCTTCCCAATGCGCAGAGAGCACGAGGAGGGCGGTCGGACGCGTCGCCACGAGCGATGAAATCCCGCTCAGATAACGGCGAAGCTCATCGGACTCTTCGCGCGAAGAGAACCCCAGCTCGGCGAACGGCCACGGCCCGCCGCCGTGGGGAACGTTGATCACGGGCATCCGTGTTCGAGCGCCGCCCGTCGTCGCGCGACTGGCTCCCGCGCCCTGCGCTGCCGCTGTCGGCGCGGGCCCGCTGGTCGAGAGCGTCGTTGCTCCCGCCACGGCAACGCCGGCGATCGCTGCGGTCGCGAGCGCGCCCCGGCGTGAGAGTCCCTGTGGGTCGCGAGAGTCTTCGTCGCTCATGGTTGGTTGCCTCGATTGTGGCTCAGCGCAGCGAGGGCACCAGCGTCTATCGCGCTGCGATCTGCGCAACGATCAGTTGCTCTCGCGCAACACGCGGTCGAGCTCGGCGGAGACGTTCTCGGCCAGCGACGAGCGGCGAGCGGCGAGGCGGTCGACGATGTCGGGTCGTCGGGTTCGGATCAACGCGTGCCGCAGCGCGGTGAGCGAGAGCGAGAGCTCTTCGTCGAATCGCAGCGCGAGATAGCCGCCGAGCGGCGCGAGGACGAGCACCAACAGCGCCGCGAGCGGCCCGAAGCGCAGCAGCGCGAAGAGCACCTCGATGAGCCACGCGACGCCGACGAAGAGCATTCCGCCGAGGAGCTTCACGGTTCCCAGGACGTCTTCGTGCTTGGTGTATCGCGCGGCGATCACACCGACGAGGCGATAGGGCGCCCAGCCGAGGAGAGCGCCGATCGCCGCGAACGGCGCCATCGCGACGAGCCTCGCGGCCACGCGAAGGGCGACGGACCAGCGCACCCGACCGACCTCGAGCCCCCAGGGGTCCTCGACGCCAAGCGCTCGCAGGATCCTGTCGTACTCGCGCACCTCGCGGACGAGCGTTTCGGCTCGCTCGGGCGAGTCGGCCTCGAGCCTGGCAAAGGCGTCCGAGAGCTGCGCGGCTCGTCGGTGACGGGCATCGAGCTCGTCTCGAAGCGAAGGATCGCCGGTCCACACCGCCACGCGCGCGACGCCGTCGAGCACCGCGCGGGTGCTCGCCTGAACGACGATCGCGCGCAGGCGCTGGCCGATGGTCTCGGTGAGCGTCTCGACGGCCGCGCGCGGGTCTTCCGAGTACGCTGCGCGATAGTCCGCGACGGAAATCGGCTCGCCCACGACGGCGAGCACGCGGGACCTGAAGGTCGATCGCGACTCGTACTCGAGGCCCACCGGGACGACGACGAGGTCCGCGAAGGGGCCGAGCTCGGCGTCAGCCGAGAGCGCAATACGCGCAGCACCTGTTTTCAAGGGCTGCAGCTGCGAGTCAGCGTGCGAGACCCCTTCGGGAAACAGCGCGAGGGGCTCGCGAGCGGCCAGCGCCTCGCGGCAGAGCGCGAAGGTGCGCTCGTTGCCGTCGCGAGAGGCCTCGCCCTCGGCCGCGTCTTGCCGTCGAAACACAGGAATCGCGCCGAAGGCGCCCATCGCGAAGCGAAAGAACGCGCCCTTGAACAGGGTGCTCTTCGCGAGAAACCTCGCGGGCACGCCGGTCATGATCCGCAGCACGATCGGGTCGAGCAGGCCGTTGGGATGGTTGGCCACGAGCATGATCCGCCCGCTGGACGGAATCCGCTCTTGGTTGGCGACGACGCGGGAGGGAAAATAGAGCGCGACGAGCGCTTCGCACAGCTGTCGAAAGAGCGATCGCACGGCAGAGCGTGAGCGTACGGCAGTGTACAACTCTGCGCAGCCATGACGGACGCGAGGTCGATGAAGGCAGAATTTCCGGCGGCGAAGCTGTTCATCAACGGGGAGTTCGTCGATCCGGGCGGCGGTGCGACGATCGACGTCGTGGACCCGTCGAACGGGCGCGTGTGCTACCGCGCCCCCTGCGCGAGCGCAGAGGACGTCGAGCGGGCGGTGCAGGCCGCGCGCGCGGCGTTCGACCAGACGAAGTGGCCGACGATGAGCGCCGCGTCGCGGGCGAAGATCGTGAGGCGCTTTGGCGAAAAGCTGCTCGAGCGGCGCGAGGCGATCGCGTTGGTCGAGACCCACGAGAACGGAAAGCTCTACCGAGACGCGCTCGCCGAGGACGTCTCGGCCGCGGCCGGAGCGCTGCAGTACTTCGCGTCGCTCGCGGACAAGCTCTCGGGCGAGACGCTGCCTGTGCGCGGCGACTTCCTGACGTACACGCTTCGCGAGCCGCTGGGCGTCGTGGCGGCGATCGTTCCTTGGAACTTTCCGCTCTCGCTCACGGCGTGGAAGCTCGGTCCTGCGTTGGCCGCAGGAAACACCGTCGTGCTCAAGCCCAGCGAGCTCACGCCGGCCTCGGCGCTCATGCTCGCCGAGTGCGCGCGAGACGCTGGGATCCCCGCCGGAGTGCTCAACGTGATCCCCGGCCTCGGCGCGGTCGCGGGCGACGCGCTCTCGCGGCACCTCGCGGTCGATCACATCGCGTTCACCGGGTCCACGCGCACCGCGCGGGCGCTGCTTCGCGCGAGCGCCGAGAGCAATCTCAAGACGCTCTCGCTCGAGCTCGGCGGCAAATCACCACAAATCATCCTGGCCGACGCGCCCCTGGACGAAGCGGTCGAGGCCTGCGTCTGGGGGATCTTCTCGAACAAGGGCGAGGTCTGCTCGGCCGGATCGCGGCTCTTGATCGATCGATCGATCTATCACTCGTTCGTCGAGCGCGTCGCCGAGCGCGCCTCGCGCATCAAGGTCGGCGACCCGCGCGACCCGTCGACGGAGATGGGACCGCTGGTCTCCTCGACGCAGCTCGACAACGCGATGGGCTTCGTCGCGCGCGCGATCGAGGCCGGCGCGAGGCTCGTCGTCGGCGGCGAGCGCGACACCGCGGGCGCGAATGGAGCTGGGTTCTTCTTGCGTCCGACGGTGTTCGCCGACGTGCGACCGGGCAGCGAGCTCGAGCAAGAAGAGGTCTTCGGCCCGGTCCTGGCGTGCATGCCGTTCGACTCGGTCGACGAGGCGATCGCCAGCGCAAACGGCGTGCGATACGGGCTCGCCGCGAGCGTCTGGACGCGCGACACGGCGCGAGCCCACGCGCTCGCCCGCAAGATTCGAGCGGGCGTCGTGTGGCTCAACACGTACGACCAGTTCGACACGGCGGCGCCGTTCGGCGGGTACAAGCAGAGCGGCTGGGGACGGGACCTCTCTCCGGCGGCCTTCGACTCGTACACGCAGAAAAAATGCGTGTGGACCAGGCTGTGATCGGTCGCTGTTCGATGCGCTCCCACTGTGGGCGAGGCAACGCGCGCCAGGCAATTCTGATTCGCTAGAATATTTACAGCATGACCATCGGTCATTGAGTATCTGTCGGGGCGGCTCACATCGTCGAGCGCCTGTGGCGCCAGTCGCGGTAGCGTCGCTCGACGAATGCCAAACGAAACACCGTTGGATTGGGCGCTCGCGTGGGAGCGACGGGCGCGAGACCACCGCATCGCAACGCAGCCGATCGGCGGCGGCGCGGTCGAAGAGTTTACGTGGGGCCGCGTGCTCGACCAGGCGCGTCGCGTGGCGAGCTACCTCGACTCGCTGGGATTCGAGCCGCGCACGCGCATCGCGCTGGCGTCGAAGAACACGATCTGGTGGATCATCGCCGACCTCGGGATCTGGATCGCCGGCCACATTTCGGTTCCGGTCTATCCGACGCTGTCGAGGGGCTCGGTCGCCAAGATCATCGACCACAGCGGCGCGCGCGCGGTGTTCATGGGCAAGCTCGATGACCCGGCGGAGATCCGCGCAGGCGTCGACGACGAGCTCCCGCGCATTCGCATGCCGCTCGCCGTCGCGCAGCCGGGCGACGTGCGATGGGGCGACATCCTCGAGCGTTTCCCGCGCAAAGAAGCGTTCGCGTCGTGGGACCCCGACGAGTGCGCGACGATCATCTACACCTCGGGCAGCACCGGAACGCCCAAGGGCGTCATGCACTCGTTTCGCACCATGACGACCGCGACCGAGGGGCTGTTCGTGCTCTACCCCGTCGGGCCGACGGACCGCGTGCTCTCGTACCTGCCGCTCGCGCACGTGTACGAGCGCGTGCTCGTCGAGATGGGCTTCTTGCACACCGGCGCGGAGCTCTTCTTCGCGGACAGCTTGGACACGTTTCTCGAGGACCTTCGGCGCGCCAGGCCTACGCTGTTCGCGTCGGTTCCGAGGCTCTGGCAAAAGTTTCACGGCGGAGTCGCCGCGAAATTGCCAAGCGAAAAGCTCGCGAAGCTGCTTCGCATCCCGATCGTTCGCGACATCGTGCGCAAGCGCATCCTCGACGGACTCGGCTTGGGGTACTGCAAGATCGCCGCGTCCGCCTCGGCGCCGATCCCGTCGACGCTCATCGATTGGTATCGATCGCTCGGCCTCGAGATCGCAGAGGGCTACGGCATGACCGAGAACTTCGGGTGCTCCCACGCGACGCGCTCGGGTCGAGCCCGACCGGGCTACGTCGGAGAGCCCTACCAGGGCGTCGAGCACCGCATCGCGCCCGACGGCGAAGTGCAGGTCAAGGGCCCCGGCACCATGCTCGGCTACTACAAAGAACCCGAGCTCACGCGGCAGACCTTCACCGACGACGGGTGGTTGAAAACTGGTGATCGCGGCGAGATCGACGAGCTCGGACGGCTCCGCATCACCGGCCGCGTGAAGGAGCTCTTCAAGACCAGCAAGGGCAAGTACGTCGCGCCCGTTCCGATCGAGAATCGGCTGCTGCAGCACGACGCGATCGAGTCGGTGTGCGTGACCGGAGAGGGCCAGGGACAGCCGTACGCGTTGGTCGTCCTCAACGAAGCCGCCCGCAAAGACCCGGGAAAGAAGCGCGAACTCGAGACCTCGCTCGCGGCTCACCTCGACTGGGTGAACCAGGAGATCGACCCGCACGAGCAGCTCGAGTTTCTGCTGCTCGTCGCCGAGCCTTGGACCATCGAGAACGGGATGCTCACGCCGACGATGAAGATCCGTCGCGGCCCGATCGAAGCGCGCTACGTCGATCGCGTCGAAGACTTCTACCGCCAGAAGAAGCGCGTGCTCTGGGAGTAGTTCTTCACGGGCAGCGCCACTGGCAGTTCGCGTTGCCTCCGCAGGTCGCGGCGCTCGACAAGTTGCCGCACGTCGCGTTGAAGATCGTGCTCAGCCGTGGGATGCAGCACGCTCCCGCGAGGCCGAGGGTGCTCGTACAGAGCGGCGTGGTGGACCACACGCACGTCAGCGCAGTCTGGACCGCGCAGGTGGGAGACGTGGGGTACGTGCGGCAATTCGTCCCGCGGCTGCCGAGGCGCGCGAGGCAGCAGCTCGGGATGCCGCTGTCCGTTCGCACGTCGACGCCTGTGTCGACGCGCACGTCGACGCCTGTGTCGACGCCCGTATCGATCCGCGCGTCGACGCCCGTGTCGGCCGTCGAGCTGTCCATCGGGACGCCGCTGTCGACCGGCGGGTTGCACACCATGGATCCGCTCCAGACACAGGTTCCGCCGCCGCTCACGCGATTGCAGATGTCCCGACCGAACGGCGATTGAACGCGGCACAGGTCTGCGTTGACTGCGTTGATGGCGAGGCAACAGTTGGGAGGCGTCACGCCGGTGTCGACGCCGGAGTCGTTGCAGCGGCTCTCGAGGCTCCACGCGCAGGTCGTGCCGTCGCCAAAGTTGTTGCACATCATCGAGCCCTGCGACTCGACGCCGTCGCACATCCCTTGGTTGGCCAGCGAAAAAGCCCGGCAACAGGCGGTCGACGGCGGCACATCGACGCCCGTGTCCATCGGCGCGACGCCCGTGTCCATCGGCGCGACGCCCGTGTCCATCGGCGCGACGCCTGTGTCCATCGGCGCGACGCCCGAGTCCATCTCCGCGCCTGTGTCCACGCGACGATCGCTGACGACGTCTGCTGGCACTGGCGGATCACCACAGGCGACGGCGAGCGTCGAGACGAGCGCGCACGAGATTGCGAGACCTGGCGACAGCGCGCGAGCGCCGCCCGCTTTGGACGATGAAGGGATGGGCATGTTGCGGTGGCTCCTCCGAAGAAACGACCGCTAACCTACCACAGCCGGTAATCGCTTCGCGAAACCGGGGCGTTCAGCTCACTTCACCCAGAACACCGTGAAGGCGTCGCCGCCGTCCTCGCCGTCCGCGGCGCGCGCTTTGGCGACGTGTGGCGAACGGTCCAGGTGTGCGCGAACGGCAGCTTTCAGCGCACCCGTTCCGTGTCCGTGGAGCACGAAGCCGACGGTGTCTCCTGCGCCGTAGAT